>JAEWTV010000015.1 GCA_023397675.1 Bacillota bacterium | reverse complement strand
CTATTCTATATTGGGCCTTGAGCTTCTAATTCTTTAAGAATATGCAAATAAGTTTTATCGCCGTCTCCTTTAATCGCACTTGCATTTAACATAAGTCGCAGTCCATTTTCGACAATCTATGGCCAATTTTTTTCTACTTGTTGTGTAATCCACTAACCACCTTTTTTTATATCCAAATTGTTAGTAATTTGCCTAATATATTGGACAATTGCCTTATGTAAATAATCAGCAAAAAGGCGTGAAATATTAGGGGTAAATGGTGAATCTGGTCCATAGTGTTGAAGCTACTTTCTAAGCCGTCGCAAATCATCTTCAAAAGCGAATTTTTCATTAAACAAGACTGTTAAAATATTGCTAAAATTTTGTCCTTTAAAACGCTCAAGAGTTTTCTAAAAAGACAAACTATAATCAGAACCAAAAGTAAAAGTTAAAAAGGCTTCTTCTTTTGCCATTTCTTGTTCAGCTAGCGCCCGCAAAGCAATTACAGAAGCACTTTTTCCTTTATTTTTTCCATTTCCGGTATTTGCATAGGATATATAATCATGAAGTTTAGCATTAATTTGTTTTCCTAAATGTTGAGCAAATTTATTTGGGTTTTGCTCTAAATTACGATAATAAACATAATTCCCTAATTCATCATCATCCATATAAGAAAAAGTTCCAACCTTTCCTTTCCTTCCTAAGACAGTTAAACTTCCGCCTTTTGCTCCTTTTTCAACTTTTGCCATTTTCTCACCTCTCTAACTCTAAGTAAAAAAAAGACAGAAGAACTCAATTGTTCTTCTGCCAATTTTCATAAGGGGATGGCAAGGACCAATCCCATGCTCCTTCTTTAACTCCATACACCGTATTAAATCTACATTCGCCTTTGGAATTAGCCCAAAAATAAATAAAGTCGGCGGGGAGCGTTCTACCAACATCAAGATAGCCCGCTTTTTCAAGTGCCCATCGCATAAAAATATCTTGAGCTAATTTAAGTTGAAGGTCATTAACTGGTGCATCTTTGTCCCAAGCGAAGTGCCCAGGATAGGTTATAACATCCGTAAGTGTGTCTCCCCAATCACCTAAATCAAGATGATTAAAGACTGTCCAAGCTACAGCGGATTGATATTCAATTGATTCTCCTCCGCCTTCAAGCCATATAATTTTTGCTAAACATTCAATATCAGCCTTATGCTCGTCAGCTAAAGCTAAAATGTTTTCGCGGTCTTCATTAGAAACTAAAACTTCAATTTCATCTGAAAACATAGAATATCCTGATTCTTTTAATGTAATTACAATTTCTTTTTGTTTCGGAATAAGTTTAGCTGTTCTATCTATGATGTTAGTTGTTGCGGCCGAGGTCTCAACAGAACAGCAACGGATGCACAGCAGAGTTAAGATAACAGCAAAAAATATTTTTGTTGCTCTACTCAATTAAACGACTCCTTTTCAATATTTTATAAAATAATTATAGCATAAGTCCAAAGAAAAGTCAAATTTTATGCGTCGCTTCCTGGCTTATGCTCTAAATTTAAGTAAAAAAATAGAGCAGTAAATATAAAGATTTACTGCTCCTTGAGAATTAAACTATTAAAACTTAATAGAGTTCAACAAAAGTATTGCCTTGAAATACTTTAAAAATAGCGTGCTCAAAAATAACTTCTGCACCAGTATTAGGATTTACTTCGCCACTCACGGGTTTAGAAGTGGAAGTAGAAGGAGTCTTATTTTCAGCTACCTGAGAACCGTCAATAGTCAGCTCATAAGAAGTCAAAGCAGAATCTTTTCCAGTAATTTTCAGCACAATATCATCATAGGAATGCTGTTTAGCATAATCTACTACAAAGCTATCTATAACTTTTCCATCTTTCTTTACATAGAAAGTATATACATCAGTTTCATTCATTCTAAGATTAAAGAACTCAGCAAGGTCATAAACATTTTTACCCAGATTTACCTCATAAGAATAGCTACCAGCGATAATGGGCGAGCCATAGAAACCAAATTTAATAGTTTTTGCTTTATTATCTACATTAAAATAGTTAGAAAGATTAATACTATTCTGACCTTCAACAACACTCATAACAAGTTTATCAGTTGGATTAAGTTCAATAGAAAGTTTGTTTCCTGCAATTGCTCTAAATGCGGACTTTGAAATGCAAGTTGCACCATGATCAACATCGGCACCAAGATAACCTTCTTTATAACTATTATAATCAGAATAACCTTTATCACCGAGTTTCAGCGCATAATCATACTTAACCGCGGACTTTACATTTTCATAATCAAAAAATACGACATCACGAATTACAGTCTGTTTACCAGTAGAAAGATGTTTGCCACTTTCTACATCAATAGCTCTAATTTCAAAACTGCCCTCAACAAAAGAAGCACCATAGTTAGCATTTACAGTAAATTCTGCAATATACAGATACTGCTCAGGAACAATTTGATAGGTTTTCTTATTCTGCTTTGCGAGGGTTTTAGCCATTTCTTTTGCATCTTCCCAAGTCAGACCTTTAGTGCTAGGATCGTTCATAGGCTGTCTTGCTTCGAGCAAACAATAAGTAGGATAATAGCCAGGATATTCCATAGTTTCAGGATTGAAATCTACAAGGCGCGCAGTCATTCCAGACGCAATAAGTTCAATATTTTTAAGTTCTTTGTAATCATAGCAAATCGGAACATAGAACTTACCGCCATCGTTACTCTGAGCAATGAAGGTATTTTCGCCACTCTCATAAAAATCGCAATAATCTTCAAGTATGACCTTGTTCTGCACAGTAGGCACGCCTGGCTTAAGCTCAAGTGCGGTCAGTGCAAAAGCATTGATACCAAGTGCCATTACCATAAGCACACTAAGAATTACAGAAATAATTTTCTTCATAAAATTTCTCCTTTTCATCATTTTAATTTATGTTTTGTCTTTCGACAAAATGGTTGGGAAGGCTGGTGCCGGCCCAGCGTTTGTCGGGTCAAAGCCGACTGTCCTACCGTTGAACGACTCCCCAATAAAAAGGGCGGTTATAAGACACCGCCCAAGCCGAACAGTAGTTTTACGAGTTCTTACTGTAGCCTCGTTATAGCTATAATTTCTTTTCGGCGGGGGAAGAATTAACCACCTTTTTTTCAGACTCTATCGTCATCTGCGAAAAAAACCCTATAAACGCCTCAACGCTTATATATCTCCCATTTTATACGGCAAAATCATCTGAATATAAGTCAGGCATATAAATCCGTAATATTTTTTAAGCTAATAAAAATATCAAAAAAGCATAATCATTGGGCTGGCAGTCCAATTGCCCTCCTATTGGGTCTGTAATTGT
>JAEWTV010000090.1 GCA_023397675.1 Bacillota bacterium | reverse complement strand
TTTGTTATGCTCTAAGAGCTTTTGAGATTTGTTCACAACTAAATTCTAAAGCAAAAAGACGAGGTAGCCAACACTTTTTTGTGTGGTTGCCTCGCCTTTTTTGTTGAGCTTGTTTTGCAACAGCCCCAAAGTGGATATTACGTATTTTTATTGGCCGGATTTCGCTTTTTCATAGCGTGCTGCCAATGGCTCTACAATGTTTGTCTTTTCCCAATTAAGAACCTGCTCTACGCCAAGGCCCTTGACGGTATCCTGCATACCCTTATAGAGCGCATTGAATTCAGCCTCATCCTTCGCAAATACCATCTTCCAGGATTCGTCGCGAATGATCTGTGCACACTGGGTTCTGATGGCGTCAACGTCCGTAGGAACCTGAGGAATAATCCATCCATTGTTGGCAGCAACAACAAACTGATTATTCGATTTGATATACTCCATGGTGGTTAGAGCCTTCATCTCATCCTGCCAGGATTTATCAAGCGGAGTGGTGTTATCCTTAAGATAAGAACTCCACAGCATGAAGTTATAGGGAGCGTTATTTGCAGGGTTGATGTCTTTGTTGACTACTGATGTGTAGTTTAACTGCGACATACCGTCCTTATAGGTGCCGCCGCCCCATTCAGCAGGCATCTCAGCCTTGTCGTCGCCGGAGAATACCTTCTTGCCGAAATCGGTAAGAGCGGGCTCGTTGTCCTTCATCTCCCAGGTCAAGCCTTCGGGCCCGCAGGTGCTGTTGGTCTGTGCGGAAGCGTACATAATGCCTTCGGGTGAATACAGCCAGTCGATAAAGTCAACCATTCTCTGGGGGTCTTCCGCCTTGCTGCCAACTCCGATAATATAGTTATTGCCTAATGTATTGCACCCTCTGCCCAGAATGGAAACGTCCTTAACGGGAACATACATAAAGCCCTTGCCGGCAGCCTTGTTTTCCTGTGTATTATAAGCCCCCTGACAATGCCAGGGCCACAAATCGAAGAAAACACCGCCGTCCCGATACTTCGCGTCGAAGGTATCATAATTCTGGGTAGAGGAATCGGGGTCCAGAATGCCCAGCTGATTTGCCTGGAAGAAGAACTTTAAGCCTCTGTAGTAGAGAGAATTGTCCTCCAGAACATACTGGGACTTTCCATCGGGGTTGATAAGCGTAAAGTACGATTGATCGAGATCATACCCATACAAGGCGGCGGGGTTCTTCCCTAAGCACATCGTATTGCCGTCCCAATCTTTAAACATTGAAACCGCGTAAGCCTTCTGGCCGGAATCACTGGTGGGATGCTTATCCTGCATCTGCTTGAGAACAGGAAGAACATCCTCAAATGTATTTATCTCGGGGCAACCAAGCTCGCTGTAATAATCCCAGCGCAGATATACGCCGAACGTAGGATCATTGCCGTCGGTGGCCTCTAACGGTGAACTTAAAGAACACTCCGAGGGAATCGCGTAAACCTTATCCGAATTGATCATGCTCTTGATATTATCGATAGCTGCCTGATAATTGATCAGGTTTTGGCTCTTGCTCACCATATCGGTGATGTCGTACATCAGGTCGGCCTTTACGCAGTCGGCCAACCTGCCGCCCTCTGAACCGATCATAATAAGGTCGCCAAGCTCACCGGCAGCGGAGCGGGTCTGGAAAAGGGTATCGTTGCCGCCCGCTACGTTTGGGGCAATAATGTTCAGCTCCATATTGAACTTGTCTTTAACAACCTTCGCATACCACCCGGGCTGAATACCCTGATAGTTTGCCTTATTGTCGAATACATCAATCGTTAAAAACTTGTCGTAGTTTTTTGCTGCGGTACCGGAAGAGGCCACTTCAGAGGCAGCTTCAGAGGATGCCGTGGATGAGGGCGCCGCGGGTGCAGAGGCGCATCCGGCTGCCAGCGTACCGATTATGGCAATCACGAGCAGACAGGCTAAGAGTTTTAACGAAGTTTTTCTCATTTCAATATTCCTCCTTATGATTTTAGTTATATCACAGAAGCAAAGCCGCTTCTGAATAACTACCATACTATCCTTTCACAGAACCGATCATGACGCCTTTTACGAAGTATCTTTGGAAAATCGGGTAGATAAACAGGATAGGCAGCACAACGATGACTGAAACGGTCATGCGTACAGAGGTGGGGTTTTGACGGGTGGCGAGCCCCGCAATCTCCGCGCCGCTTAAACCGGGGCTGTTCCTGATTAACTGGGCAAGGGAATTGGCCTGATTGATATATTTATACAGTGTAAATTGCAGCGGCTGAAGATTATCCTGAGTGATATACAACAAAACATCCTGAAAGGCATTCCATTGGTTTACCGCCGCGAAAATGGCAATAGTGGCCAGTATGGGCGTCGAAACCCGCAGAATAATCTTAAAGAAGATGGTCAGGGTTCCTGCACCGTCAATCTCCGCCGCTTCCTGCAATGCCGGAGGGATAGATTCAACATAGGTCTTTGCGAGAATCACAAAGAAGGGCTGTACGATTAACGGGATGATATATACTAAAAAATTGTTCCTCAAGCCGAGATTGATATAGGTAATGAACACGGGGATCAGCCCGGCATTAAAGTACATGGTGATTATCAAAAACCGGTACCAGAATTTGCGCCCCCACATCTTTTGCTGCGTAAACATAAAACCGAGAAAAGCGGAAGCCAGTACGGTGCAGATAGTTCCTATAACAGTTCTGGCTACGGATATCAACGCGGCATTCGGGAGGCCTTTTAACTTTAAAACATCTATGTAATTCTTGAAATGAATCTGCTGTGGGTAAAAGTTGATCAGACCCTTGGCGCTCATGTCATTTGCGCTGATGGTATTAATAATCAGATAGTAAAACGGGTAGATGCAGATGATTGCAAGCAGAACGAACACGGTATAGTTGATAACCGAAAAGATGATGTCGCCGGGGGTTCGCTTAATCTTATTCTTGTTATGTACAATGTCTAAAGACATAGATATCGCTCCTTTCCTTAAGGCTTAAATAATCGTTTCGCCGCGCACCGCTTTGGATAGCCTGTTGGCAAACAGAAGCAGTGTTACGCTAACAATACTCTTCATCATACTGATAACGGTGGCGAGCGAATAGGCATTGGAACCGCTCATGCCGATATTATAAACATAAAGGTCCAGCACCTGAATATGTTCCTTGTTAAATGAGTTTTGGAATACATAATACTGATCAAGACCATTGTTAAGAAAGTTCGCGATGGAAAGCATCAACAGTACGAAGAAGGTAGGCGTCAGACCGGGGATAGTGATATGCCACATCAGCCTGAATCGCCCTGCACCGTCAACCCTGGCGGCCTCGTAGAGCTCCGGGTCAATGCCTGAGATAGCCGCTAGGTACATAATCGCGTTCCATCCTGTGAACTTCCACAGGCTCCATAAGCACATCTTAAGCCAGGTAAAATTATCGCTGTCCAGAAACTTGATGGGATTATCAATCACCCCCAGGGACTGTAACAAACTGTTGGCCATGCCGGAATTGCAGAAAAGCGAATAGGCAATGGAATAAACCAAAACCCAGCTGATGAAGTTCGGTATGGTGGTTAAGGTTTGAACCATGTTTTTAAACTTTTTTGATCGTGATTCGGTTAAGAAGATGGCGAACATGACCGGTAAAAATGAAGAAAGGATTCCAAGCCCGCTAATTGCAAAGGTGTTCAAAAGAACCTGCAGCAGCTGCTTAATCTGCGTAGGAGTTCGGAATAAAGTGGTAAACCATTTAAAACCGACAAATTCGCATTGCGAAAGCTTCAGCGGCGGCCTGTAATCAAAAAACGCATATATCCAGCCGTAAAGCGGGAAGTAAGAAAATATAAATACCAAAACAAGAAACGGCAAAACCATCAGAAACAATTTTAATCCGGGCTTCAGCCTTTTATTTGGTGTTTTAAAATCGTGGACGATTCTTCCCGGAGAATCCGCCAAAGTCTTCATGTATATGCCCCCAAATCTAAGAGTGTTTATTGGTGAATTTTGAGCATGATGTATTTGTGCCCAAAACAACTGCGTGTAAGAGCGGACTTATTGTTTAATTTCATAAATATATTAACTTAATTTGAACATAATTTATACACTAATAATTACACATGATTGACTGTAAAAATTAGCGATTTGATAGTAAAACCGAATTTAACAGGATGGAAACCAATAGGAAAACGGAAAATCCGGCATATCGGCTCAGGAACCCTTCATAATCAAAAAATGCCGTACAACCGATTGTCCGGTGTACGGCATTTTCGCTATTATACTGAATTGCATTGTTAAAAAAACCAGCATTTGTTCTATTCCGCGCATATGTGCAGAGGCAGGTTTGACCCCGGAGCAAGCCGTATATCAAACACGGTATTGCCCGAAACGGTATTGCCGTAAAGCTTATTACCGGTGATGATATTCTCCAGTACGGCTGACACACCCTTTACGGTGATAAATGCGCTGTCGTAGTAAGGCTGGAAGCTGCGCAGCACAAAGGTGTTGTTGTCGTACATAAACATCGCCACCTTAGACGGCGCGTCAAGCATTACACGGCTGTCACCGGCAACTGTCTTTCGGATAATCCTAAGCACCGTGCGCGGCAGGTTATACAGATTGCCGTAATCGTCGGGGATGGTGAGTACAAAGAGCCGCCCATTGCCGTAGGTGGTTTTTACCAGAATCGGAAAGCTGTTATCCTCCCCGAATGCGCCTACCAGTTCCCATGTATCGTTGGTGGGGTACTCCAATTGGGGAATCAGCATGGGGGCATCGCCTGTTACACAGCCGCCGAAGCATACCCCGCCGTCATTGGAGTAGGCAAAACGGCTTACGACGGCCTTGCGCCCGGTATGATGAATGTTGGCGATCCTGTAAAAATCCTGCTGAGTAGCCCGCACAAAACCGGAGGTTACAATCACTACCGAACCGTTCAGCAGGCTTTTTTGAACCTTTTCAATTATGTTTTTATCTTTCGCGGCATTCTCGGTTAAAAAGATTGTTTTTACATGTTCGGGGTAATACGGTGTTGGCTCCAGAGGAATACCCAGCATACCGATATAGTTGTGCAGATAATCTTCCCCGTGGCCGTGGTAGGGCAGGTAACAGGCGGTGCCTATGGGGCTGCCCAGCTTTTCGAGCAGGGTGTCCATTTCCTCAAATACCTGACCCGCCACCGGTATAAATAATGAAAAGTGCGATTCCAGCAGAGAACCAAGACTGAAGAGCGTTGCCTCCTTTGCCCTGGCCAGCAGCGTAAGATAGGCCTGCTCGGCATAGGAGGTTAGATTATAGGTGCATTCGTACGGGTCGAACCAGCCGCCGCCGTTGCGCCCGGGCGCAACGTTTTCCAGGTAGCGCTCGTTAAAGTAGCTTAAATACTTCGGCAGGTGCTGCTGGGTATAGGTGGGGTTGCGGGTTTCGGTGCCGGTGTAGATTTTATCAAAGATCTTCGGTTCATCCTCCAGATTATAGCCGCATTCCTGATAATGCTCGTACCAGTTGGGGTATTTAATAATCATCGTTACCTTGGGGTTTACGCGCTTGGCTGGGCCCACAATTACATTCTCAGAAATCTCCTTGAGCAGTGCCAGACGAAAATCGGCCCAGGAGCGTTCTCCCCTCGCTTTAATGCAGTGCTCGCATTTGCAGTTGGTAAAGTAGAAATCGTCAAGGATAATCTCATCAAACAGGTTCGCGGTAAACTCAACCACCTCGGTAAGCATCCTGCGCGTTTCCGGGTTGGTATAGCACAACGGATAAAATCCGCCCTCGCCGTTTTCAATGGTATCGGTCGTGATGCCGCCGGAGGTTTCAATGCCGCGGCTGTGGAAGAACGCAATAATACGCTCAAGCTGTTCCCGCTCAATATAGACTCCGCCGCGGTAGGTTTCGAGGTACACCTTTGATACCTTCACATGCTTCTCAATAAACGCGAATCTTGCGGCGAACGCGTTAATATCTGTTATATCAATAAGGTTGCCTACAGGGCAGTACACGGCTGCCCCAAAATGCTTATAGACCATGGAAATTACTCCTTGTATTATAGAGTAGTAGTTTATAAAGCCCCTCTCCAAGGGCTATGTGCTACACTGTAAGGGATGCTGTGGATTGGTCAATTGCTCCTACCACAAGATGGTTCTTGAAAGGCTCCAACC
>JAEWTV010000076.1 GCA_023397675.1 Bacillota bacterium | reverse complement strand
CTGTAGGTGTTCTCGCTCATTTGCACCTGTGCCACGAGGTTTTTTCTCTTTCGGTTGAGCCTGGAGAGCCGTTTGCCTAGGCTGCTTTTTTGCTTCCGCATATCCTTTCTCTTGCCCCTAATTTCTTTTGCTATTGCCATTGCTTGGTCGAAGTTTTCACCCTGGCCTACTGCCAAAATGCTGACGATCCCCAACAGGAGAAATACTGTTAAATATACGAGTATTTCCATGGTCTAAACACCTCCTTTCACGGCATCGGGATAGAGACGGTTTAGCTCTCTTTCGTCTACGCCGTTGTCCTTTAATCTGTTGTAGAGCTTTGCTGAAATGCTGCCCACCCTGAGGTGCTCACCGTGGACTTTTACGATTTGGCCATGCTCATCACGCTCATTTTCCGAGATGACAAAGCGATACAGCATAGTGCCGCAGAGCTTACCATTTTCAACTCCTGTTGCTTCAAAAACCTCCATATATTTTCGACTGTTGTCCTTGAGCTGTTTTTTGTAGACCATAATGGGCCATGCTCCCACACACATCTCGAGTAAGCGTTCATCGGAAAGTCCTGTGTTCGCAAAGTGGCACATGGAAACCAAACGGGCGTACGCTTCCTCAGCGTTATCGGCATGAAAGGCAGTCAAAATCGTGTGACCTGTCTGCCCAGCGCTTGCCGCCTCGTATGCCGCACCGTCACGAACCTCGGCAGGAACTATCAATTTCGGATGGTAGCGGAGGGCATTTATAATGTGGTCCCGCATGGTGATGGGGTTAGGCATAGGCTTGGTGGTAGTGTAAATTACCCTTGCCGGTCGCTCGTGAAGGCGGTCAAAACCGATAAGGTTTAGCTCTCTGCTGTCCTCGATGATGTACACGCGGTTGTTGTAATCGTCATTGGATTTAATGTATTCGTTCAAGAGAAATGCTTGGTCTGTGGTCTTGCCACTGCCTGTACCACCTGCAAGCCCCACGGAAATACCGTTACAAAGGCAAAGAACAAGAAAGTCCAGCATATCTGCCGAAACACCGCCGCTTTCAATGAGCTGTGCCCTTGAAATGCTGCTACGGCTCTGCTTTCGGATGGACACCACAACGCCACGCTCCGGCGGAACGGCAGGCGGAATCATGGCGGAAATTCGGGTCCCGTCCCCGATATAGCTATCCACCTTTGGTGCCTGTACGTCCAAAATCATGCCGCCCATGCGTACCATTCGTTTGACGATGTCCAGGGCAGCGGTGGGTGTTGGAAATGCTTCTGAACCGTAGAGAAATTTTGTGCGGTCGGGGTAGATAATTTCTACTGTGTCATAGCCGTTTAGGTTTATTTCCTCCACGCTTTCGTCCTGCAAATATTCTGTGAGCAATCCGAGTCCGGCCATGTCCAGATATATTTTCTCTACAAGCGGCTCCTGCTCAAAGCCTGTGCCGGCAAGGAATTCCACACAATATTGGAGAATCAGTGCCTTTAAGGTTTTGGCGGCGGCACGGCTGTCCAACGCAGCGGCAAGCTCTTTCGAGTGTCGCTCCGCAATTGTAGCGCGGATTTTTTCAAGCAAGGTGATGTAATCAACGTCATGAGTTTTAGCTTCGCCGTTACTTTCCGTCGTCTGCAAAATGGAGAGGTATTCATAGGCTGTAATGCTCAATTTGCAGTCACCTCCAAAAGCTTCGATATGGCTTTGTCATAGGTTTTTTGCCGTTTATGAGGTATACGGTAATGGGGCTTTTGCTCCAAGAAATCGTAGAGGGCATCATAATCAAAGGCATCACTTATTTCCATGCCCACGAATATGGTTTTTTGCTTTATGGCGGTGATGGCTCGTTCTGCTGACTTGTACCACATGGCACCCTGATATTCACCACCTATGCACAAAAGAACCTTGTCTGCAAGGCTCAGCGCCCAAGCCGAAACGAGACTGTTCATTTCCGTGGGGCAGTCCACAACAACGGTATCGAAGGTGGTTTGAGCAAGGGTGAGTAAGGCTTTTACCTGCTCGGAGGAATAGTTGTCGTCGAAGCAATCGTGACAACTGGGTGCCGCTAAAAAGTAAAATGAATCGTCCTTCTGGAACACGCTCTGCTTGAGGTTTCCGGTACGAATTGCCGTTTGCAGGCTCTGCTCTGTAGGGACTTTCACTCCAAAAAACGCCGACAGCTCGCTGTATGGCTCGGGAGAAATGAGAAGTACGGTTTTACCCTCTGCAATAAGGGCTTTGGATAATGCAAGCGCAAGCGTTGTCTTTCCCGCATTGCTTGCGCCCCAAATTGGTATAAGCATTTTAATCACCCGCCCTTGTAAGTGTTAGGTGGAAGTTCTCGGTTTTTTCAAGGGCAATCAGGGTCTTTGCCTGATCCACGTCCACCGTCACAACAATATAAACAGGGGCATAATCTGCGTCGTCCTTCACGTCGTCCGATTCCTCGGTCAGACGCTTGTCCAGGTCGTCGAGACTTTCCAATTTGCTGTTGAGCACCTGTTTGACAGAGATTTCAGAAAGAGCTTTTTCTGTTTTTATAACTCCGTTCTCGTCTTCGACTGTTGTGTACACATCCACTAGAGCCGCTCCCCGGAGCTGCCCTGCAAGTCCCGAGGAGGTAGAGGGTATTTTCAAAGCCAAGAGAAATTGACCGTCCGCCAACACAGCACCACTAGCGCTTTTCTCGTACTCCTCGGCTGTCACAAGGCGGTTTTTGGTGAGATACTCACCCTCGTAAATTGTGCTTGTCGCCACCATCCCAATGACCTGCTCCTTGTCGTAGGCAACAGCTCCCGAAAGTCCAAAGGCTCCCACCTCGGCAGTGGTGAGCAAGTTCTCAGTAATTTTCGTTCCCTCGTCCACCGTCTGATTGAGCACCAACACATTGGCTGTGGCTGTTTTGTCCTCGTATATTTTGGGAAGGAGGA
>JAEWTV010000040.1 GCA_023397675.1 Bacillota bacterium | reverse complement strand
CTGCCGGATGTCGCTGTATATATCAGGCTGTATGTCCCTGTAGCCGAGCCTGCACGATAAATCTCGTACCCACTTGCCTTGCTCTCCGCCGTCCAGCTGACCTTGACCGCTGTCGGCCCAGCACCCGACACGGATGCTATTGTCGCCCCGACCAACGGCAACACAGGCAGCGTTGGCGCAGTAATATTCAGCGTCGTCAGGGTTGTCCCCGGATAGTAAAACGCCAGTATGCTGCCGTATGTGTTGACAGCAGTGTCGGGAGAATTCGCCCGCTGCTGCGCGCCGCGCTGGGATAGGCCAAGACCATGGCCATAGCGTTTTTGCGAAATGGAAAAGCCAGCTACACCGTTACGGGTTTCCGCCTGCACCACAAACAGGCGTAAAGAGCTGTTGTTGAAAACCTTATAGGTGCTGTCGCCGTTTGAGGCGTCAAAATAGCGCAAATCCAACTCCACATTGCTTACTGTAGCCGGCGTTCCATTCGTGGTAACCGTGAAAGTGCCGGTGGCCTTGATAAAGTCAACGCACTGGATCGTGCTGTATATGGTTGTCCTGTTGTTATAAGCACCGTCTGTATCCGGCGTGTGCGCGGTCAATGCTGTTACACCCGTCAGTTCCAGCGTGGGTTCGGCGTCCAAAGCATGGTTTATCGCGTAGGCAGGTACCGGCTTCGGGGTTTCCGCCGGCGTCGGTTCAGGTGCTTCCACGGGCGGTGCTGTCGGTTCAGGTGTTTCAGCAGGCGTCGGTGTGGCCTCCGAAGTCTCGCCGAGCACCGGTGTCGGTTCGATGGGATCCGCCGCGATTTCCGGCGTTTCCGCAGGCGTCGGTGTGGCTTCCGGAGCATCAGCGGCTGTCGATACCGTCTCCGCAGGCTGTAGCGTGGCCGCCGTGGTCTCCGTAGGCTGCAGTACCGGCGCGGCAGAATCCTCCAGTTCAGAAACACCTGTCAGCTCGAAATCCTCCACGGAGGCGACGCCTAAACCGCTCAACTTGCCACTCTCCAATATAGCATATTTAATATACGCAATAGCGTTCTCAATGTTTGGTGTGCCAGTGGTGTTGTCCGTTGGCGTCACGGGATGGGCACCATCGATAACCGTCGGGAAAAATACTGTCTCATATAGGCTGGACGTGTTCGCGATGTCGTACGAATCCGCTTGAATCTGATAATAAGGGACGTCGGCACCGTTGCTCCAGTTGTGCAGAGGCAGCTCTGTCCAACCGCCGTTAGATGCCCCAAAGTACGCCTCTATAATCTGCCCTGAATATGACAGGACCTGCTTGGACGTGCCGCTGACCGCACTGGTGATGTGCGTATACGATTCGTCGTATCCTTTAAAAGCCTGATTCGTGCTGGTATCCACAACGTCATAGTCGCCGGTGCTCTTAATTCTGCCCACTACATATGTCCGGGCAGCCACCGCCTGCGCTTTCAACGCCTCCTCCGGCCAGGAATTGTTCATTTCGCCGGCCAGAACGCCACAGATATAGTCCTCAAGGTACAGCCTGTTAACAACTTGTATGCTGCCGCCTCTGATTGTAATTATAAAATTACCAGTGTATTTGAGGTTCGAGCTGTAATTGGTGTTATACAGGTAAATAAAGTTGTTGAGCCCGGCGGTGGCCGCGCATTGCTCCAGTGTAATCGTGCTTCCCTGGTACACCCGCGTGCTGCCCAAATACAAACTAAGTTGAGACCCTTCTATGCAGGCAGTATAAGGTTGTCTTTCCAGCGCTGTTCCTGCGACGCTGTAGTTGCCATCCACCTGAAAGGAAAAGCTGGTGGAGCTCCCGACGGAAAGCTTGACACGCACATAGGTATAGTCTGGGGATGCAGCCTTAGAAAAAGAAAAAAGGCCAAAAAAGGAGGATAAGAGCAACACCGTACAAACGACCACCGCGATTTTTCTCTTCATAATCCTCCTCTTTCATTTATCAACAAATTTGCTGCCATTCCGAATGGTTGCTTCGTAATAGTTTCGAAATATAATTTTAATATAATCTATTTATACTATCATTTCAAGCGTTTTGTATAGTCAATTTTCAAAAGTATAACTGTTTATTGCTGTCAATAAGCTTCTTGATATTCGATCTCATTCAAATTATAATAAGAATTGTTAAAGTTTGTCCCTAGAATAAGCTGTCGAAAGGAGCCGTCATGGGGAAAAAAATCAGCCGGTCCCAAAGGAGAGGAAAAGCCGCGATAACGTTGGCGCTCATCTTATTACTGGCTTTTTCCATTTGGTCATGGGAGCCCGGCGCAGCCTTCGCCGAAGAACCCTCGCCCCAGGCTACACCGTCGGCCTCGCCCGTTCTGAGTGACACCGACGCCGACGACTTGTCCGAAACAGAGTTCGCAGAAATCACCGTTCCAACTGAAGAGAGCGATGAGGCGATTACCTGGGTGGACGGGCTCCCTTGCGTAGTGGGAGAAGTGCTCGTCCAATTCAGCGAGAATGTGAGCGACGCCGAGGTACAGTCAGCGATGAGCACTCTGGACACGCAAAATCTGGAGGAGATCAAAGACAACCTGCACGTGGCCGAAGTGCCGGAAGGCGAAACGATCGCGGATTATATCGATACGCTGGAGAAAGAGCCGGATGTCCTGTATGCCCAGCCCAACTACGTTTATTACCTGACCGACACGGACAACGTCGTGACGCTGGACGAAAGCACGGAAGACAATCGCGGGCCGGAAGGCACTGCCAATGACTCCTACCTGGGATATCAATGGTATTTAGACACAATAGGCGCATACTCGGCATGGGATACCACAATGGGCAATTCGGGCGTGCGCGTCGCGGTGATCGACACCGGTGCGGACCTTAATCACCCCGATCTGACAGGTCGTATTCTCTACCAGACGGATGTCGTGGACAACGATGGGAATGCCAACGACGATGAAGGCCATGGTACACATGTGGCGGGTACCATCGCGGCAACCGCCAACAACGGCATTGGCGTGGCGGGTGTGGCACCCGGCGTCAGCCTCATCGTGGTAGATGCGTTCAACACCAACGGTATTGAGTGGTGGGCTACTTCAGCATCTGTTGTATCGGGTATCAACTATGCACGGTCCAAAGGAGCTAACGTTATCAATCTGAGCCTAGGCAGCTATGGACTGGACATAGCCGAACAAACCGCTCTTGATGCGGCGGTGAGTGCCGGCGTCGTAGTGGTGGCCGCCGCCGGCAACGATTCGACCAGCACCATCCACTATCCCAGCGATCTGGACAGCGTGATTTCCGTCACCGCAACCGACATATATGACGCGTTCGCCAGCTACTCCAACTACGGGCCGCAGAAAGACATCTCGGCGCCGGGCGGAGACGGTTACTATGCCGATAACGAACAACCGGTGGGCTGGATAC
>JAEWTV010000027.1 GCA_023397675.1 Bacillota bacterium | reverse complement strand
GTACACACCCGATGAAAACACGGCTGAGGTTGTTTTCTGACTGGGGTATTACGCTTGATAATTCTTATTCAGTTCCCGAAAAAGCACAGCGAGAGGTGGCCTATGCAAACCAGCGTGAGCTTGAGATAAACATTATGAAGAAGAACCTTGCGATGAGCCCGAAGCAGGTAAGCGATGGCACTTCAGGAGAAGTGGGCGGAGAGACACGTACACCAAATGGCAAAATGCTGAGGTATGAATAACGGGAGAAATAATGAGCTATTTCAGTACTATTTATACAGATAATCTTCCGCATCGGGCAAAGTCTGTATATATGTATCTTCGCGATAGAGCCAATAAAGAGGGAGCGTGTTGGCCGGGTATTAACCGTATAGCCTCCGATTTGGAAATGTCACGATCAACGGTAAAGAGAGCGCTGGAGGACTTAATACAAAACGGGTATATAGGGAAGGAGCTGCGCTACCGTGGTAACGGTAGCTACAGCTCCAATTTGTATACAATTCTGAAATAAGAGGTACATAGCATGACGCAATTACCCGAATTGATGACAATAAAGGAATTACAAAACTACCTCAGTATTGGTAAGGATAAAGCCTATTCGTTAGTTAAAAGCAAATCGTTCCCGGCGCTCAAAATAGGCGGGAGGTACTATGTGGTCAAGTCTGATTTCGTTAGTTGGCTGGAGAAGCAAATAGGAAAGACTTACTGATTATTTGCAGTATAATTAAGTAATAGCGGATTAAATTTTATCAAGAGCCTCGGTTATTTCAACAATTCTGTATTATTCAGGCAACGCACCTATACTTAACAAGAAAATAGTATAGAGCTGTTAATATAGTACAAAGGAAGTCTGTGTCAAAAAAACTAAACCGATACCGCTTCCGTTGCTATCTGCGTGAGTGGTAATCTTTTTAAGCCCTAAGTTTATGATAGTTTCTGCCTCAAACGGAATACCGCCGTCGAAAACATCAATGAGGTAGTGACCCTCAGATATGCTAATAGAGACTAAAATTCTCTTGCTGGTGCGGCTTCTGATTGCTATTATTGCGTTTTCAACTAAATCGGCAAGCAATGTATTCAAATCAGACTCATCATCAATTCTTATGACAAAATTCCGTTTAAGCTTTTAAACAAATATTTTCTACTTATTTAACGATTTCTTAAAAAATGGTTGACAGGGCCATAAGCACATGATAATATATATCATATAAAACATATATAAATGGTATGCTATGGAGAAAACAATGACGCTTTTTAATAGGCATGAAACTAATAATGCTATGATGTGTTTGAACATGGCGACACATGTGATGATGTGTTGCTGTGTTCCCATGCGCACTTATAACAGAAGGCTTCCTTGTCGTTATATAACCATATCGTGTTGTCAGTGAATTCACGGTTAATTATTTAAATCGAGCGGGAAGCGTAAAGCTTCCCGCTTTTTATTGTCATTTTAGACGTGGTTTTAATTGGTTTTGAAAAGGAGGGATTGAAGTTTGGATTTTAATTTTATTACACGGTATACTCCAATGTACGCGGAAGCTGCATTACTGACGCTAAGGCTCGCGCTTGAAGGAGTTTTTCTCTCTCTGGTTCTTGGACTCCTGTGCAGCATGGTACAGTATTTTAAAATACCGGTTTTAAGAAAAGTCGTATCTCTTTACATAGAGCTTTCGCGGAACACTCCGCTTCTCGTCCAGTTGTTCTTCCTTTATTTCGGGCTTCCAAAAATCGGGGTAGTAATAAGCTCCGAGGGCTGTGCTCTCATCGGGCTTACCTTTCTGGGCGGGAGCTATATGGCCGAAGCGCTTCGGAGCGGACTCGAATCGGTTGAAAAAAGCCAGCTTGAAGCGGGAAATAGCATTGGGCTGAAAAAGAGCCAGCTTATAAGATATGTAATTCTTCCACAGGCGATTTCTGTGTCCATTCCGCCGCTTTGTGCGAACACAGTATTTTTGATAAAGGAAACGTCAGTATTCAGCGCAGTCGCCATTGCAGATTTGATGTATGTGGCGAAGGACCTAATAGGCCTTTACTATCAGACGGATGAAGCGCTCCTGATGCTAGTTGGCTCATATCTTCTCATTCTGCTGCCGATAACGATTGCGGCGTCGCTACTCGAAAGGAGACTGCGCTATGCAGGATTTGGGAATTAAAGTTCTTTTTGAGGGCAGCAACTTTCTCCGTCTGCTCGGAGGACTATGGATAACAGTCGAGATCACACTGATTTCTGTATCATTATCTATAGTTCTCGGAATGCTTCTAGGTATGGTGATGACGCTACGAAACCCGATATTAAAGGCTCTTTGCCGGATATACCTTGAATTTGTCAGGATAATGCCCCAGCTCGTTCTGCTTTTTCTAGTATATTTCGGGCTTACAAGAGCTTTTGGCATCAATCTTTCCGGTCAGGTTTCCGCCATAATAGTCTTCGTGATATGGGGAACTGCCGAAATGGGAGATCTAGTTCGGGGTGCGCTTATCTCCATACCTAAGCATCAGTACGACAGCGGCAAGGCTCTCGGCCTCAGGGGTTTTCAGATATACCGTTATATAATAATCCCGCAGACTCTGACAAGGCTTTTGCCGCTCGCTATAAATCTAGCTA
>JAEWTV010000018.1 GCA_023397675.1 Bacillota bacterium | reverse complement strand
GCAGAAGATACACTGCTCAGTGCTTGCAGAGGAGGCCGTGCGCAGCGCCATAGCCGATTATTACAGGAATAAGGGCATGGAGGACAAGGCCAGGGAGGTAGAAAACATAAAATGCTCGCATGAGCATGAGGAGCCGCACGAGCATAAATAAGCTTATTTGCCACAAATTGGCTTGAAACTATATGCCCTATCTGGAAAAGCTAATATAAAAAGCAAAGCGGCTTTTAATGCTTTGGCACAAAAGCTTGAAAGGAGATGGGCATAATGAAGAGTATAGCATTTGCGGCCGGTCTGGCCGCCGGAATGGCCGCCACTGCCGCGGCGGTGTGCGCAATGTATCCGGACGTATCAAGGCGCGCCATGCGCGACTGCCGCAGGATGATGAAAAGCGGCAAGCGCATGCTTAAGCTCTGCTGAGGCGCAAAGCGCTGCTGCGCCAGATGAACAGGTGATTAGGATGAAGGGATAGCTTTCAAAGAAAGCTATCCCTCAGAGTGTCGAAAAAGTGGCTGTGCGCCACTCTTTTGAGTTTTTACGGGTTTTGTCCTTCGCTCACGCTCACTGGCAGCAAAGCACGCAAGATACGAAAGCCTGAAGTTTTTCATCCGTTCTGACGCGCATGCCGTCAGAGCCGGAATCAGCTTAAGAGTCAGCCGGCTCGCGCTGCTTATATGCTATCTCCAGACTTCCGCCGTCTTCGACAGTTTTGCCGTCAAGCAGCAGCAGCTTTTCCGCAAGCACTCTTGAAAAGCAGCTTATCACAGCCGCGAACGCTATCATGTCGTTTGTGTCTTTGGCGGTAAGCTCGCTCTTCTCTTCATGGTCCAGTATAGCTGCCGCCGTCAGCCTCACCTGCTCAATGAAGTATTTGGCGGCCATGTTGTGCCTTTCCGAAAACGATTCGTATATGCTCCTCACCTCTTCCTCGCTTATGCCCATAGGTATGAGCTTTTGCAGCATGGCAAGGCTGAGGTTTTGCTTGAGCGAGCATATTATTATCAAATACGCTATGTGTATCCTGTAATACTTCTTTTTGTCCGGCCCGGGCATCACCTTTGTGCGGACATAGTTGTTTATGGCGGCCGCAGTTATTATCTGCTCCTCCTTAAGCTCCGGCGGCAGATAATCAAGGTACTTTTTCAGCAGCACTATCACCTGCTCCATATACAGCCCAAAATCGGGGATATCATCCCACCTTGGCAGTCTGAAGCGATTAAGATATCCTTCCCACCTTCTCAGCTTACCGGCTACAAGCCGTTTATCATACGCCATGCTGAGCCACCTCCTTATTTGATAAAGCATAGCACATCATAATAAAAAATGCAAATCCAGCCAAACAATATCAGGCTTGACATGCTGTATAACTCATGCTAATCTAATACAAGTAACAAGATTATACGGAGGTGTATATTTTGTATAGTATAGTCACAGATACATCGGCCAATCTTGAGCCTGAAGTAATACAAAGCTTTGATATGACCGTTATACCGTTCAATTACTATATTGACTCAAAAGAGCAGACGTGCCTTGATATAAAGGCGTTTGACGGCGCAACGTACTATGCCTCCATAAGAGCCGGAGCCAGGGTCACAACGTCTCAGGTGACGCCGCAGCGCTATATTGAATACATGAAGCCGCTTCTTGATGCGGGCAGCGACGTGCTGTTCGTAGGCATGTCCTCCGGCGTAAGCGGCTCATATTCGTCCGCAGAGGCTGCGGCAGCCGAGCTTAGGGAGCTGTATCCTGAGCGCCGGATAAGGCTTGTGGATACGCTTGGCGCATCGCTTGGCGAGGGGCTCCTGGCAATAAAAGCCGGCGAGCTCAGACAGGCCGGCAAAAGCATAGATGAAGCCGCGGACGAGCTTATCAGGCTCAGGATGAGAATGTGCCAGATATTCACCGTGGACGACATAATGCACCTTAGGAGGACCGGACGGCTTTCCAACTTAACGGCCGTAATAGGCGCGGTGCTGCACATAAAGCCATTGCTCAAGGGCGACAGGGAAGGTAAGATAGTATGCTTTCAGAAGGTACGCGGCCGCAGGAGCGCGATAAAGGCCATTGCGCAAAGCTATGCCAGGCTCGTCGTGTCGCCCGATAGCCAGACCGTAGGCATAGCGCACGCCGGCTGCATTGAGGATGCGGAGCTTCTCAAGTCGCTGATATCGGAGCTTGCGCCGCCCAAGCGGATAATGACCGTGTGCTACGAGCCTGTTACCGGCGCGCACGTCGGCCCCGGCGCGCTTGCTCTGTTCTTTTTAGGCAGCCACACGGATTTTTGATATAGTCATATCTGTTTCAATGCTTTGAGCTGGGCGCAAACGGCCTTCGCCTTCGCCTCTGGCGAGGCCGCGCTCAGCTCATGCACTATATAGCGCGGCTCTACCGCATCGATTATCCTGTTCATACTGTCGGTTTCAAGCGGAGCATGCGCGTCAAGCCGCATTATACGCGCATAGCTTTGGCTGCTGCGGGTGTAAAAGTCCGTATCCGGCTCTATAGGCTTAAATAATCCGATATTGGTATGGTAAGGCTGCATTTATGCAGGTGCATGCCAAGTATATGC
>JAEWTV010000024.1 GCA_023397675.1 Bacillota bacterium | reverse complement strand
ATCACAGGTCTTGAGACAGCTTCCAAGAACGCAAACGATGGTATCTCTTTAGTTCAGACAGCTGAAGGTGCTTTAACAGAAGTTCACTCTATGTTAAACCGTATGACTGAGCTTGCTACCCAGTCTGCAAACGGAACATATCAGGATAACGTTGACCGTGAGAACCTTAAGAAAGAAGTTGACTCTTTAAAGAGCGAAATCGACCGTATTTCTGAAGGTACAAACTTCAATGGTATCAATCTGTTAGATGGTAGCCTTGGTAAGACAACTGGCAAACCTACAACAATGGTTGGTATTGGTAGCAGCATTGGAAATACAACAGTTACAAAAGCTTCTGGAGCTTCTCTTTCTGTTAATAATACTGCAACTGCTAGTGTAGACGAGTCCCAGTCAGTTGGAATTACAGCTGGCCCATCTGGCAGCACAAGCAAGATCACTATTACTGTAACAAACAATGCGGATGGTTCTGCTAAAACTACAGTTATTGATTTACAAGATGTTACAACTATTACCAATGGAACAAATGCAGGTTCTGCATTAGGAAGCAGTACTTTACAGGCAGGACAGACAGCTAGCATTGATTTGTCAAGTGTTGGACTTGGCAGGATTGATATTACTGTTAATAATGGTCAAACAGAGAATGCTGATGGTCTTGCAACTGCATTATCTGGTGCTGGTGCTGGTGGTACTTTAATTCAAGGTAATGGAACCAACCCTGGTGCAACTGTGGGTAGCGGTTTATCCTTACAGATTGGTGATACAGGTAACGATTTTAACAGCCTCACTGTTAGCGTTGGTTCTATGAGCTCTAAAGCACTTGGTCTTGACAGCGTTGATGTCAGCACACAGAGTGGTGCAAAAGCTGCAATTAAGACAATTAAAGATGCAATTAACACAGTATCTTCTACTCGTGGTGATTTAGGTGCTTTACAGAACCGTCTTGAGCACACAATCAATAACTTAGGTGTAACAACCGAGAACATGAGTGCAGCAGAGAGCCGTATCCGTGACGTTGATATGGCAAAAGAGATGATGAACTATACAAAGAATAACATTCTGGTTCAGTCTTCTCAGGCTATGCTTGCTCAGGCAAATCAGCTTCCACAGGGTGTATTACAGCTGTTAAAATAATATAAACTGATTTGTTTTAACTTTTTATCCCTCGAAAGGCATCGTTCCTTACGAGGGATATTCTATAGAATTAGAGAGGTTATTTCTTATGGTACATTCTGTACGGCTGTCTCAGTGCATGATAGTTAAAAACGAAGAAAAGAATATCAGAAAAGCCTTGGAATGGGGAAAAGGAACTGTATTTGAGCAAATTGTTGTTGATACAGGATCAGATGACCGCACCGTTGAAATAGCAAAAGAAATGGGTGCTACAGTCTACCATTTTACTTGGATTGATGATTTTTCGGCAGCAAAGAATTTTGCAATTAGTAGAGCAAAAGGTGATTGGATTGTATTTTTAGATGCTGATGAATATTATTCACAGGAAAGCACAGAAAAGATAATGCCTATCCTGATGCGTATTGAAAACGGTTTTCATAAAAAAGCAAGGCCGCATGCGGTAAGAAGTTCGTTGGTAAATTTAGATGATGATGGTCAGGCTTTTTCCACAGGAATACAGGACAGAATATTTCGAAATACTTCTTTGCTGTGTTATCACAATAGAATTCATGAGACCTTGTATAATACAGATGGTAGTGATGTAATTGTAGTAGATGCTTCAAAAGAACTAACGATATACCATACAGGATATACAAGACAGGTTTATCAGGGAACAGATAAACTGCAGCGAAATATTCGAATGCTGAAGAATGAAGTTGAAGAATGTCCTGAAGATTATAATGCGTGGTCTTATCTGGGAGATGCTCTGTTTGCAGTAAGGTTATTTGATGAAGCAGAAAAAGCATATCGTTTTGTGATTGATAATGCAGACCGGGTTCCTTCGGAAGCTAGAAAAGAAACGGCATTCTGTAATCTATTTAAGTTGAAATACTTAAGCGATACTGGGACCGAAGAAGAATTATTGGAATTATATGATAGAGCTAAGATTTCAGGGTGCAAATCACCGGATTTGGAGTATTGGCTAGGATACTGGCATTATAAAAATTATATTAAAAAGGGTGCTGTTTTATACTTTGAAAAAGCATTACAATTACTTGACCAATATCAGGGTGACAGCTTTCTGGATATATCAGGTGGTCTGGTGGAAGTATATCAAATGTTGTTTTGCTCTTATCGGGAATTTGGACAGGCTTCTAATATGATCAGATATGGAGTATTAGCGCTTAGATTAAACTTATATCAAATGCCCATCCTTCTGGATGTTATACATCTTTTGATGAAGGAGAATGGAGAGAAACAAACTGCAAATATTACATTTGACTTTTTGCAAAAACTTTATGATACTACTTCTTTAAAGAATAAATTGTTTTTGTTAAAAGCTTCTAAGATGGCAGACTATCCTGCTTTAGAAAACAAAGTGTTTGATTTGTTTTCAATAGAAGAAAAAATTGCGTTGGAAAATAATGATTAATATCTTAATATAGTAATGCAACCGATTAGGAGGAATTAAATTGGAAAAAATGAAATTGTTTATTTTAACCAAAACAATTACATGG
>JAEWTV010000044.1 GCA_023397675.1 Bacillota bacterium | reverse complement strand
TCATGTGCCACGCGGTACAGCGTCATTTTGATGGAAAGCACGTCCGGGTCCTGCGCAGCCTCGTTGAGCATGCGGATGAAGGGCCGGATGCTCTGGTACGGATAAGAAAGCAGTACGTCCTGCGTTTCCACCACACGGGCAAGATTAAAATCCGGCGGCGGCAGCATGGGACGCTTCACCGGGTAAAACAGCTCGGTATGGCCGTCCTGCGCGATGCGCGCGGATATCTTGAAGCCAATGGACATATCCAGCGGCGTCGTCTGCTCAAACACCTGTTTTGCGGGCAGCATCAGCTTTTCGCGCAGGAACCCGACGATCTCCGCCGGAGCACGCGGCGTTGTCTGCAAGCGAACGGCCGCCAGCTTGCGGCGCTTTTTCAAAAGATCGCTCATGATCTCGCGATAGTCCACGTCGTGGTCGAACATGCCTTCATCCACTGTGATATCCGCATTGCGCGTCACGCGGAAAATGCACCGGCTCTGCACGGTGTTCTTGCCGAAGATCAGGCCCGCGAAATGTTCCACCATCTCTTCCACCAGTGCAAAGGCGACAGAGCCGCCCGACGGCACAAATATGATACGCTGGAACTGCGTGCTGATGGGTACCAAACCAAAGGAAGACTGCGCGTCTCCCTTTCCCTTCAGAATGGTGCCGACATACACCTCATTGTTGCGCAGAAACGGAAAGGGATGCCGCCGGTCGATGATCTGCGGAGAAAGGACGGGAAATATCTCCTGCATGAAATATTTGCGCCAGAAATGCTCCGCTTCTTTGCTCAGGTGCGCAAAATCCACCCTGCGGTAGCCCAACACACCCACATTCTCATACAGCTTCGCCACAATTTTATCGCAGTGCTGCTGCAGCTCCGCGACCTTAGGCATAATGGCGTCCAGCTGTTGAGCGGGCGTCATGCCCGTCTTGTTCTCTTTTTCATCGCCGCCCACCAGCGTACGGTCGTACAACGACCCCACGCGTACCATGAAAAATTCATCCAGATTGCTCGCGTAAATGGCGGCAAACTTCAGCTGCTCGCCAACCGGGACCGTCTTGTCCTTCGCAAGGTCCAGGACGCGCCGGTTGAATTCAAGCCAGCTCAGCTCCCGGTTGATGAATATCTCCCTCGTATGCGGCTGTTCCATAAAAAACTCCCCTTTAAATAAACGCACGGTCCTTTCAGCCGGCACCGCGCCGCTGTGCTCCCACGGCTCAGGAAACCCGGACATACGCCCGCATGCCGTCTACGGTGCGCTCCGAGATGCCTTTTACCCGTTCCAGTTCTTCCACCGCGCGGAACGGTCCGTTCGCCTCGCGGTATTCCACGATTGCCAGCGCCTTTTTCTCCCCGATGCCGGGCAGCGTCTCCAGTTCCGCGGCGGGCGCAGTATTGACATCCACCCTGTCCGGCCCCGCGTCAAAATACGGCGCTCCGTCCCAAGGCGGATATTCAGCCTGCCGCACGGGCGGCGCCGTTGCGCAAAGGCACACGAGGACGGCACACAACGCCGCCCACCAAGCCGCGGCAAAGCGGCGTCCCATTCTATCATCCCCTGTTCTGAAGCATTCATCCGGGACAACGCGCAGGCGGCAATATCAAGATCATTATACCGTGGCGCCGTGCTGCGGCCCCAACAAAACCGCGCCTGCCGCGGTTTTGCATGGTTCAATGTTCTCAAAGCCCATGTGCGGAAGCGCATCAGCGCATAAAGTGCGCGCAGCCGCGCAAGCGGCTGGCTTGAAGGCTATTATACCATATTTCTAAGCTCACACCTCGCGTACCGCTCGTGTTCACTAAGAAACACGGTATCTATGCCGATAAGTTCATGCTTCGCCTGCGGCTCGCATTCACCAACCGGACATATAATACCATGACGCCGCGCAGCGGCCACAACAAAACCGCACCTCCTGTGTTTTTGCATGGTTCAATGTTCTCAAAGCCCATGTGCGGAAGCGCATCAGCGCACGAAATGCGCGCAGCCGCGCAAGCGGCGGCTTTGAGGTTATTATACCATATCCCGCCCAAGGCACGCTCCATTTTACACGCTTTTTACAATCATCCGTATTTACGAATCAACCCGTAAAGCACCTCGGCCACGCCGCCGTCCAGGCATCTGCCTGTTACGGTGTCCGCCGCGAGCTGCACCTCCTTGGGCGCGTTCCCCATCGCCACGGAATGCCCGGCCGCGCGCATCAGCTCAATGTCATTGAAATAATCTCCGATGGCCACCGTGTTTTCTATCGGGATGCCCATATAGGTGCAAAGTTCTCCCAGCGCCGCCCCCTTGGCCGCGCCCTCCGGCATGATCTCAAAATAGTTGCGGTTGGTCGCAATGAAGTAGACGCCGGGATATTTGCGTGCGTCCAGAAAATCCTGGATCTGCATCAGCATTTCATGGGAGCAGGCAAACAGCACCTTATTCCAACCGCCATCCAGCTCCTCCAGCGGCGCCATGCGGTAAGTGAGCCCTTCATGGACCGTGTGGCGGTAGGTATATTCATTGGCTCGCACCACGCAGATGCCGCCGTCCTCGGTCATAATCTCCACGCCCACTCCCGGGAAACGTGCCAATACATCGCACACCGCCCGGCGCGCCGACGGCTTGGACAGCAGTGTATTTCGGATGCGGATATCGTGTTCGAAATCGTAAATAACGCCCCCGCCATACAGGATAGCGGGTGCAGAAAGCGTCATCGAGTCCAGATGCCGTCCGGCTGATTCCATCGTGCGGCCCGTGGCCACGGTAAAATGGCCGCCCAGCGCGCAGAACAGCCGCATGGTCACCTGGTTCACAAAGGGCACGCCGTCCTCTGGTGTGAGCAGCGTGTTGTCCATGTCCGAAACGACGAGGATATCCTTGAGGGAGCGGATCATAGCGTTACATTTCCTTTTGCAGACGGCCGATAAAGGCCGTGAAATATTCGGGCAGCGGACTGTCGAACTCGACGTACGCGCCTGTTGCGGGATGAATGAAGCCGAGCGTTTTTGCATGCAGGCACTGGCCCTCCAGCTGGGTGATCACCTTACGCGGGCCGTAAACCGCATCCCCAGCAACCGGATGGCCGATGCTCGCAAGATGTACGCGGATCTGATGGGTTCGCCCAGTCCGGAGCCTCACGGAAAGATGTGTAAAGGCGGGAAAGCGCTCCTCCACATGGTAGGCCGTATAAGCGGCTTTGCCGCCCTTTGGCACGACGGCCATACGCTTTCGGTCCACAGGATGACGACCGATGTTCCCCTCCACAAATCCGTCGTCCGCAGCAAAACCGCCGTATACCAC
>JAEWTV010000075.1 GCA_023397675.1 Bacillota bacterium | reverse complement strand
CTGCGCCATGGTGCGGATAACGCTTCTGGATTAAAACGTGACGATAGAACCTACCCATTTCAGGAATGGTGAAAATGCCGATACCTCCGAAGCTGCGTGTTCCTACAGGCAGAACCTCGCCCTCTGCAATATAAGCGCGCAGGACACCATCACTATCGCACTGTAGACGGTAGAAGGTTATCGGGCTTTCTGCAATATCGCCCTCCAAGGTTCCTCGCGTAAAATCAGGCTCCGAGCCTTGCGGCTCAAGAAGACGATGCTGAATGAGTTGGTACTTGACCGCTCTATCCGCACACATTTTGCAGGACGGCGTGTTTCCGCAATGGAAGCCCATGAAGGTGTCCGTATGTTTGTAGTTAAACTTTCCTGAAATCTCCGCATCGTACTGAGACTTCGGAACGCTGTTGTTGATATCAAGCAGAGTCACGGCATCGCCAGTTATGCAGGCTCCGATGTATTCGGAGAGCGCACCGTAAATATCGACCTCACAGGCCACGGGTATCCCGCGAGAAGCAAGGCGGCTGTTTACATAGCACGGCACAAACCCAAATTCCTGCGGGAAAGCAGGCCAGCATTTATCCGCAAAGGCAACATATTTTCTGCTGCCCTTGTGCTGCTCCGCCCAGTCGAGCAGTGTCAGCTCAAACTGAGCAAGGCGTTCATTAAGGTCGGAGTAATACTTGCCCTCGCCCATTTCCTTTGCCATATCCGCGCAGACCTCTGGAATGCGCTTATCGCCCGCATGAGCCTTAAAGCTCACGAGCAAATCGAGCTCACTGTTTTCCTCAACCTCGACGCCCAGTTCATATAAACCCTTAATCGGAGCGTTGCATGCAAAAAAGTCTTGAGGACGCGGTCCGAAGGTAATAATTTTGAGGTTTCTTACACCGATGACAGCACGGGCAATTGGGATAAAGTCCGCTATCATATCGGCGATATCTGCTGATGTGCCGACAGGATATTCCGGTATATAGCCTTTCAGATGGCGCATACCGAGATTGTACGAGCAATTGAGCATGCCGCAGTAAGCGTCGCCGCGTCCGTTAATAAGGTCGCCGTCGCCCTCTGCCGCCGCAACAAACATGCAAGGCCCGTCAAAATACTTTGCAATAAGTGTTTCCGGTGTTTCCGGACCGAAGTTACCAAGAAAAACAACAAGCGAGTTGCAACCGGCATTTTTCACTTCTTCTACGGCGCTGAGCATATCTTTTTCGTTCTCAACAGTCGTTTTTGCCTCGTATATATCCAGTTTTTTTTGTCCGCAAGCGGAGACAATTGCCGCTCTGCGTTTTTCTGAAAGCGTTATTGGAAAGCAGTCGCGAGAAACCGCGATTATGCCCAGCTTCACTTCGGGTATGTTTGTCATCATAATAATATCCTCCTTTTGATATCAGTTGTCTGATTCAATGTCTATATTTCTGCCAGTCAGACCGACAAAAGCTCCCGCCTTGGCTTCATCAGATTCAGGATGAGCAAGAAGCCACTTGTTGCAGGCCCAGAGCATTTTGTCCTCGGGTGTGACCGGCGTTATTTCCGGTTTTTCGGTATTAGTTCCTTTTGGCAGGGCAATCAGAACGCGAAAGCCCTTTTCCCTGTCCGTCTGGCAGGGAGCATAGTGCAGCGTCGTCGCGTAAACCTCCAAAGGGAGCCCCGCGGGCGCACGAAATGCCTTAACCTTTGCCGTATCGAGTATTCCGTTTTCGATTTCGTCCTCTTTAGCCAGAAGGAGGATAAAATCCTCTGTTCCAAGCTGAAATTCGCTGTCGCGATGGTATTCCAAGCAGTTCAGCTTTGTATTGTGCCCGTTGCACCAGCCGAGCTGAAAGGGCATTCCGCCAAAGGCGGCTTTACCAAACGCCTGAGCCTCCGGCAAAGACGAAAGAGCAGCGTCCTCCGGCACATAGGCAGTGCCTTCCGGAAGCGGAGTTTTCTCTTTAAGCGCCGAGACTATTGCGCGTACGTCAAACCCCTCGACAATTTTTCCATAAGATTTAAATTCAGAACTTGTAACCTCATAAATTTTCATAGCTAGACCTCCAAAATGCGGTGCTCAATCTTCTTTGTCGGTTTTGTTATTCTCTAATGTTTCTCCGCCTTCCGGCAACTCCGCTGATTTTCGTATAATGAGGTACTGTTTAACCGCGTATACGCAGAAAGAAAGCCCAGCGGCAATAAAGGCCGCGAATATCAACCAAGCTCCCCATACGGGTATAGGGCTCCCGCCCTTGAGAGTACCCGTCAATATTTGCCATGCCAGATAGCCGATATATCCCGCTATTGCCAAACGCAGCACAAGACCTGTCATAGCTTTGTTCACAATCGACATATCATGTTCTTTTTTCTGTTTCATACTGAAATCAGCCCCTATCCAGCTCATTTTTGATTATCCCGAACAGTGGCTTAACAGCAGGATAAATCTGCTTGAAAATCTTATATTTTTCTTCATAACGGGCGGCAATCTCCATGTCTGGTTTGACGGTGGAGCTAACCTTGACGAGCTTCTCTGAGGCTTCTCTAACAGACGAAAACTCACCGCAGGCGACGGCCGCAAGAATTGCGCCTCCGTATCCGGGACCTTCCTCAGTCACCAAGCTATCCAGCTCCAGATTGAGGACATTCACGATTATTTCCTTCCACAGCGGACTTTTCGCTCCGCCGCCGCAGATTTTACTGCGCTTTATATCAATACCCAAAGACCGCGCGACTTCGAGTGAATCACGAATGCCGAAAGCAACGCCCTCAAGCACTGAGAGTGTAATGTCCTCACGCGAAGTGTCCATAGAC
>JAEWTV010000020.1 GCA_023397675.1 Bacillota bacterium | reverse complement strand
ATAAGCTCATCAGCATCATGCCGGATGTGGAAAAAATGCTCGTTACCTGTTCGAACACTGAAAAGGGTGCTATCACCAGAAAAGCGTGCACCCACGGCTGCATTGCCTGCAAAAAGTGCGAAAAGGAATGCCCTGTCGGTGCCATTACAGTAGTTAACAATCTTTCGCAGATTGACTATGACAAGTGTACAAACTGCGGTCACTGCGCGGAAGTTTGCCCGACCAAATGCATTATGAAGGGCGATTTCAAAGGAATATACCACATCAATCAGAAATAATACAACTATTAAGCTCCGCTTTTTTTAAGCGGAGCTTAATTAAATGTGGTATAATACGAAACGAATAGTACAAGAAGGGGGGCGAGGCACTGTGAAAATGCGCAAAAACGATATAATTCTTTTTGCGGTTATTATAATTGCCGCCGCTCTAATCTGGGGCTTCACTCGCATGACGCAAAGCGAGGGGGCTTACGTTGTCGTAACCGTGGACGGCGTAGTATATGGCACATATCCTTTGAATACGGACACCGAGGTACGTATAGGCGACGATGAACACTACAATATACTCGTCATAAAGGACGGGACAGCAGAGATAGCCGAGGCCTCCTGCCCGGACAAGCTTTGCGTAAAACAGGGTAAAGCGGAATTTGACGGACAGAGCATCATCTGCCTGCCGAACAAGGTCGTCGTCGAAATTAAGGGCGGTGAAGTGTCTGAATATGACGCGGTGGCAAAATGAAAAGGAAAATGACTGGAAAGCAGATTGCTGAATACGGACTGCTCATCGCGCTCGCTATGGTGCTGAGCTATGTCGAATTTCTGATACCCTTTTCCGTAGCCGTACCGGGCGTTAAGCTCGGACTTGCGAATATCGTCGTAGTCTTCGCGCTGTACAGACTCGGAAAAACGGAGGCTTTCGTTATATCGATATTGCGCGTGCTGCTAATGACCTTCATGTTCGGCAACGCTTTCGCGCTTTTCTACAGCCTTTCGGGAGCGATACTAAGCTTTGCTGCGATGCTGCTTCTGCTGAAAACTAAGCGCTTCAGTCACATAGGTGTCGGAATAAGCGGTGGAGTTTTCCACAATATCGGGCAGATACTCTGCGCGATGGTGCTTCTCGGCACAAAACAAATTGCCTACTATCTTCCTGTGCTGCTCGTTTCGGGGACAATCGCGGGTATCGCAATCGGCGTAATCGCGGGTATACTAATTAACAGATTGAAGCCCGGCGGAGCAGCAAAAAACTCATCAAGAAAAGAGAAAAAATAATATGCAATATGAAGGCAGCGTTTACCGTCCGCCAAGCGAGGCCTACAGCCTCATAATTCAGGTTACCATCGGGTGTTCACACAACGGATGCACCTTCTGCCCCATGTACTGGGATAAAAAATTCAAAATGCGTCCCTTTGAGGAGGTTTATCGTGACCTTCAGGAAGCGCGTAGGGAGAATCCGCACGTAGAGAGAATTTTCTTCGCTGACGGCGACGCACTATGCCTTGGGACCGATAAGCTTCTGTCCCTTTTGGGTGCGGCAAAAGCGATTTTTCCCGAGTGTAGCCGTATCGGAATATACGGAAGGGCGGATAATATTTTGCGCAAAACGGATGACGAGCTTGTTTCGCTCCGGGATGCGGGACTGGGGATAATCTATCTAGGTGCTGAATCCGGCTCCGCGGAGGTGCTTCGGCGGGTAAATAAGGGTGAAACACCGGATGAGATGATACTTGCGGTGCATCGTGCGGAGAGTGCGGGTATACCCATCTCCGTAACCTTTATTTCGGGACTCGGAGGGCGTGAGCTCATGGAGGAGCACGCGGTAGAAACAGGAAAGATGATAGGCGCAATGGGTGCTTCCTATATTGGATTGATGACGCTGATGATAGCGCCGGGCTCGTCGATTTCAGAGGATATACAGACGGGAAAATTCGAGCCGCTGACGACACAGGATGTGATGCGCGAGCTTGACCTCATTCTTTCAAGCGCCGACTGCAAAAAGGATTGCGTTATAAGAAGCAACCATGCCTCAAACCGACTCGTACTCAAGGGAACTCTTCCGCAGGACAGGGAACGGCTTCTAGATCAGGTACATAGAGCGATGAAGGACGAAAAGCTGCTCAGACCCGATAAATACCGAGGATTCTGAGCAAAGGAATATAAAAAGGGAGCGGTCCTGCAAACCGCTCCCTTTTTGCTGAGGAGACACATGATAAGGAGTTTATAAGGAGTTTGAATTACATTTTGAAGTATAGCACCTCTTTTTTTGCTGCGCAAGCCACCACGGGGGATAGTATTTTAAGAAAATTTATATTCCAATGTGAGCTAGATGGGAACAAGTTTTTCGATTTATATAGCCCATTTTTGTATATTAGTACGAAATGTACGTAACGTATGTGACAATATGAAAATATTGCTTTATTATGATAAAAATCTGTGTTATATATTGGTTACAGGGTAATACTAACAGAGCTGTCTGAAGAGGTAATCCGTTTTTTTGTTTAGAAAGGAAGATGACCTATGGATAAAGCTAAGAAAATGAAAAAATCACCCATAACTAATGAACTGCTCACAAGGATGGATGCATGGTGGCGTGCCGCAAACTATCTCGCCGCCTGCCAGCTCTATCTGCTGGACAATCCACTTTTAAAGGATGAACTAAAGCC
>JAEWTV010000017.1 GCA_023397675.1 Bacillota bacterium | reverse complement strand
CAGACCCCACCTTCCATGGCTCGCCCTGGTGAAAGCCTACTGCGGCATCTGTAAGCTGCTCGCTCGTTCTCAAGCCGGTACGATGCAACTTCGCTATCCTGCTCAGATGCTACTTGAATGGCCATCCGGGCCATTCACTGACATTCGAACTTCGTTCGCAGCAACACCTGCCAGCTCAGCTTTCAATGGGCAGGGGATGCGGGTAGCTCTATGAAGAAAGCTTACGAAGCTACTAAATTAGCATCATCGCTAGAACTTTGTATACAAAGTTCGGTATAGCTACCTGTAATCATAGCCCTGAAGGCGCTTGGTGGAGTGACCTAGAGTAACCTGTTGACATCGATCAGAGTCCAGCGAATCTGCCAAGGAAGGCAGATTCAGTTGAGTATGGAACGGATTCCATTAGAAACGGCTGGACAAAACTATGGATGGAAGCTTGGGTACTCTGTCACGGAATCCGTCGCGCCCATCTTTTAAAGCCTTCACGGCACTTGAATGACGCCTTTTGCCCCGCTTTACGGCGTCGAAAAGCGGGATAAAGAATTTTATTATAATGTTGTATAAATGTAAAACAGTTTTGACCTAGGGAATACGTTGGCTGATTTTCTTCTTTGAAAAGACGCAAAGAATGTAGTGAAAGATGTTCCGCCCCGGAAAAATATTTTGCTCCGCTTTTTCAAAAGCGGACCGAAAATGAAATTTTTTCACTCCCTCCTTGTAATTAACCCCAATTTAATGTTAAATATATAAGTGCGATTTATATTGAAATTTTTTTAAAGCAGGTGCTAAAACTCATGAAACTCAGCGATTTTTACTATGACCTTCCTGAAGAGCTTATAGCGCAGGAACCTATATTGAATAGAGAAATGTCAAGGCTGCTGGTTCTGGACAAAGAAACCGGAAACATAGAACACAAGGTGTTTAAAGACATACTGCAATACATAGAGTCTGGTGACTGCCTTGTCCTTAACGATACGCGTGTAATCCCAGCAAGGCTTCTGGGGGAAAAGGAAGGTACCGGCGGTAAAATAGAATTTGTACTGCTTAAACGCATTGATGCCGACATATGGGAAGTTATCCTCAAGCCTGGCAAGCGTGCGAAGGTTGGTACCAGGTTTGTTTTTGGAGATGGAGCTCTCAAGGCTGAAATAGTCGAAATCATTGAAGAAGGAAACAGGCTTGTAAGGTTTGAATATGAAGGTGTGTTTGAAGAGGTATTGGATAAGGTGGGAATTATCCCGCTGCCGCCTTATATACATAAAAAACTGGATGATGCTGAAAGATACCAGACTGTATATGCCAAATACAGGGGCTCAGCTGCTGCACCTACTGCGGGGCTTCATTTTACAAAGGACCTGCTGCAGGAACTAGCAAATAAGGGCGTAGGCATTGCATATGTTACACTTCACGTGGGACTTGGAACCTTCAGACCGGTTAAGGTCGAGAATATTACAGAACATAAGATGCATTCCGAATTTTACAGTATAACAAATGATGCTTGTGATAAAATAAATGCAGCGGTAAAAAACGGGAAAAGAGTAATAGCTGTTGGTACTACAAGCTGCCGAGTTCTTGAAACAGCTGCCGGTAAGGATGGGTTGGTTGCAGAAAGCAGCGGCTGGACGGATATATTTATTTATCCGGGGTACAAGTTCAAGGTTGTAAGTAACCTTATTACAAATTTTCACTTACCTGAATCTACATTATTAATGCTTGTCAGTACACTGGCCAGCAGAGAAAACATAATGAACGCTTATAAGCAGGCAGTAGAGCAAAGATACAGGTTTTTTAGCTTCGGAGATGCAATGTTTATTTGGCATAGATAGTGAAAAATAGAAAAATAAATAGTTAAACCCGGTTTTCAGTTTTATTTTAAAGATATTAAACTGAATTACCGGGTATTTTTTTGCTTTCTATCATGGCAAGAAATTACATATATTACTATAAAAAGAACTAAATGGCAATAGATTATATTGTTAAACAATTTATCGACATAATATTACAACGTATTTAGAATAAAAAATTTTTTTAAAATTATAATATCCAATTACAAATTACTTGCTTTTTCCGTTTGTGCTTTTCATTGGTTATTGAAATACCTTACTAACAGTTTCGCTATAATTTGTCCAAATATTACAAATTGTACAGTATTATGTAAGAAAATAATTAATAATTATGTTAAGTAATGTAAAAATATAGCAATAAAATGCAATAAAACCATTACACAAAAAGTGCAAAATATACAATATAATGACAAATGCGAACATTTATTCCATTGGCTACATGACGTATTATGATTAGCAAAAGAAAAGCATAAACAAAAATGACAATTAAAATATCCAAATAATAAAAAGTACTAAGGAATGATTGTATGAGACTATCAGCTATAGAAATAGGGACTAATTCAACAAAGTTCATAATTGCAGAAAAAATTGAAGGTAAAAAAATAAATGTTATAGAGAGACAAAGTGTTGTTAACCGCTTAAGTGACAATATGTACAAAAGCAATACTATAAGTGCGGATGCTATAGAAAAAGGTATTGAAATAATAGGAGGGTTTATTGATACAAACATAAAAATGGATTCAAAACTTATATCGATTTTTTCAACAAGTGTTCTGAGGGATGCAGTTAACAAAAATGATTTTGTTAGCAGGGTAAAGCAGCTATATGGTATAGATATTGACATTATAAGCGGAGAAAAGGAAGCGCATCTTGCTTTTAAAGCATGCCGGAGGTTGGCACGAAACGATGAAATGTTCGCAGTAATTGATATAGGCGGTGGAAGTACAGAAATTACGGTTGGTTATAATGATTCACAAAACAATGCAAGCAGTATCAACATAGGTACGGTTAGATTAAAGGAAATGTTTATTGGGCATGACCCGGCAGAAAAAGATGAGATAAGCCTTATGTCAGATTATATCAAAAAGATGGTAAAAAAATCTGGCCTTTCAATTCTAAATCAAATCCAGCTTATTGGAACTGGGGGTACTATTAAATCAATCGGAACAATACTTTCGAATGAGCATTATAGTAATGAGATGACCGTAGATGGTTTGAATTTTAGCAGGGAAGATATCATGTCATTATATACACAACTTGTAAGACTAACAGCCGCAGACAAAACAGATATAAAAGGACTTAGTCCTAAAAGGGCTGATGTTATAGCAGTAGGAATACTTATACTCCTGGTTATCATGAAAGAGTATGAAATAAACAGTATTACCGTGAGTTCTCAGGGTGTACTTGAAGGTTTTATATGGGAGTACTTCAATTCTCAAATAATATAGGAATTAAACGGAAGGATGATTTTATGGCACTTATAGAAGTTCAAAACCTTATCAAGGACTATCGGCTGAGTGTTAAAAAGAAGGGATTACTTGGTGCGATACAGGGATTATTGGTTCCTGAATATAAGATTAAACGTGCAGTTGACAATATCAGTTTCTCAATTAACAAAGGTGAAATGGTAGGATTTATCGGACCTAATGGCGCCGGGAAATCAACAACTGTTAAAATGCTGACAGGTATACTTGCCCCTTCAAAAGGGAGCATAATGATTAATGGAATTTCACCTCACAAGGATAGAAAGAAAAATGCTGCAAATATAGGTGCTGTGTTCGGACAGAGAACACAACTATGGTGGGATCTGCCCGTAGCAGATACATATGATCTTCTTAGATATATCTACAAAATTCCTGAAAAAAAGTATAAAGACAATTTAGCCATGTTCAACGATCTTTTGGGAATCAATGAATTTATGTCACAACCGGTAAGGCAGTTGAGTCTTGGACAGCGAATGAGGGCAGATATAGCTGCAGCTTTGCTTCATGATCCTGAAATTGTATTCTTTGATGAGCCTACAATAGGTTTGGATGTAGTAGCTAAAGAGAAAATCAGGGAATTTATCAGACAGATAAATATTGAAAAAGGTACAACAATGCTCTTCACAACGCACGATATGCTGGATATTGAAAAGACATGTAAAAGGATGATAATAATCGACCAAGGCATAATCATATACGACGGTACAGTTGAGCAAATAAAAGAAAGGTATGGAAAGGCCAGGGTTCTGGTTGCCGAGTTTGAACAGGATTTTGACGGAAGATTTGAAGTACCATTTGGTGTTGAGCTTATTGAAGAAAAAGAGAATAAGAAATATTTGCAGTTCAATAAGGATGAGATACAAGTATCTAGTCTGATATCGGAATTGACATCCAGATATAGTATACAGGATTTAACGATAAAAGAACCTGAGGTAGAAGCAATAATCAGGGAGATTTATGAGGGAGGCATAGATTTTGATAAGAACATATGTGGAGATAGCAAAGAAAGCCTTTCAGAACAATATAGCATACCGTGTTGATTATTTTGCAGGAGTTATTAATACTTTAGTCATGATATTTGTAAATATTGCAATATGGAGAGCTATTTATGAATCAGACGATACCCTGAATGGTGTTCAATTAAAGGTTGTAACTACCTACATAGCTCTTGCGTTTCTCATGCAGTGCATATTTGCAATGGAGGATTACTTTATAGAAGGAAAGGTAACCAGTGGGATGATATCATCAGACCTTCTAAAACCATTGAGTTTTAGAGGTTATGTTCTTTCGTACAATATCGGATCTACATTTTTCAAGTTAATAATGCAGTTAACACCAACTCTAATCGTTCTAGTAATTATATTTAATCTGTTGCCGCCATTTTCATTAGCTATGGGATTGATTTTTATTGCCAGTACAGTTTTGGGATATCTTGTGCTTTACTGTTTAAATTTCATTGTTTGGGTAAGTTCGTTTTGGTTTTACTATACTTTTAGCCTGGTAACTATAAAAGATGCTTTTGTTATGGTTCTGTCGGGAGCATTGATACCTCTGTGGTTTTTACCTCAAGGATTGTTCGATTTTGTAAAACTGACGCCATTCGAATCAATATTTTTTACTCCGATATCCATTTATCTTGGACAGGTCCCATCGGGCGAAATAATTACTGCAATTATCAAACAGGTCGCTTGGATTTTATTGCTTGCAGCAATAGGACATATTCTGTGGAAAGCAGCTAAACGTAAGCTGGTTTTGCAAGGAGGTTGATGAAGATGGAGCGAGGGAAGCTGACAAAACGTGATCTATTTAGACTGTCACTAAAGTATTCAAAATTAAATCTCAAATGTATGCTTGAATACAAATTTGATAGATTTTTTACCACTTTTGCAGTATTCATAAGGGAAATGGTAAGCATAGTTGTTATGTATCTGATAATGACCAGAGTTGTTACCATACAGGGTTGGCAAATAAACGAGATGTTTTTCCTATATAGCTTTTTGTTCCTGTCTTACAGTATTTTCGTATTTTTGTTTACAGGAATAAGGGATTTTGACAACATGGTTTATACCGGAGAATTGGACAGGTATCTGATAAGACCGTTGGGACTTTTGTATCAAGTTATATCAGCAAGGGTTGATTATTGTGCAACAATCGGACATGGTGCAGTCGGTATTATTCTTTTTCTAAGTACATATAACTCTGTCGGTATTGAATGGAATTTTCAAAATATTATCTATTATATTCTGGCGTTGATCGGTGGAGCAATAATTCAGACATCGTTGTTTATGATTTCATCATGCTTCAGTTTTTGGGCTATCAGGACAACAAATCTTAGAAACTTGATATTCTTTAATTCAAGAAGATTTGCCGGATATCCTATAAGTTTTTATCCCGGTTTAATTCAAAAAATGCTTATATTTATTGTACCTTTTGCCTTTGTTAGTTATTTTCCATCTCAGTATTTCTTAAGAAAACCGGATTTATCAATTTTCTGGCATGGGTATTTGTATCTGACACCGGTAGTTGGGATTGTAATGTTCATTCTTGTATATTTCCTTTGGAGGTTTGGTTTAAAGAACTATTCAAGTTCAGGAAATTCAATGTATTAATTAGTTGGTTTTAAAGGAGAATCATATGAAAAAATATACCAACCTTATTGTTATAGGTGTATTATTACTGGCTACAGCTGTATTCTTGATTGTAAAATTTGTTAATTTCAACGGTTTGCTGCTTTCACTGGGATATTACGATAAAAAAGTAAGTGTTATTAACACAGCAGATATTCATGGACATATTGTATTTGATGATGAATCAGGCGGTTACTATAGTCTTGATGAGGTAAATACTATGATGGGAATGCCTCTAATGAAACATATCTTTGATGATATAAAAGCAGATAATAAAGATTCACTTTTACTGGATAGCGGAGATATGTTCCACGGAACAAATGAAGCTAATGTTAGTAAAGCTCAGGGTGTTGTGGATGTTGCTAATCTTGCCGGCTACGATGCTATGACAGTTGGTAACCACGATTTCGATTATGGCCTTGATAGACTTTTAGAAATAAAATCTGAACTTAAATTTCCAATGCTTTCAGCAAATGTATACAAGGATGGGAAGCCTTTATTCCAGGAATACAAAATTGTAAATGTAGGGGGTAAGAAAATAGCTCTATTTGGTCTTACTGTTCCGGATGCTCTGAGTTATACAAATTCCCGTGATACAAATGGGGTCACAATAAAAGATCCTATAAAGACGGCATCAGAAATAGTCCCATTACTTAGAAAGCAAGCGGATGCGGTGATTTTGATTTCACACCTTGGTGATGATATTGATAAAACAGTTGTAGATAAAGTTGATGGAATAGATTTGATTTTGAGTGGACACCACCATTTTCTATATGAGGAAGCTAAAAAATATAAGAATACATATTTCGTTGAAGCGGGCGGATACAGCACAGATGTTGGATTGGCAGATATATACTTCAGAAACGGCAAGGTGTCAAAAATAGTATGGTCTTTACATAGAACAAAAGATGCATCAAAAGTTGATTCAGGAATGAAGAAAGTAGCAGATAAATACCAGGCAATTGCAATGGAAGCTACTAAAGAAAAAGTAGGCAGTTCAGATATTGTACTGGATGGACTAAGATCTCATGTCAGGTCTCAGGAAACCACGCTGGGTAATCTTCTGGCTGATGCAATGAAAGAAACAGGGAAAGCTGATTTTGCACTTATGAATGGAGGGGGAATACGAGAAAGTATTCCGAAGGGAGCTATAGACTTATATAAAGTCGGGAAAGCACTTCCTTTTGTAAATTCCCTTGTAGTTGTTGAGATAAAAGGAGATAAGGTATATAGCGCCTTGGAAAGAGGTATGTACCTATATCCAAACACCGGACTGAACGGAGGTTTCTGGCAGGTATCAGGTATAAAGGTTGTATATGACGGTTCCAAACCTGCAGGCAAAAGAGTTGTTAGTGCAGATGTAAATGGTGTTCCACTGGATAAGGATAAATACTACAAAGTAGCAACAAATGACTTCGAATATAACGGTGGAGATAATTATGATGAATTCAAAGACGGGAAATTGCTGTACAAGGGCGAGTTGTTAAAAGACGTACTTGCAAAATATATAAAGGAAAAGGGAAATGTAAACCCCAAATTAGAGGGGAGAATAAAGATTATTAATGAAAGGTATAAGTAAATAATACTTTGGAAGAGTGTGGGAATATGAAAAAAAGTAAAACCACATGTTTGAACAGCAGTAAAAAAGGTACTCTTATCGCTTTTGAAGGAATCAGCGGTTGCGGCAAAAGTGAAGGAATAAAGAACTTGTCTAAATACTTAAACAGTATAGGATATATGCCTAAAGTCATAGAATGGAATTCGAATAAAACCATTCGCAGACTTGTCAATTGGATGCACTCTAAGAATGTTTTGTTTCCATTACTATACAGTATCCTTCAGTGGCTGAGTTTTACAATAGATTACTTTAAAAAAATCAGGCCTTTGTTAAAAAAAGATGAAATAGTTATAGTAGACCGTTACTTCTATACCGGACTTACAAGGGATAAGGTAAATGGGTCAGTCGGTATTCTAGGAAAATTCATAAGCCACCTGGTCAGAAAGCCAAACATTCTTATCTTGTTTGATACTGCCCCTGGGATTTGTTACGAAAGAATGCAATACCGAGACAAAGCTTTATTCCACACAAATAAATTAATAAAGCAGAATAGGTTATTGAAAAACAAGGATTTATACTATCTTAAAAAACTAAGAAATGATTACGTAAGATTGCTTAAAAATCAGAAGCTGTTCGAAGATACAAAAGTTTTTGTAATAAAAGATAATAACACTGATTTTAATGAAAGCATTGCGACTTATATAACTTTACGAAGTTTTATAGAAAAAGAAAGAGTAGCTTAAAAAAACTGTCCAACAAAATTCAGAATAGACGGTTTCAGAAATAAATCTTAGAAATTATAAGGAGGAAAAAACATGGAAAAAAGCACACTAGAAAAGAAAGTTTTAGAAATTATCAGTGAAAGGAGTCAATTCAATAAGGATAATATTATTCCGGACAATGACTTAAGAGATAATTACGGAATTGACTCAATAATTCTTGTTGAAATGCTGATCGAAATTGAAGAAGTATTTGGAGTTACTTTTGACAGCAGCATGCTTTCATATGAATACTTCTCAACTGCAAAATCAATAAGTGATTATGTATATGAGAGATTAGCTTCATAGGATTGAAAATAATAGGAGGCCACAATGTCTAAAAAATCTATTCCCGGTGTACCACGATATTTTGAAACATACGTATGCGACTGCTTTCAAAATGCACTTGCGGCTCAACTAAAGTTTTTAGGCCAAAAACCGGAAATCATACTCGCAGATTATTTGTCCCTGATGTATGACGAAAACACTGGATATATAGGAGTCAACTATCTTTTCAAGCCTAACACAACGGTAGAATTCTCAGAAGAAGAGTTAAATACATCTCTGGAATTTGTTTACCTTCCAGTACCTGAATACTACAACAGCGATAAAGAAAGTAAGAGCTTTTCAGACCGTATAAGGGTCAATATGTATATGGAAAAGGGTGAGCACGAGGCTTTTCTACACATAAAGGGCCTGATAGACAATGATATTCCTGCAATTGCAGCAGTTGATCTGTTCTTTATGCCTTATCACAGAGCTTTTCAAAAGGAACATGGGCTGCATTACATAGTTATTACAGGGTATGACGAAGATGAACAGTGCTTTGAACTATTCGACAAATATAAACTTTCAAGCAGTGATTTTGATGGAAGACTGAGCTTTAAGCAAATAAGCCTTGCCAGAAGCTCGGATAACCCTCAAAGAAACGCAATACTTGGCGAATATAAAAGACCGCTTCAAAACATTTGGGCTAAATCATTAATTGATAAGGACTTTAATGTAAATGAAGTTAAGACCATCAATATATTAAAAGAAAGCTGTAATAGATTAGGCGGCAGGAAAAAGGTTTTAGACAACAAATGCGGACTTGAAATGCTGGATTGCCTGATAAAAGATTTGCTCAACAAGAAAATTGAAGGAATTGATCAACGCAGTCAATTTTTGTTCAGGACATATTATAACGAATCCTTTAAAACTATTGCAAGGAGCAGAATGCGGTTTAATGCTTTCTTAAAGGAGATAACCGGACTAATTCCACAAAGCCTTTTAGATGAAATTTCTCAAGACTTAAATTGTTCATCCAAGTACTGGGATATTTCAGCCAACATTTCATTGAAGCTTGCCATAACTAAGTCTTTAGCATTGGTTGATAATATGTGTGAGCAAATTGCACTGATAAAAAAAGCAGAGTCGAGAGCAGTAGAAAAGCTGGAAACATTTTTATCGAATAATACTTAATACTAGCAGGTTGATTAATATAAGTTAATAAGTGAGATGGTTTAAATGAATAAAAATAATATTACTCCCTGGAGTTTATTTGAATCCAGTTGTGAAAAGTATTCTGAAAGAAATATGGTCGTATATGGTGATAAGAAAATTTCTTATAATCAAATGCATAAAAAAACATTAGAATTTGTGAATAGCATTAACAGGCTTGATTTTACTATGGCAGGTATATTTCTGCCCAACTCCGCTGACTTCATAAAATGTCTTCTTGGTCTGAATAAGATGAAGAAAGTAGTCATTCCTTTATCGTACCAATTAAAGGGTGAGTCCTTATATGAAAGAATAATTTATGCAGATATAGAGCTAATTGTTACAGATAATAAAGGATATGAGGAAATTTGCAGGGTGAAAGACAAGATAGACATAAAATCCATAATTGTTCTTAATGACTCAACAGGAATTGAAATACATGAATTCCAATGCAATCCAAAGCTTCTAGATGGCATTTCTGAAGATACTTTTGGAATTTGCTTTACTGGCGGTTCTACATCAAGCCCCAAAGGTGTTGTTTTATCGAATGGAGCTGTAGCAGGTAATGCTGTTGCTGTAGCTGATTTTCTTAATTTCAGTTATGAGGACAAGTTCCTGATGGCCAGACCTTTTACGCAGGCTGGTCCCATAGCAAGCGATATGCTAATGTGCATTAGCCGCGGGGGTGAAATCATAATTTTAAATGATTTATATCATCCTGCCGTTTTTCTTAAAGCAGTTGAAGAATATAAGGCTACAACAACCTATATGGTAAGAACTATGCTGGTTCAAATATTGGAATATTCAAAATTAAAGAACTATAACCTGAGTTCAATGAGAAGAATTATTCTTGGGGCAATGATTACTCCGGAAAGTGTTATTGATGAAGTACGTAAGAAACTTCCAGGTTTATCCTTGTACAATGCTTACGGTTTGTCTGAGGCTTCGGTAAGAGTATCTTTTTGCGGACCTGAAGATATATTCAGATACCCTGGATCTGTTGGGAAACCCATTAAAGGGTGTAGTGTAAAAGTATATCTGGAGAATGGGAATGAAGCTAAACCAGGTGACGAAGGCGAAATCTATGTTTTAACTGACTATGTGATGGATGGTTATTATAAACATACTGAAAAAACAAAAGAAACATTAACCCAACGAGGCTTACGTACAAGAGACAGAGGATATATAAATGACAAAGGATATCTGTATATTGTTGGTAGAGCCGATGACCTGATAATTCAAGGCGGAAATAATGTATATCCAATAGAAATAGAAGAAATTTTGCTAAGAAATAAAAATGTATGTGAGGCTGCTGTTTTAGGAGTAAAGGATGAAAAGCTTGGACAGAAAATAGTTGCTTTGGTTCGTGTAAAGGAAAAGTCGGACATAAAACTGCAAGACTTATTCAAGTGGTGCAGAATGAACCTGGAGGATAGAAAAATTCCTAAAGAGATATATATTGCAGACGTTATTCCAAAAAATGAAATGGGGAAAATCAATAAACACACGTTAAATACCTTATATAAAACTTTGTATTATCAAAAAAATAATTATTTGGAAAACAGGGGGAATACATAATGAAAAAAGAAGAATTATCATTAGAAAGACAGCTTGTTTTGATGACTGCTGTAGAAATTGAGGATTCAGAAGCTGAAAAATTAAAGGGTCTTCTAAATCAAAAGCTTGATTGGTCTGATGTTATTTTTCAGATGATAACTCACAGGACACTCAATATTTTTTATTACAACGTAAAAAAATATAATTTGGTTGACAAGCTAGAAAAAGAAATCCAAAGGCTTCTTGATTCTCAATGGCAGGTATACAGCGAAAGAAACAACTATTATCTGGAGGAATTGAAGGCAATACTTGAGCAGTTCGAAAATAATAATGTTGTAGTTCCTGTCCTAAAAGGAAATCTTTTGGCAAGTACAGTTTATCCTGCAATAGAGACAAGAATATTCAATGATCTGGACTTAATCATGCAACTGGATGATATAGTACCTGTAACTAAGGCATTGGAAAGCATTGGCTTTGTTCAGGGGCATTATGATGAAGAAAAAGGAGTTATTATTGAGGCTTCAAGAAAAGAAAAAATGCTCCAGCAAATGGTGTCTCATGAACTTCAGGAATTCCAGAAACTAAGCCAAAACAGATTCGCGAGTCTTGTTCAGGTAGATGTCAACCACGATATCCTTTGGAAGGGCAACTGTCCTTACAAGGTAGACTCTAAAGATCTTATATCAAGAGCTATTCCGGTTGAAATTAATAATACAAAAGGATATATGCTGGATTACATTGATAACATTATCCAGCTCAGCTGCCACTTATATAAGGAAGCAACTCTGATGATGTGGATTACAGACCTGCGTGATCTGAAAATATATAAGTTCGCTGACTTGTTCATGTATATTAAAAAGTTCTATACAAATATTGACTGGAAGCTATTAGTGGAAAGAGTTAAGGGTTATAGCCTTGAAAAGGTAGTATATTATAATTTCCATTATATAGAGATGATGTTCGGTGAATTAGTGCCACAGGAAGTTATGCTTCGCTTAAGACCTGAGGACCTGTCTTATCTTGATGAATACGGAATTGAAAACAAGGAACCTTCCACATGGGAATTTGATTTCTTTACACGTCTATTTGATACAAATAGAGTTTTAAATATTACTGAAGATAAGCTGAATGGAATGTCAAGGTACTTGGATGCTAAAGTAAAATCAGATGGTGTATTTCAACATCGAACCATCCAGTCATAATGACAATAGGGGGAGATGTTATGAACAATAATCTGGTTATAGATGCCGTAAGACAGTTCGGTACACCGCTTTATTTATATGACAGCAATTTAATCTGCAATAATTACAATATATTGAAGAAGAGTCTGCCGGATAATTTTGAGATATTTTTCTCGATGAAAGCCAACCCATTGCTTGGGATATGCGAGTTATTTAAAAAGCTGGGTTCCAATATTGAGGTAGCATCCGGCGGTGAGTTATATACAGCTTTGACTGCCGGGTTCAACCCTGAACAAATAATCTTTACGAGTCCAGGGAAAACAGTTGAAGAACTTGATTATGCCATTGAGACGGGTATATACAGCATAAATGCCGAGTCACTTGAAGAAATCCTTTTGATAAATGATATTGGAAAATCAAAATCAAAGACAGTTGACATTTCTGTCAGAATAAATCCGGATTTTGATATTTCAGGTGCAAGCATAAAAATGACCGGTGTAGCAACGCAATTCGGGGTTGATCAAAAACATGCCGAAAATATGTTTAATAAAGTAGCAGACCTGACTAATGTAAATATTATCGGTATCCATGTATATACCGGTACACAGGTTCTCAAAGCTGATAATATTGTTTCCAACATGGAGGAAATTATAAAGCTTGCTATAAATATGAGCAGCATTGGCGGATTTGAATTGAAATTCCTTGATTTGGGTGGTGGTTTCGGAATTCCTTACTTTAATAACGAAACCCATCTGGATATGGATATTTTAAGAAAAGGTATTGCCGGAGTGTGGCAAAAGTATAGGGAAAAGCTCCAGGGTACAAGAGTAGCTGTTGAAAGTGGCAGATATCTTTTGGCTGAAGCGGGTTCTTACCTTACAAAGGTAATTTATTGCAAAGAGAATAAAGGTAAAAGATATATTATCTGTGATGGTGGCTCCAATCAGCATGCAAACTCTGCTTTCCTCGGAAGGTATATAAGAAATAATTTTCCTATGCGTATACTTGGAAAGGACACTGAAAAGGTAGAAACAGAAGTAGTTGGACCTCTTTGTACACCAACAGATGTCATTGGACAAAGAGTAATGCTTCCGGAGGCATCTCCTGGTGATATTCTTATAGTTGAAAAGTCTGGCGCATATGGATTAACAGACAGCCCTATACTGTTTTTGAGCCATTCCATGCCGGCAGAAGTTATGTTATACAATGGTAATATAAGTGTTCTAAGGGAAAGGGGGGAAAAGGAGGATTTATTGAACAGGCAAAAAGGTTTGCCCAATCCTCCTGGCAAATATGAAGGAACCCTTTAATTTAATAAACAGAATAACAGTCAATAAGGATAAAGGCATAATAATATGGCTTTGCAACATAGGTGCGGAAAAATATTGGAACAAGTTAAGCATGGGTATTAGTGACAGAAATGAGGATGTTATTGTTAACCATGTGGAGGAAATGAACCTGCTTCTATGCCGGGAGCAAGATGTCATAATTTTACGCGAAAAACCTGATCCGAAATATCTTGATATGCTTAAAAAACTGGGTTTCGGAATACCAAGGGTTTTGACACCTGTCAATCCTGATCCTCTGACACCTATATCTGAACTTGTACTTAAAGATGAATATTTGCTCCAGGAACTAAAAAGTATTTCTGAAAATAATAGTGAAGTTTACTTTATCCCATATGCAGTTACTAAGATAGAGGAACAAATAGCTGAAATATGTGATTTGAAGTTGACAGTATCCTCTTCAACTATTAATGCAAAAATAAACGATAAAATTTTTAACAGGGAAATCGCTGAAAAGCTTAAACTGCCTGTATGTGAGGGCAAAATTTGCTATTCTTTTGATGAAATTCGTTCTGAATACAACCGGCTGATAAACAGCGAATACAAATTTGAAAAGGTGATAATAAAGGAGCCGTTTGGTGCTTCTGGTAAGGGACTTTATATTATAGACAGCAGCAGTAAACTTGAAACCACACTGAGAATCATTGCCCGTTTTTCAAGCAGGGATCAGGATGCAAAGTGGCTTGTAGAAGGTTGGTATGATAAAAAAGCCGATATAAATTATCAGATTTACATATCTCCGACAGGAGATGTATCAATGTTTTCAATTAAGCAGCAGTTGTTGAACGATACCATATATATCGGGTCAAAAATTCCTGCAGATTTAAGTGAACAGGAATTTGAAAAGTACAATGGTTATGCAGAGTTAATCGGAAAGCAGTTGTATAAGCTTGGATATATGGGAGTTGCCGGGATTGATTCCATTATTACAAGAGATGGAACAATAATTCCAATAATAGAGATAAACGGAAGGTTTACACTTTCAACTTATATTTCTTTTATAAACTCAATTTGTAATGATAGAAAAGTATTTACACAGTATTTTAGAGTTGTAACAAAATCTCCAACAGGGTTTGAACAACTAAATGAAATTCTTGAAAAAAATCAAATTTGTTTCAATTTAAATAAAAAGGAAGGGGTTATTGTTTATACATCTGCCACACTTCCTACAAGGCTTAATAAAGAAGGTACAGGATATTTGGGAAGAATTTTTACACTAATAGTGGCGGAAGATGAGAACCGGATTGAATTCTTCAGAGATAAACTCCAAAGTTTAGTAGAAGCACTTTAATATGGTTGATAGGGGGAAGGGTTGTTATGATTACAGATGTTAATGGCATAAAAGATGTTCTGGCAGAAACTATAGGAATTGAAAGAGATGCTCTTGAAAATATAAGTGGTAATGATGATCTGAGAAGTCATGGGCTTAATTCAATTAGCTGTATAGAACTAATTGTTAAGCTTGAACAGGAAAACGAAATAACTATATCAGATGAGGATTTATTAATAGATAATGTTTGTACCATCAACAGTATCTATAATTTACTTGAAAAATACAAGTGATTTAATAAAGGAGGTCAATTATGGATACAAGAAAAGAGTTACCTGTAGCAAGATCCCCTATAGTCGGGCTTCAATACCTTGCATATCCTTTATCAATAATTTTGAATTATCAGGAATGTTACCCGTGGTTCTACAGCAACTATATTCAACTTCAATGGAATAAGCAGCTTGTCCCGCATTTCACATTTTTTATGGATGAAAACACTGGTGTAAAACCGTGGATTGACCAATTTATGTTAAGGAAGAGTATACTACAGAGGAATAATGTAGATATTCATTCTTTCATTATAAATTCAATAAATGACGAATATTATTTCCATTCATACTTTGACGAATTTTATGTATCAAGCAGGAATGCATATCAAACCAGGCATTTTATACATGATGTTATGATTACCGGTTATGATCTTGATAGTAAGGAATATACAATGTTAGGATTTTCAAATAATAGGGTATTCGAACAAAGTAAAATAAGCTTTGAACAATTTAGAGAAGCTTATGAAAGTACCGGAGATAGCAATAATTATTGGGAAGACCAAATAAAACTCATGAGAAAAACTGATGATCTAAAATATGATTTTGATTTATTAAATGTTTATGACATGTTACAGGATTATTTATTGTCAAGAGACTCATCTGAGAAATTCAGAATGTACATGAATCCTAAGACAGATAACGTGTACGGAATGCAGATTTACAGTTATCTCAGAAAGTATTTTAATCTTTTGATAGACAAAAAAATTAACTATGATCTTAGACCTGTAAGTATTCTTCACGAACATAAGCTTTGTATGGTCATGAGACTCAAATATATGTTTGAACAAGGATATATTAGGGAACTTCCTGACGTCCTGGAAGCTTATGAATCTATAGAACGTGCTTCGTCAATGTTGTATAAGCTGCAGTTAAAGCACCAGTTCAGCAGTGATCCTAAAAGCCTTTTAGGGGCAATTGATAAACTTAATGAGATAGAATTAAAAGAGAAGCAAACACTTGATATATTACTGGAGGAAATTCAAAAAGTATTATAACTTAATATGTTGGTTTTATCTTTAATTGTTCAAGAATAACTTGTACCGTGATTTAACCGGATACATATGTTATTCTTGTTTTTGTTCAAGCTGTTTTTTTATGATTGCTTAAGAGTTAATTCCCATTAAGAGTTTTTTAAAGCATTTATATATTGAAGAAAATACTATAACATACAAATACTAAGAAATGGAGATAATAATTTTTAGTATTCCCCTGAAGAATTTGATATGGTAATATGTATGAATAGTTTACAGTTTACAATTTACAATGTACAGTTAAAAGCAAAATCAGTTGACGAGAGGACGGTTAAAAGCAATGTACAGTGTACAATTTACAATGTACAGTTAAAAGACCCAAAGACAGTTGACAAGATGACAGTTAAAAGCAATGTACAGTTTACAATGTACAGTTTACAGTTAAAAGGCAAAAAGAGATACGAGTACAGTTTATAGATTACAGTTAAAAGTATAAAAGTAAAACAAATTAAAAGATAGATTACTACAGGAGAGAGATATGCCGGCGATTAAATATGAATTGATTAAAAAATGCAAACAAACCGGAGCAAGGCTTGGAAAAGTACATACACCCCATGGTTCCTTTGATACACCTGTTTTTATGCCGGTTGGGACACAGGCAACTGTAAAGGGAATGTCACCGGATGAACTTAAGGAAATAGAAGCTAAAATAATATTAAGTAATACTTATCATCTTTATATGCGCCCTGGTGAAGATATAGTCCAGGAAGCAGGCGGACTTCACAAGTTCATGAACTGGGACAGGCCTATACTCACCGACAGCGGTGGCTTCCAGGTTTTCAGCCTGAGCGATCTGCGTAATATAAAGGAAGAAGGAGTTACATTCAAATCACATATTGACGGTTCAAAGCATTTTATTTCCCCCGAAAAGGCAATTGAAATTGAAAATACTCTTGGAGCAGATATAATAATGGCCTTTGACGAATGTACGCCTTATCCTAGTGAATATGAATATGCAAAAAATTCACTTGAAAGAACAACCCGCTGGGCAAAAAGGTGCAAGGAAGCCCATAAAAGACCGGAAGAACAGGCTTTGTTCGGAATAGTCCAGGGAAGTACATATGAGGACCTTCGTATTCAAAGTGCAAACGAACTGCTTGAGTTGGATTTTCCCGGATATGCAATAGGAGGCCTCAGTGTTGGAGAACCGGCCGAGGAAATGTATGCAATGCTTGACGTTACAGTACCAATATTGCCCGCAGACAAGCCAAGATACCTTATGGGTGTGGGAAGTCCCGATTACCTTATTGAAGGAGCAATTCGCGGAATTGATATGTTTGACTGTGTTCTTCCAACAAGAATAGGACGTAACGGAACCGTTCTAACAAGTAAGGGAAAGCTTATAATCCGTGATGCAAAATATGCAAGAGACTTCGGCAAGCTTGACCCCGAATGTGACTGCTATACCTGCAGGAATTTCTCCAGAGCTTATATAAGGCATCTTTTAAAAGCACAGGAAGTGCTGGGAATAAGGCTTACTACATGGCATAACCTTAGATTCCTTATAAATCTTATGAAGAACGTCAGGCAGGCTATTATGGATGACAGGCTTATGGATTTCAGAAATGAATTCTTCAGCGCATTTGGTTATAAATAATTATTTAATAATAAAGAAATTTTAATTTATTGTTGAGCTTTTAACGTAAATGGTGTAAAATTATTTACCATTAGAAGAAAAGTTTGATAATACGGAAAAATACAATAAACGGAGGTAAGTTATGAATTCGACAGTATTTTTTATACTTTACATTGCTTTCTTTATAGGAATCATGTACCTGCTTATTTTTCTCCCTCAGAAGAGAAGGGATAAGAAAAATAAGGAAATGCTTAACACATTGACTGTAGGAAGCAATATCACTACTATCGGAGGAATTACAGGCAAAATCGTCAATATCAAAGATGATGAGCTCACAATCGAATCCGGTATCGAAAATACAAAGATATTGATTAAAAGATGGGCTATCAAGGACGTTGAAAAGCCAATCGAAGCTTAATTATAATACGAAACTTAATTATGAAACAAGGAACGCTTGAAAAAAGCGTTTTTTTGTGCATTTTTTTAGCCATATGTTCTAACTAATAATATTATGAAATAAATTAATATTATATAAGGACCGGTAGTCCGTATTGCCTGTTTTTATGGTTAAACATGTGGGGGTGCAATTATGCAAATACAATCAGGTCAGGGAATAAAAACTACATTAGCCGAGCATTTGGGCTTGAAAATGATTCTGAAGGGTATCCTTGTTTCTTATATTATAACAGTACCGGCATTTATTCTATTCGCTTTCATTCTTTCCTGTACAGACTTTCCTGTCAAATTCATCCGTGCGGTAGTAATTCTGGTGAGTATTGCCAGCATTGCAGTAGCCGGTGCAACTTCAACCAGGAAGGTAAAGAGTAAGGGATGGCTTAATGGCGGAATTGTGGGTTTTATATATATTCTTATATTGTACTTTTTCTCAAGCATAGTTTTCAGTGATTTCAGAATAGGCGGTAATGTACTGACAATGCTCGTTATTGGTATGCTTACAGGTGCAATTGGCGGAATTATCGGTATTAACCTGAAGAATAGGATTAAACGATGATTTTAGACAAATTAAACAGATAAAAAACTTTTCATGGCTAAGATATTGTGTTATAATACTTTTTGGAAAAAAAGACATGGGAGGAAATACAATGAAACACATTAAAACCATAAATGAAGCAACACTCTCAAAGAGCATTGATAACAGAGGCTGTGGCGAATGTCAGACTTCTTGCCAGTCAGCATGCAAAACTTCATGTACAGTAGCAAATCAGAGCTGCCAGAAAAAATAAGCAGGAAACATAACAGTAAAAGCTCAATAGCTTACTGATGTGTTTTATATTATGAAAGTGGAGAGTGATTTAAGCTTTTCACTTTTTTAATTTATGTTACGTTTCAGAGGAAGTTAACTAAAAACTAGAGGGTTTGATACTCTCGAGTTTTTTCTTGTATAAATATAGTGATTAGAGAAAGGGTGTGGCATTTTGGCTGACAGTTTGATTCATAAATTCAAAATGTATGATACAAATATAGTACTTGATATAAACAGTGGTGCGGTACATGTTTTTGATGAGTTGTCCTTTGAAATACTGGAGCATTATGGGGAATTGAGCAAGGAACAGATAGCGGACAAGCTTTCTGACAGATATGACAGACAGGAAATACTGGAATCAATTGAAGAGATTGAAACATTGAAGGAAAGCGGACAGCTTTTTACAGAAGACCCTTACAAGGATTATATAAACCTATGGAATAAGAAAAGGGTTATAAAGGCATTGTGTCTGCACATATCACATGACTGCAACTTAAGATGCAGATACTGCTTTGCTGCTACCGGTAACTTTGGCGGCGAAAGAACTATGATGAGCCCTGAAATAGGCAAAAAAGCAATTGATATGCTTATAAGGGAATCAGGGAACAGGAGAAATCTCGAAATAGATTTCTTTGGTGGTGAGCCTCTGATGAACTTTGATACTGTAAAGCAAATAGTAGAGTATGCAAAGTCAAAGGAACAGGAATTTAACAAGAATTTCAAGTTTACACTGACAACTAATGCAATATTGCTAAATGAAGAAAATACTAAATATATGAATGAAAATATGCAGAACCTTGTTCTCAGTATAGACGGACGTGAAGCTACCAATGACAGGATGCGTACAAGAGTTGACGGCAAGGGCAGCTATAAGTCCATACTTCCGCTTATCAAAAAGGTTGCAGAGTCCAGAAACCAGGATAATTACTATGTTAGGGGAACATTTACAAGAGAAAATCTTGACTTTTCCAAAGATGTTCTCCATCTGGCAGATGAAGGCTTTAAGCAGATTTCGGTAGAACCGGTTGTTGCAGCCAAGGATACCGGTTATGATATCAGAGAGGAAGATTTGTCAACCGCTTTCAAAGAATATGAAGAGCTTGCATTTGAGTACGTGAAGCGTGACAAGGCAGGTAAAGGTTTTAACTTTTTTCACTTCATGATAGATCTGCAGAATGGCCCATGCATTTCAAAAAGGCTAAGCGGCTGCGGTTCGGGTGATGAATATGTTGCAGTAACTCCAGAAGGAGATATTTATCCATGCCACCAATTTGTTGGCATGAAAGACTTTAAAATGGGAAATGTAAACTATGATGAAATAGATAAAAGTATTCAGGAAAGATTCAAGGAAGCAAATGTTTATACCAAGGAAGAATGCAGGCAGTGCTGGGCAAGATTTTACTGCAGCGGAGGCTGTGCTGCAAATGCTTTCTCGTTTAACGGAACAATTAAAAAACCTTATTCGATAGGTTGCGAGCTTGAGAGAAAAAGGGTTGAATGTGCATTGTGGATAAAAACCCAGGAATAAGTTTAAATAGGAAAGGTCACAAAAATGATATTAAAATTCAATGAATATTCGCCGGTATTGGATGAGACAAGCTTTGTAGCAGAGGGCGCAGTTATAATAGGAAATGTTAGTATAGGAAAGAACTCAAGCATTTGGTACAATTCGGTTCTCCGTGGAGATGTTGCTGCAATAATAATAGGAGACAATTCAAACATTCAGGGCTTGAGTGCAATTCATTGTGACAAGGGTATTGATGTTAAAATTGGAGATAATGTAACAGTGGGGCATGGTGCAATATTACACAGCTGCATAATAGGCGACAACAGCCTTGTAGGAATGGGAGCCATAGTCCTCAGTAATACTGTTATAGGAAGCAACTGCCTGATAGGTGCAGGTTCGCTGGTTACTCCCGGAACAGTAATACCTGACGGATGTCTTGCACTGGGTAATCCGGCAAAAATAAAAAGAAGGCTTACCGAGGATGAAATAAGGAATATGATAAAAAACTCCCATGATTATTTGATACTTTCAAATGAACACAGGCAAATAGAGCCGTTGTAAGATTGGAGGCATGGAATGGGATTAATTACTTTGGAAGAAGTAAAAAGCAGTATTGAAGTCAAAAATTTTCTTGAAGTGTCTGAAAAGCAGCTTGAAATAATGGGTTATACCGAGCATTCCTTCAGACATGTAGGAATTGTCTCAAAAGCTGCGGGAAATATTCTTCGTGCATTAGACTTTAACAACAGAGAAGTTGAGCTTGCAAAAATTGCAGGTTACATGCATGATATTGGAAATTCCGTAAACAGGGTTGATCATGCACATTCGGGAGCAATTCTTGCATACGGGATATTGTGCAGGCTGGGAATGGATATGCGCGAAGCAGCAGAAATAATGCTTGCAATAGGAAACCATGATGAAAATACAGGAACTGCTGTTAGTAATATTTCAGCAGCATTGATACTGGCAGATAAATCCGATGTTCACAGAACAAGGGTAAATAATAAGGATATAGCCAAATTTGATATACATGACCGTGTAAATTATGCGGTTGAAAGCTCAGATGTATCTATTAATAAAGAAGAAAAAACTGCTACTCTTGAACTGCAAATAGATACAAAAATATGTCCAGTTATGGATTATTTTGAAATCTTCCTTGTGAGGATGACAATGTGCAGAAGGGCTGCTGTCTTTCTGGGGCTTAACTTTCAGCTTGTTATCAACAAAACGAGGCTGTTATAATCAGGTATTCCAACGACTAAAAGCAAGCAGTTTTATATATTGACGTGGACTACCTGTAGTTATATAATAAGTCGTGTTGAACTAGACATAAAAAAGGGGGAATTTTACAGATGAGAGCCAATCACGCGGTTAAATTCGCTGCTATTGTTATTCTGATAGCGGTTTTAACCTATATAGCATTTGCTGGCGATTTGTTTGGTCTAACAAAGATTCCTGGTGCTAATGACATTGTACTGGGTATTGATGTAAATGGTGGTGTTGACGCTACATTAACAGGAGTAAAGGCTGATGGAAGTGCACCTACCGATAAAGAGCTTGATTCTGCAAGGTCAATTATATCCAAAAGGCTTGATAATCAGGGTATAACTGATAAAAATATTACCATTGATAAGACAAAGAAACGTATATTGGTTGAAATACCATATAAAAACGATCAGAAGCAGTCTGATCCTAACAAGGTTATAGCTGATGCTATACAGCCAGCACAGATCACCTTCTGGGAAGTTGACGAGACAAAACGTGATGAAAATGGAAATCCTACAAAAATAGGAAATGCTATTGTAACCGGAGATATGGTTGATGATGCATCATATCAAACCAACAATGGAGCTCCCGAAGTACAGCTTGTACTTAACGGCGCTGGAACTAAGAGCTTTGCTGAGGCAACGAAACGACTGATTGGAAAGCCAATTTCGATTTTCCTTGATCAAAAGTGTATTGAAACAGCTACTGTGCATAGTGAAATACCAAATGGTGTTGCATCCATATCAGGAGGCGGCATGACTGCCAAGTCAGCTGGAGAGCTTGCTGAACTTATAAGATCAGGTGCTTTGCCATTTACACTCCAGAAATTGAGTGTTAATTCAATAAGCCCTATACTTGGAAGAAATGCTCTTGATATTATGCTTCAAGCAGGACTTATAGCTTTAATACTTGTATTCCTTTTCATGCTTTTGTATTACAGGTTGCCTGGATTGATAGCTTGTATAGCTCTCGTAGCTCATACAGTACTTCAGGTATTGTTTATATCGTGGATGCAACTTACCAACCTTACCTTGCCTGGTTTGGCGGGTATCATACTAACGATAGGTATGGGTGTTGATGCGAATATCATAATATTTGAAAGAATAAAGGAAGAACTCCGCAGCGGAAAAACTACTCGTGCGGCAATTGATACCGGATTCAAGAGAGCATTTACAGCTGTACTTGATGCGAATGTTACAACACTTATAACAGCAGTATTCCTCTGGATTTTCGGATCGGGTACAATTAGAGGATTTGCATTCACTCTTGGCCTTGGAGTTATTTTAAGCTTCCTGACTGCAGTATTTATTTCAAGAATATTGCTCCAGTCAATATCAGGCTTGAACTTTGCAAAGCATAAATGGCTCTATGGCGTTAGTGTAAAAGGAATTTCTGTTAAGGAGGTGCAGAACAATGGTTGATTTAATGGGTAAGAAGTTTTACTTCTTCGGTTTATCTATTATTATCATTATAGCCGGTGTTGTTGGATTAATAGTCAACGGTCTGCAGCTCGACATACAGTTCCAGGGCGGTACTATTATTGAATTACCTATAACAACAAATCAATTGAAGGACCTTTATAAGGGCGATTCAATGGACTCAATAAAAAATAAGGTTATTGAAAGAAGCCAGAAAATCACTACAGATACTGTTAATAAAATTGCTACAGCTCAGCTTTCTACAACTTATAATTCTGATAATTCTTCACAGGATCTTCAGATAATTACTATAAAGATTGCCAATAAGCAGGGATCACTGAAGGATGCTGATCTGAGCAAGCTTACTGATAAACTTAAAGCAGAATTCAAGCTTCCTGATTCTACTTTGGTAGGTCAGAAAAACGTTGACCCATCTATAGGAAAAGAGCTTCTTAGCAATGGTTTGCAGGCAATATTATGGTCTTCACTTATTATCATAATCTATATATGGTGGAGATTTAAAGTAATGTCAGGTCCTTCAGCTGGTGTCATGGCTGTACTTGCAATGATACATGACGCTATGATTATGTTAGCAGTTTACGCTATATTCAAGATTCCGGTTAATGAATCCTTTATAGCGGCGGTTCTGACTATACTTGGATATTCAATGAATGATACAATCATTATTTATGACCGTATCAGAGAAAACAGCAATCAGCTTAGAAGAATGCCAATTGGAGAGCTTGTTAACAGAAGTATAATACAAACCTTGAACAGGTCAATTAATACTATTGTTACAGTTCTGATATGCCTTATTTCAATGCTTGCGTTCTCTTTATATTACAATATCACAAGTATTACAGATTTCGTACTCCCACTTATAGTTGGTATTGTCAGCGGATGTTATTCTTCAATATTCGTTGCAAGTCCACTGTGGATAATTTGGAAGGAATCAAGACAGAAAAAGAATATAAAAGCGAAGAGAAAGCCAGCAAGAGCTTAATAAACCGATATAAACGGATAACCAAAAGGTTATCCGTTTTTTGTCTTGTTTTTTATACCACCTTATGCTATTCTTAATAAATAAACGGCAATATCCTTAACGGAATTGCACGAACATTAACTTTAAAATATTATATTATTTAACTGCTTTGAGCCTAAGGGACGGAGACAGGATACCAAATCTCAAATACAATATTGGGTTTTGAAACTTATCAGCCGGTTCTTTTGAACCGGTTTTTTGATTAATAAAATAACTGTCTCATGGGCATACAAAGAAAAAGGAGAGATGTAACCATGCAGGATAAGTTTACAGTTGCAGATTTCAGAAAAGCAAAAAACAATAAAAAGATTACTATGCTTACAGCTTATGATTATCCCACAGCTAAAATAATCGATGAAGCAGGTGTCGATTCAATACTTGTCGGTGATTCACTTGGAATGGTTGTACTGGGTTATGAGGATACTGTAAAAGTTACCATGGAAGATATGATTCACCATTCAAAAGCAGTTGCAAGGGGAACCAAACATGCTCTGGTAATTACAGATATGCCTTTTCTCTCTTATCATACCGGTAAATACGAAAGTGTTAGAAATGCAGGAAGGCTAATGGCTGAAGGCAGCTGTGGTGCAGTAAAGCTTGAGGGCGGAGAAGCTGTTGTTGAAGATATAAAGGCAATAATAAACGCAGGAATTCCTGTAATAGGACATTTGGGATACACTCCCCAATCAATAAATCTTTTCGGGGGGCATAAGGCACAGGGAAAGTCATATGAAACTGCCGAAAGGATACTTAAGGATGCCTTAGCTCTGCAGGATGCAGGTGTTTTCTCCATAGTGCTTGAATGCATTCCATACAAACTTGCAGAAATTATTACAAGGAAACTGGATATACCTACAATAGGAATAGGTGCAGGACCTCAATGCGACGGTCAGGTTCTGGTAACCCCTGATATTACAGGAATGTTTAAGGGTATAGAAAGAAAGCATTCAAAAAAATATGCCAATCTTGCAGATACAATAGAAAACTGCGCCAGGGATTATATAAAAGACGTTAATGAGGGAGTATTCCCGACAAACAAGAACTCATTCATAGTAGATGATGAAATTATAGAAAAGCTTGAGAAAACTTTTTAACCGGAGGATATATTAGCTGAAAGATTTTAGTCTGAGAGCTAATGCACATCTGCCGGTTTTGTGAAACAAAACAATGGCAGGTGCAATAAAAATAAATTTAACCCCATAAAAAAGTGTTAACACTTTTGGTGTGCCCGATGGGACAATTCACTTGGCACATCGGGGACATGGAGGTTTAATATGAGGATAATAGAGACAGTTGCAGATATGAAAGCGGTAATAAAATCGCAAAAACAGGCAGGCAAGAGCGTAGGTCTTGTTCCTACTATGGGTTATCTGCACCAGGGACATATTTCACTTGTGAAGCATTCGACAACGGAAAATGATTTTACTGTTGTAAGTATTTTTGTGAACCCTACACAGTTTGGTCCTAATGAAGACTTCGACAAATACCCAAGAGACCTTGAAAAAGATATGAAACTTGCCGAGCGGGCTGGTGTTGATATTGTGTTTGCCCCTTCAGTAAAGGAAATATATCCCGAGGGTTACAAGACTTATATTTCGGTTGAGGGTATCACCGAAATAATGTGTGGCAAATCAAGACCGGGTCATTTCAGAGGAGTAACAACCGTGGTAGCAAAGCTTTTTAATATAGTAACACCCAATAAAGCTTATTTTGGGCAAAAAGATGCTCAACAGGTTGCAGTTATAAAGCAAATGGTAAAAGACCTCCACATGAACCTTGAGATTATCACATGCCCAATCATAAGAGAAGCTGATGGGCTCGCCATGAGCTCAAGGAATGTTTATCTTAACAGTGAGGAGAGAAAGGCTGCACTGGTGCTTTCACAATCACTTTTTGATGCTCAAAAACTTGTTGAAAGCGGTGAAAGATCTAAAGAAAAGCTTTACAAGTCAATACATGACCATATAAGCTCCGAAAGTCTTGCAAACATAGAATACATTGAAATTGTAGATGCAGATACACTTGAAAATATAAATAAAATAGAAAAAAGAATGCTTGTAGCGCTGGCAGTGAGGTTTGGAAATACAAGGCTTATAGATAATATAATACTGGAGGTTTAGCAAATGTTTATTACACTTATGAAATCCAAAATACACCGCGCTGTGGTAACTGAAGCTGACCTTAATTATGTTGGCAGTATAACTATAGATGAAGATCTTATGGACGCTGCCAATATTATTGAAAATGAAAAGGTTCAGGTGGTCAATAACAATAACGGAAGCAGATTTGAAACCTATGTTATAAAAGGGGAAAGAGGCAGCGGAATGATATGCCTTAATGGTGCGGCTGCCAGGCTTGCTCATCCGGGAGATATTGTAATTATTATTTCATATGGAATGTTTGATCAGAATGAAGCAAGAACCTTCCAACCCAAAATTGTTTTTATGGATGAGTCAAACAAGGTAGTTAAAACTGATAATAAAGAAATACACGGACAAAAGTGACAGACAAAGGTCAAAAAAAGATAAACACCCCAAAGTGTTTATCTTTTTGATTTATATGCCATATCAATCAGAAGGCAACCTATAACTACTTCCGCAAGTACGGAAATACCTGATTTAACTATGGAGTTTGCAATGAACGAAAAATAGGCATCGTGATTAAGTACATATACATTTACACCTATAAGTATTGTCCCTATTGCAAGAAGAATTAATGATATTTTTACCCCGATCATCATAAATTTCTTGGTTTTATCATGAAGTCCGCTGAAAGCATCCTTTATTTTACGAAGGCTTTCACTTGTGTTTTTCACCATATTAAATCTCACCCCTTTTCTAAGGTAACATAATGCAGATGTTAAGTGTCATATCAAATACAAAAGCCATAACCTCTTAGGTATGACATAAACGTGAAAACATAATAAATCCACCGTGAGTGGTGGTTATAATAATGTAAATATAATCTAGACTTGCAGTTACTATGTTAACATAATTCAGTATTTGTATCAATGCAAAAAGATTTCCATGTGTGTAAAAAATCAAGAAAGTATATATTGAAGGAAATTTATGATATAATTGTAACGTTATTAAGAAAAAGTCCAACTTTCCCAGTTCCATTGAAGCTTTACATCGGAAAGTTGAAATAACAATCTTGCTCAGAGATGGTGTCTTATGAGAAAAGTGACGATTAACATCAATAGTGCCCAACCAGGTATGAAGATGGCAGAAACTCTTTTTAATGAATATGGAGGCATAATTGTTTCTGAAACAACCATTCTGGACGAGCATATTATCAGAAAACTCAAGAACATAGACATATCCAAGATAAGAATCCTTGATGAGTCTGAAGAAATTATTTCGGCAAGCAATTCTGAACTATTCAATGCACAGTATAATGAAAATGTTGAAGTTATTAAAGAGGTACTTCATGATATTTCAATGGGCAAAAACTTTGATATGGGTAAGGTTGACTCCATAACGGATTCAATTTATACCAGAATAAATGAAAACAGGGATATTGTCGGGTGTATCAATGAAATTAGAAATGTTGACGAATATACGTATGTTCACAGTGTAAACGTTTCCCTGCTGTCCATGTTAATTGGAAAGTGGTTAAAGCTTGGTAATAACAAGGTAAGGGAACTTGTACAAGCAGGAGTTTTACACGATATAGGCAAAAGCAAAGTTGATGCTACAATTATAAACAAGACAGGAACACTTACAAACCTTGAATTTGAAGAAATGAAAAAGCATCCAATATATGGCTACAGGATTGCAGAGTCCATGAAGGGAGTAAGCCGGAATGTTTGCCTTGGTATACTCATGCATCATGAGAGAAACGACGGTTCAGGCTACCCTGTAGGAATAAATGGGTCCAATATACATGAATATGCTAAAATAATAGCTGTTGCTGATGTTTATGATGCGATGACCTCTAACAGGTCCTATAAGGAAAGGGAATCACCTTTCGAAGTGTTTGATTTCATGGAAAACAAATCTTTCGGTTTGCTAGATCCTGTAGTAACAAATACATTTCTGAGCAATATTGCTTCATACTATATAGGTGATCTTGTACAGCTTAGCAATGGCTTGCTTGGAGAAATCATTTTTATTAATTCACGTCATGTATCACAGCCGGTTATTAAGGTTGGTGACGCATTTATAGACTTGTCAGTCAATACCGATGTAAAAATAGTTGAATTGATTTAGATAGTCATATCTCAAAAAAGTTTTAGTCATAATACTCTATTAGAAATGATTTTTCGTCACGATTGTTCAAATCATAATAAAATGATTTGTAATAATTGTCGAAAGCCGTGCTATTAGAGGCTTTTAGAACGAAACTTTCTTGTTTGATAATTCCCAAACCTAATATATAATAACCATGAAAAATATTAGGGGGGATTATATCATGATTTGTAAGTATCTGGAAAGTAGTGTTAGTGTTATTTCGGAGGGGCAGGATTTAAACAACGGAAAAAGTATGCAGCTTGAATATTATCTGCTGGAAAGTGACGCGGGATACATGGATGGTACAGGTTATGAAAAGAAATACGGTATTGAGATTATCAAAAAAGAAAATTCAGGTGTTACTGAAGATGAATTTGTTACAGATGTTTGCAATGACCGTTTAAAGGCAAAGGCATTACTGGAAAGAATTGCAAGGAATACTGTCACCCCGATGGAACTAAAATTCATACTTGATGACATGGTAGGCATATCGGCATAAAATTTAAATAAAACTAGGTAAATGAAGACCTGAAGGTATTATACTTCAGGTTTTTTTGATTCCTGTGTGAATAAAATTGTAAAAACACGGAAAAATAAAAATTGAGTATTATAGGCTTTTGTTGGAAATAAAAATAATTCATAGATTTAAAGAAGGATATTTTTAATTTAATGTAGAATATATATGTCTATAATAAACTAAAGCTCAAAACTTTGTACATGGGAATACATGCCATACAGGCATAAAAAAGGATTGTTTAAGTAGTAAGTAATGTTCTCATCTCTTCAGCTTTGAGGTGAGATTTTGTTTTGAAAAGAACCAACCATTTTATATTGAATATATCATGCTTTGTGGTTTTTTACATTTAATTAGGACACAATTATATAAATTAATTTATAAAAAAAGAAGGAATATTTATAAATATGTCGAAAAAATATAAATGCAAAAGCTACATTGGCATATTTTTTACCAGAACCTTTTAGTTATATATAATTATACTATTTTGGTTCTCAAAAGGAATTATGATATTTTGGAAAAACATAATTCTGCGTGAAAGGAAGATGTCCGGGAATATTAAATGTATAATAAATATTCTGATGAAATAATTGAAGAAATTAGAATCAATAATGATATTGTTGATATTATTTCTGAATATGTAAAGCTGGAGAAAAAGGGCAAGGATTATTTCGGTTTGTGTCCCTTTCACAGGGAGAAGACTCCTTCCTTCAGCGTAGTACCCGGCAAGCAGATTTTCTACTGCTTTGGCTGCGGTAAAGGCGGAAACGTATTTCATTTTATTATGAATGCGGAAAACCTCGAATATATCGAGGCAGTCAGATACCTTGCAGACAGGGCTAAGATCCAGCTTCCCGAAGGCGGGGCTGAGGATGAGGAAAAATCCAGGTTAAGGCAAAGTTTACTTATAATAAATACTGAGGCAGCACGTTTTTTCTATAATACGCTTGAGTCAGGAAAGTATTCAAAAGCAAATGAATACTTAAAAAATAGAGGAATTACCCAGAATACCATTAAAAAGTTCGGGTTGGGTTATCATCCCGAAGGAATGGATGCTCTATACAGATATTTGAAAAGCAAAGGTTTCGAGGATGAAACCATACTTACTAGCGGCTTGGTGCTAAGCGGTAAAAAAGGCGGGTATTATGACAGGTTCAGGGGAAGAATTATTTTTCCCATATTTGATATAAGAGGGAATGTAATTGCGTTTGGAGGAAGGGTTCTTGACTCCTCGATGCCTAAATACATGAATTCTCCTGAGACTCCGGTGTATAGTAAAGGCAAGAACCTGTTTGCACTTAATTTTGCTAAAAACTCCGGTGAAAAGCAGCTTATCATCGTTGAAGGCTACATGGATGTAATATCGCTTCACCAGAGTGGAATAATAAATACTGTAGCTTCTCTGGGCACTGCCTTGACAGAAAGCCAGGGACGAATGCTAAAGAAGTATTCTGAAGAGGTAATTATTTCATACGATGCGGATACCGCAGGACAGTCCGCAACAATGAGAGGCCTCGAAATATTGAATGATATCGGCTGTAACGTAAGAGTGTTGAGAGTTCCTGACGGAAAGGACCCGGATGAATATATTAAAAAGAAAGGTCCGGATTCCTTCAGAAAGCTGGTAGACAATGCGTCATCTCTTTTTGAATACAAAATAGCATCTTATAGAAAAGAGATGGATATAAGCAGTCCGCAGGGTAAAATAAGCTTTTTAAACAAGATTGCAGAAGTGCTGGCTAAATCAAACAACAGATTTGAGATAGAAACATATGCAAGAAAAGTAGCAAATGATTATGAAATATCTGAAGAGGCTATAATCTCTGAAGTATATAAAAAAGTAAACAGGAAAGAAAACGTAAGACGTACCGGCAATATAGCTGAAATTAAAAAAACGGATGTTGCGGAAGATGTAAATGCTTCGGCGAATATTCACGACGAACGTATGCTGCTTTCGATTATATGTATGGATAACAATACTTACAAGCTGGTAAAGGACAAAATAAAAGCAGAAGATTTTGCCAACGAAGAAAGCAGGAACATATATAATTTAATAACTGAAAAGATGGAAAAAAGCAAAGGCATTGTTCCAGGAGAGCTGTTAAGTATGCTTGATGGATCCTGTGCCAATGAATATGCAAGGATTATACAGAACGAATGCAGTTTCGAGGATAATGGCAGGGCAGTTTCGGACTTGATAAGAAGCCTCATGAAACGCAAGAACATGAGACGGACAAAGGAAATTCTTGACTTGCTGAATAATAAGGAAAGCTTGTCAGAAGGGGATGTTGAAAAATTAAAAATAGAGTGGAATCAACTTATTATGGAAAGAAAGAAACTTTAACATTTTCAGAAGAAAGGAGGGGGAACTAGGTGAAGGCCAATAACGATACAAGAAAAGTAATCCTGAAGGAACTTATAGAAAAAGGCAAGGGTAAGGGAATGCTTACCTATAAGGAAATAATGGATGCTTTTGAAGAAATAGAACTTGAACCCGATCAGGTTGAAAAGATATACGAAACCCTTGAGAACATGGGTATTGACATTGTAGGTGACATTGAAGCTGAAATGGAAGATATCCAGCTTACTGAAGAGGATTACGACATTTCAGTACCTGAAGGTATTAGTATAGATGATCCTGTAAGGATGTATCTTAAAGAAATTGGAAAAGTGCCCCTTTTATCTGCTGATGAAGAAATAGAACTTGCAAAGAACATGGAAAACGGGGACAATGAAGCCAAACGCAGGCTTGCTGAGGCCAATCTTCGTTTGGTAGTCAGCATAGCAAAACGTTATGTCGGAAGAGGCATGCTGTTCCTCGATCTTATACAGGAAGGAAACCTTGGTCTTATAAAAGCTGTTGAAAAGTTTGATTACCGTAAGGGATACAAGTTCAGCACATATGCTACATGGTGGATCAGACAAGCTATTACAAGGGCAATAGCAGACCAGGCTAGAACAATAAGAATACCTGTTCATATGGTTGAAACAATTAATAAGCTTATAAGAGTTTCAAGGCAGCTTTTGCAGGAACTGGGCAGAGAGCCGCAGCCTGAAGAAATTGCCAAGGAAATGAATATGTCGGTTGATAAAGTTCGTGAAATAATGAAAATTTCACAGGAACCAGTTTCTCTCGAAACACCTATAGGTGAGGAGGAAGACAGTCATCTGGGAGATTTCATACCTGATGATGATGCACCGGCTCCGTCAGAAGCAGCAGCATTTACGCTCTTAAAAGAGCAGCTTATAGATGTGCTTGATACCTTGACTGCCAGAGAAGAAAAGGTTCTACGCCTTAGATTCGGGCTAGACGACGGAAGAGCAAGAACACTTGAAGAGGTTGGTAAGGAGTTTAACGTTACAAGAGAAAGAATAAGGCAGATTGAAGCCAAGGCGTTAAGAAAGCTTCGCCACCCAAGCAGAAGTAAAAAATTAAAGGATTACCTCGATTAAAACTCGATAAAACATCGAGTTTTTTCTTTTGCATTAATTGGCATTACAAATAAATCTTGTTTAGAATAATTAACCTTATTTATGCAAAAATAAATCATATAACAGAATTAAGCTTAAATAAGGAGTGATAATATAATGGAAACTTTAAGATATGATGAAACAAATGACAATGAGATTATGATAACCACATATGACAGGATTCTGAGACTGTGGCAGAACTCAATGGAAATGGTAAGGGACTTTGAAATGAATTCTAAAAGGATTGAAGAAGATAATGTAAAGGAAGTATTTAAGAAATTTGCTGAAGATGAAGGTATGCATGCTACAAAATTAAGAGAAATGTTGCTGCAATACGGTAGAAAACACTAGTTAGATTGCAAAAGAGCATGATATATAAAGGATTAACTTAATAAATTGAATTAAGAAGTTTAAAAGCAAAAAAAAGCTATTGACCTGATAGGGGTGCATAAGTATAATATTATATGTGTTGAACAAACACACTACCGTTATACTTTCCTCAATAGCTCAGTTGGTAGAGCATGCGGCTGTTAACCGCAGGGTCGTAGGTTCGAGTCCTACTTGAGGAGCCAAAAGGAAAGGTAAATATACCTTTCCTTTTTTAATATACTTAAAAACAAATGTTTTGATATAAGTATAAAAAAACCAAACATACATATATTGTTTTTAGTCTTAATTTCTGATAAATTTAAAGTATTACATTTTGTTGTTAAAAGGAGAATTATGAGAAACAGAAATAAGATACCGATTGTTTTAGTTATTACAGCAGTATTGGTTGTGGCACTTTTAGGTATTTATTTTCTTACAAAAGGTAAGAACAACAATAAGGTGGGGGAAAATCCTGGGAAAAGCACTATAAGCACTTCATCAACTAATCAGAATACTACAGCAACGACTAGTAACCAGACAAGCACTGCACAACAAAATACTGTTGAAGGACCTAAGAGATTAAAAGTAGATCCTGTTAGAGCAGTATATCTTAGTGGTGATTCAGCCGGAATACCCAAAACAATTGATCATATAATTGAACTTACAAAAACTACAAATCTAAATGCCGTTGTAATTGATGTTAAAGAAAGCGGTAAGGTAAATTATGCTTCAAATATTGAAGCAGTAAAAAATATAAATGCAATCGATAAAAAGTATAACCCTGAGGAAGTAATTAAAAAGCTTCATGAAAATAATATTTATGTAATAGGCAGAGTAGTATGCTTTAGAGATAATTATCTTGGGCAGAAGCGATCTGATTTGGCTGTAAAAAGAGTAAATGGCCAGGCATTTACAGATGATAACGGTTTAAGATGGATACTGCCTTTTTCTGAAGAAGCCCAGCAATATAATATTGATATAGCAAAAGAAGCAGCAGATAAAGGCTTTGATGAAATACAATTTGACTACGTAAGATTTCCTGATGCAACATCAAAACAGGTAAGTTATGGTCAAATATCTCCAAAGGCAGATATTATTTCAGAATTCCTTAAAAAAGCGTCAGATGAACTTCATAAAAAAGACATAAAGGTATCTGCCGATGTTTTTGCAATTATATGTGAAAGCCAGTCAGACGGTGAAGCAATAGGACAAATTATTGAAAGAGTTGGAAAAGACATCGATTATGTAAGTCCTATGATTTATCCATCACACTTTGCTAATGCTTCAAAAACAGGTGCAATGCATAATGGGGTGGGGCAGGAGATTAACGGGATTAAATTTACAGCTCCTGATCTTGAACCATACAAAGTGGTCTACAATACAATGCTTAGAACGATGTCAAAGATATCTGCAGTGTCTGATTATAAAGCAAAGATCAGGCCTTACCTACAGGCATTTACAGCAAGTTATCTGCCGGCAGGGTATAAACAGAAATATGGTCCTGCACAGGTAAAGGAACAAATTAAAGCAGCAAATGATGGCGGATCAAACGGCTGGATACTTTGGGATCCTGCAAATATATATAAAACAGATTACTTTGAAACAAAATAAGATATTGTAATAAAAAGGCTGGGGTCAATAACCCGGCCTTTTATTTTTTACAGTAACTTATTAAAATACATTGTATCCCTTAATTAATAGGACTTAATTACTATTAAAAAAGTTACTTTTTAATATTGACTTGATTTTTAAAAATGATACAATATACTGTGCTGGGAGAAATATACTATACTAAATATAGTTGTTTTCATTGGAGGCCTTACTATGAACTTATCTGAAAATGCAATTAGGGTACTGGAGAAAAGATACCTCTCAAAAGATGAGGTAGGAGAATTAACAGAAGATGTTGAAGGTATGTTCAGAAGAGTAGCAAAAGCTGTTGCTGCCGCAGACGCAGCTTATACTACTGAAACTGAAGTCCAAAAAACTGAAAAGGAATTCTTTGACATTATGACAAATCTTGAATTCCTGCCAAATTCGCCAACTCTTATGAATGCCGGAAGACCATTAGGGCAGCTTAGTGCATGCTTTGTCCTTCCTGTAGAAGATACCATGGAAGGCATATTTGAAACCATAAAAAATGCTGCTTTGATACATAAAAGCGGAGGGGGCACAGGTTTTAGCTTTGCGAGACTGAGACCAAAGGGGGCTTCAGTTAATTCAACAGGCGGTGTAGCCAGTGGACCCATAAGCTTTATGAAAGTATTTAACGCAGCTACTGAGGCTGTTAAGCAAGGCGGCACAAGAAGAGGAGCCAATATGGGTATCCTCAGAGTAGACCATCCTGACATTCTTGACTTTATTACTTGTAAACAGGACAACAAAGATATTACCAACTTTAATATAAGTGTTGCAATTACTGAAGAGTTTATGAAGGCTGTTGAGGAAGGAAGGGATTATGAATTATTTGATCCGCATTCAAAAAAGCCTATAGGAAAACTTAATGCACGGGAAGTTTTTGATATGATTGTTAATATGGCCTGGAACAATGGTGAGCCGGGTATCATATTTATCGACAGGCTTAACAAAGACAATGTAACACCAGGACTTGGACAGATTGAAAGCACAAATCCCTGCGGGGAGCAACCGCTGTTGCCTTATGAAGCCTGCAATCTGGGTTCAATTAACTTAAGCCTTATGATAAAGAATCCGGCCGGAAAGCCAGAAGTTGATTATAATAAGCTTAAGGATGTAGTTCATAAAGCAGTACATTTCCTTGACAATGTAATTGAGGTCAATAAATATCCGCTTCCGGAAATAGACAAGATGACTCGCGGAACCCGAAAGATTGGCCTGGGTGTAATGGGCTGGGCGGATATGCTGTGCAAGCTTAATATACCTTATAATTCTCAAAGGGCTGTAAACCTTGCTGAAAAGGTTATGAGCTTTATACAGGATGAATCAAGGAAAGCTTCGATAGAACTTTCTAAGGAAAGAGGAGTTTTTCCTGAATATGATAACAGTATTTATAAGGAACTTGGGGTTAAGGTTAGAAATGCGACAACTACCACCATTGCACCAACAGGTACATTAAGTATTATCGCCGGTGTTTCCAGCGGTATTGAACCTTTATTTGCAATCTCCTATATAAGAAATGTTATGGACAATGACGAGCTTCTTGAAGTTAATCCTTTATTCAAACAGATTGCCATGATTGATGGCTTTTACTCGGATGATCTTATGAGAAGGATAGCAAAGAAAGGTAGTGCTAAAGGGTTTCCCGAGATTCCAAAGGATGTGCAGAATGTATTTGCTACAGCCCATGATATATCTCCCGAGTGGCATGTAAAAATGCAGGCTTCATTCCAGAAATATACTGACAATGCTGTATCCAAGACTGTTAATTTAAGCCATGAAGCAACCCTGGATGATGTAAGGGAAGTATTTGTACATGCGTATAAATCTAACTGCAAAGGTGTAACTATATACAGGGATGGAAGCCGTGATATGCAGGTGCTTAATATCGGAAAGGTATCGGGTAAGGAAGAAAAACCTGAATCTACTGATGAAACGGCTGCAAGTGCAGACAGGATTTCTCCAAGGGCAAGGCCTGACATAACAACAGGGTTTACCGAAAAGGTTAGAATTGGCTGCGGTAACCTTTATATAACCGTTAATTATGATGAATACGGGATTTGTGAAGTGTTCACGAATACAGGCCGTGCTGGTGGATGCCCTTCACAGTCTGAAGCTACAAGCCGTCTGGTATCAATAGCACTTCGTGCAGGAATTGATGCCAAGGCAATTGTAGAACAGCTTAAGGGTATCAGATGTCCGTCAACTATAAGGCAAAAGGGTCTCAAAGTTACATCCTGCCCAGATGCAATAGGAAGACTTATAGAGAAGGTTATTAAACTTCAGAACGGTAAGGCAGAAGAGCTTAGCGAAACATCAGCAAGCGAAAACTATATACCCAAGCCGACTGCAAAATGCGTAAATGAAAATTGCTCTACATGCCCGACTAAGGATGTATGCATGAATCCTGAAAAGGAAAATGAAGAGGACGAAAATATGGCAGCGACAATGACTGCATGTCCTGAATGCGGTAAGGCTTTGGAACATGAAGGTGGCTGCGTGGTATGCAGGAATTGCGGATTCTCGAAATGCGGGTAGACTAAAAAGCAAAATTAAATAAATTAGTTAAATAATAAAATTCTTGATTTCAAAACTCAAATCCTTGAAATCCTTATATATAAAGGGCTGCTTAATAAAGCGGCCTTTTATTTTTCCCTTTTAGTACTTGTTAATTAGGGTAGAAGTAAATATATTCCTTCTGTTTATTTTGTTTTAAGTCTATAATAATGAATAAGTTAAAGAGTTAATACAACTATAAGAATAAGAGATTATGAGGTGGCAAAAATATGAGTGAAAATTGCAGCAGTACAGATTGTGGAAGCTGTTCCAAAGACTGTTCAAGCAGAAAGCAGAGTTTTATAGAAAAAACACATGAACTTAATTCAATAAAGAAGGTAATTGGGGTTGTAAGCGGAAAAGGCGGAGTAGGTAAGTCGCTTGTTACATCCATGCTTGCGGTTGCTATGCGCAGGAAGGGTTATAGTGTCGGCATCCTTGATGCAGATATTACAGGACCATCAATTCCGAAAGTATTTGGTGTAAATAAAAAAGCGGAAGGGTCTGAGTTCGGTATTTACCCGCAAAAAACCCATAATGGTATTGGAATAATGTCAGTAAACCTTCTACTTGAAGAGGAGGATGCACCTGTAATATGGAGGGGTCCTGTAATTGCAGGAACCGTAAAGCAGTTTTGGACAGATGTTATATGGGGAGATGTCGATTATTTATTCCTTGATATGCCTCCGGGAACAGGGGATGTCCCGCTTACAGTTTTTCAAACTATACCTCTGGATGGCATAATTATTGTAACATCACCGCAGGACCTTGTTTCGCTTATTGTAAAAAAGGCATACAATATGGCCAAATTGATGAACATACCTGTTCTGGGCATTGTTGAGAATATGAGTTATCTTAAATGTCCTGACTGTGGCAAAGAGATTAGGCTGTATGGTGAGAGCAAGATTGATACCATTTCTGAAAATTTGGGAACAAAAGTACTTGGAAAGATACCTATTGATCCTTTAATAGCAGAATTGTGTGATAAAGGTGAAATAGAAAAACATGGCACCAACTACCTGGATAGTGCTATTCAGTATATTGAGGATAGATTTAAGGCTTAAAGTTTTATTAAAACATTAGAAAAAATATCTTTATTAACAAAAGGATATTGTCTCTTTTATTGCAAACAATATTAAATGTCCGAAAGGATAATATATTTCAGAGGGGCGATGCTTGTGGCACATAACAAAAAGTTGGTACCTAAAGCTGAAAACGCACTTGATAAACTGAAATATGAAGTTGCTGCCGAAGAAGGCATAGAACTAAAGGATGGGGACAACGGTGATATAACAGCGAGGGATGCTGGAAAAATCGGCGGTAACATGGTTAAAAAAATGATAGAGTATGCCGAAGAGCATATGAGCGACAAAGACTAGGTGGGGCCCGCAAGGGCCCTATCTTTTTAAAATTCGGTTTAACAAATTTCCTTGAAAATCAAAAAACTTATATTAGAGTTCTTTCATCACTTGTAGAAAGGACTTTTGTTTTAGTCAAATAAATACCTCCTGAATGAATTGATAAATCTTCATAATATCTACAAATTTCATTGCTATTATAAACAGAAAGGATAGTTCAAGGTTAATTAGGAGGTATATATGGAAAGCAATATAACAATTGTTAAGCTGCAGGTGGAGGGAATGACCTGCTCAGGGTGCGAACTCCGTATAGAAAATGTATTAAGGAAGCTTAATGGTGTAACCAAAGTAAATGCTTCATACTCTAATGCCATAGTTAATATAAGCTACGATTCCAGTGTACTGACACTTGACAGAATTATTGGGTCTATAGAACAGCTTGGCTATACTATTAAAAATAAGACGAAGGAACATGCCCCTATAAAAGATAATAAACCAAAGAGCATAATGCGTAAGGTGCTTCAGGTCAAAGGTATGTCGGGATTTGATTGTGAAGCGAAAATTGAGGGCCATATTAAGAAGCTGGATGGGGTAATAGATGTTAATGTAATGTTCAGCAGCTCAAATGTTTATGTAACGTATGATTCAAATGCTATTACACTAGAACAGATTGCTTTAGAAATAGAAAAGCTTGGTTTCTCCATAACTAACAAGCCCTGGAATAATGCCATGCAAACCAGCAACGGCAAGCCTGATAACAAAGAATCAGTAAAGAAAAAATCACAGATAAATCAGTTTTTGGGAATAGGTATAATTATCCTAGCTGCTTACGTTATCATAAATAATACAATTGGCTTTAATTTCAGCTTTATTCCTCAGATTAACCAGTCAATGGGTTATGGAATACTATTTGTTGTTGGCTTAATAACATCAATACACTGTGTCGCAATGTGCGGTGGTATTAACCTTTCACAGTGTGTTTCCTACAAGCAGGCAGAAACAAATGATGGCAAGCTTTCAAAACTTAAGCCGAGTCTGATGTATAATCTGGGCAGGGTCATTTCTTACACTGCTATAGGAGGGTTGGTGGGAGCTTTAGGCTCTGCTGTAAGCTTCTCAAGTACTACTAAAGGAATAATCGGTATGCTGGCCGGACTTTTTATGGTTATAATGGGACTAAATATGCTCAACATTTTCCCATGGCTTAGAAAAATCAGTCCAAGAATGCCAAAAGTGCTGGCTAAAAAGATAAATAGTGGAAAGAAACAAAGGGGACCTCTGATAGTTGGCCTTTTGAATGGCCTGATGCCATGCGGTCCGCTGCAATCAATGCAGTTGTATGCTTTAGGTACAGGAAGCTTCTTCGCAGGAGCATTATCCATGTTTGTATTTAGCATTGGTACAGTACCTTTAATGTTTGGGTTTGGTGCATTAGGTTCATTGCTCAACAGCAAGTTTACACATAAAATGATGAAGGTCAGCGCTGCACTGGTTTTAATTCTTGGAATTATAATGGTCAACAGGGGTCTTAACCTTTCAGGTGTTAACCTGGTTGCTTATGCCGCACCTCAATCTGTAGGCACTGAAAACGTAGCAAAGATAGAGGGCGATGTACAAGTCATAAATACCAAACTTTTATCAAATAGCTATACGCCAATAATTGTACAGAAGGGTATTCCTGTAAAGTGGGATATAAAGGCCGACGGCAGTGATATTAACGGATGTAATGGTACTCTTGTTATTCCCAAACTCGATATTGTTAAACAGCTTGAACCGGGAGATAATATAATTGAGTTTACACCCGATTCAGAAGGGAATATATCATATACATGCTCAATGGGTATGATATCAAGTGTTGTTAAAGTTGTTCCAGATGTTTCCAATGTTTCAAACAGTGATATTAATGAGGCAAACAGCAGTTCCAACAGTGCTCCTGGATGCTGTGCGAGATAATTATTAGTGTACAATTTACAGTTTACAATGTACAGTTAAGATATGTTGAAAGGTAAAACGTGTTGACAGTTGACAGAGGACGAGAGGACAGTTAAGGGCAGTGTATAGTTTACAATTTATAGTTAAAAAGCAAGATCTAAAGGTAATTGAGAATTGAGAATGTAGAATTGAGAATTAAAGATTAATAAGAAAATAAAGAACTAAAGATTAATAGAATACAATCAAGAATCAAAGATATAGATGAAGTCAGTTGTTAAGGGAGATGAGAGATTTGTTGCAGAAGACAACAATTAAAATATCGGGTATGTCATGTGCGGCTTGTGCTGCTAGAATAGAGAAGGGTTTGGGCAAGCTTGAAGGAGTTGACAAAGCAAATGTCAATTTTGCCGTTGAGCGTGCTTCAGTTGAGTATGATGATAAGCTTGTTGATATCGGTAAGCTTGAGGAAACAGTGAAAAAGCTGGGTTATGATGTTATTAAGGAAGAAGTTTCGAAAGAAAACAAAGTGGAATTAAAAGTTTCGGGCATGACTTGTGCAGCTTGCTCTGCGAGAATTGAAAGAAAGCTTTCAAGGCTTGAAGGCGTAAGTAGGGCTTCTGTAAATCTTACAACCGAAAGGGCAAGCGTTGAGTATGATCCGGCTAAAATAAAAGTATCCGGAATGATTAATGAAATAAAAGCTTTGGGTTATGGTGCAGAACGGGCTGAAGAGGTTTCTGCAGATAGGGAAAAAGAGCAAAGGGAAAGGGAAATCAGGAAGCTTAAAATAAGCCTGATAGTTTCAATAATACTAAGCTCTCCGCTGCTTTTAGCCATGCTGCTATCAGTCATTGGAATCGAGATTAAATTTCTGCATAACCCGTATTTTCAGCTTGCAGTTGCAACACCAATCCAGTTCATAATTGGATTCAGATTTTATAAACATGCATTTCTGGCTTTAAAAGCAAAAAGTGCAAATATGGATGTGCTTATATCCATGGGAACCTCTGCAGCCTATTTCTTCAGCCTTTATAACGTTTTTTTTGAAAAGGTGCAGCATGGTATGATGAAAAGCTTGTATTTTGAAGCGGCTGCAATAATTATAACTCTTATACTGCTGGGCAAATATTTTGAAGCAGTTGCCAAAGGCAAGACCTCCGAAGCAATTAAAAAGCTTATGGGGCTTCAGGCAAAAACAGCAAGGATATTAAGGGATGGGATTGAAGTTGACATACCTATTGAGGAAGTTGAACCTGGTGACATAGTAATAGTAAGGCCTGGCGAGAAAATTCCGGTAGACGGGAAAATTGTTGAAGGCAATTCATCTGTGGATGAAGCAATGTTAACGGGAGAAAGTCTTCCTGTTGAAAAAAAGGCTGGAGATTTTGTAATAGGTGCGACAATAAACAAATACGGAACTTTCAGGTTTGAAGCCACAAAGGTAGGCAAGGATACTGCACTTTCGCAAATTATAAAAATGGTTGAGGATGCCCAGGGTTCAAAGGCACCGATACAGAAAATTGCAGACAAGGTTTCAGGAATATTTGTTCCAACAGTTGTAGGGATTGCACTGGTTACATTTATAATTTGGTACCTCATTACAGGAGATTTTTCAAAGGCAATAATCAGCGCTGTTGCCGTATTGGTTATAGCCTGTCCGTGTGCTTTGGGACTGGCGACTCCGACAGCTATAATGGTAGGGACCGGCAAGGGCGCGGAGAACGGTATACTTATAAAGGGCGGAGAACATCTTGAGACAGCTTATAAGCTGAATGCGGTAGTGCTTGATAAAACAGGAACAATAACAAAAGGTGAGCCTGAAGTAACTGATGTTATCTCATTGAATAATATTGACCAAAATGAAATACTGCGCCTTTCAGCAATTACTGAAAAGGCTTCGGAACATCCGCTTGGCGTTGCAATCTATGAAAAGGGCAAGCAACAATTCGGAACTGTGCCGGATGCGGATAAGTTTGAAGCTATTCCCGGCCGAGGCGTATTATCGGTGATAGAAGGGAAAACAATATACATTGGAACAAGAAAGCTAATGAATGAAAAAAATATCGAAGCGGGCAACCTGGAATCTACTATTACAAAGCTCGAGGACGAAGGCAAGACAGCAATGCTTATGGCAATTGATAACAGGCTGGAAGCTGTAATTGCAGTTGCCGATACGCTGAAGGAAAACTCTAAGGAAGCAATAGACGACCTCATTAATATGGGTATTGAGGTTTATATGATAACTGGTGACAATAAGCGTACCGCGAATGCAATCGCTAAACAGGTGGGTATTACTAACGTGCTTGCAGAGGTTCTTCCGGAGAACAAGGCTCAGGAGGTTGAAAAGCTGAAAGCAAAGGGTAAGGTTGTTGCTATGGTTGGTGATGGTATTAATGATGCCCCCGCACTTGCAACTTCAGACATTGGAATGGCAATAGGTACTGGCACCGATGTAGCTATAGAAGCTGCAGATATCACTCTTATGAGAGGCGATTTGAGGACTATACCGGCAGCCATAAGGCTTTCAAGAAAAACAATGAGGAAAATAAAACAAAACCTGTTCTGGGCTTTCTTTTACAATGTAATAGGTATTCCTTTTGCGGCACTGGGATTCCTTAATCCTATGATAGCAGGCGGGGCAATGGCATTCAGTTCTGTATCTGTTGTAACTAACTCTCTTAGTTTGAAAGGCTTTAACCCTTCCTCAAATGCAGCAAGTTATAATAATGTTTCTGAATGGTCAGAACAGGAATGGAAATATAAGAAATAAGCAGGTACAAAAGGATATTAATCTATTATGGCATTCAGTATTTAAGGCTCCTTTTAGGGAGCTTTAAATTTAAATACAGGAGGTTAAATGCTTACCGATAATAAAAGAATTCTGGTTGTAGATGATGAACCCAAAATTGTTGAAGTGGTTGTATCTTATCTTGAAAACAGCGGGTTTGACGTATCTAGCGCCGGCAATGGGAAGCAAGCTCTGGATATGTGCAGCATAGCTATTCCCTCTCTAATCATCCTGGATTTAATGCTTCCTGATATGTCAGGTGAAGAGGTTTGCAGAATACTGCGAAAAAAATCCAGAGTTCCAATTATAATGCTGACAGCTAAGGTTGAAGAAAACAATATACTTGAAGGCCTTAACATAGGCGCGGATGATTATATAACAAAGCCTTTCAGTCCCAAACAGCTGGTTGCAAGAGTATTAGCCGTACTCCGTCGCTCAGATAGCGAAATTGCACCTTTGGCAAATGTTCTGTCTTTTTTTAATGATGATCTTGTAATAAACAGCAATGAATCCGAAGTACTGAAAAAGGGAGTTAAAGTAAGCCTTACACCTAATGAATATAAGTTATTTATGACCTTTGTTAAGTTTCCCAAAAGGATTTTTTCTCGTGAAGAGCTTATAGATATAGTACTTGGGGACGATTTTAACGGCTATGACAGGATTATAGATACTCATGTAAAAAATATACGTCAGAAGATTGAATCAGACCCCAAAAACCCTGTATATATAATTACAGCCCATGGACTTGGCTATAGATTTGGCGGTGAATAGCATGAAACTTAATCTTCGTATAAAGCTTTCAGCATCATACATCTTTGTAGCACTGCTTTTAGTAGTGCTTATAAGCGTTGCTGCCAATCTTTTACTTGAAAAGCAGTTTAAAAACTATATTATCAAACAGCTTGATGAAAGAAGTAATCAATATATATCTTTAATCAGTCAGCAATACTTTCCCGGGAACGGATGGAATAACAGCACTGTTGAAAATGTTGGGCTGACAGCGCTGGAACAGGGAATGATTATTAAAGTAAAGGATGTAAACGGAAATACTATATGGGATGCAACAATGCATAACAGCGGGTTTTGTACACAAATGCTCAAACACATGTCAAAGAATATGCAAAGCCATTATCCGGATTTTAATGGCGGTTACCAGGAAAATAGCTTCCCATTAAACAGGAATAATGTAAGGATAGGAACTGTCAATATAGGGTATTATGGCCCATTTTACTTTACTGATAATGATCTTGCATTTATAAATACTTTAAATGGTTTATTGATTACTATAGGAATTATTTCACTTGTGATTGCAATTATTCTTGGTAGCTATATGTCAAAACGTCTGAGCAAGCCTATATCGAGGGTTATAAACTCAGCTCAGCAAATTTCAAAAGGTTATTTCAGTGGGAGAATTAATGAGGATTCATCTACAGAAGAAATTATCCAATTGACCACAGCTGTAAACGATATGGCAGAATCTCTTGAAAGCCAGGAAACTCTTAGAAAGCGAATGTCTGCCGATGTCGCACATGAACTAAGGACTCCTATTGCAACGCTGCAAAGCCATATGGAAGCAATGATTGATGGTATTTGGACAGCCGATACAGAGAGATTAAAGAGCTGCCATGAAGAGATAGTAAGAATAGGTAAACTGGTAGGAAACCTTGAAACACTTGCAAGATTTGAAAGCGAGAATCTTGTTCTGCATAAGACTGCCTTTAATATTTCAGAGCTAATTCAATGCATTATTACAAATTTCGAGCCTGAATTTTTAAAAAAGGGTATTGAGCTTGAATTTAGCGGAGATGAAGTACAAATAAATGCTGACAGGGATAAAATCAGTCAGGTTATAATAAATCTAGTTTCAAATTCATTGAAATATACAAACCCCGGTGGCAAGGTATCAGTAGAAGTTCAGGAATATGAGAATGAGTGTGTTATAGAGGTTAGAGATTCAGGGGTTGGAATTCCTCCTGAAGATATTAAGTATATTTTTGAAAGATTCTACAGAGCCGATAAATCCCGCAACAGGCTCACAGGAGGTTCTGGGATAGGGCTTGCAATAGTGAAGTCAATAGTTGAGGCGCATAAGGGTCATGTCAAAGTTAGAAGTGAATTAAACAAAGGTTCAGAGTTTACAGTAATACTACCAAAAGAACTTTGATTGCATCTTCATAAATTCTTCAAACTTTTTTTATATAATCGAGATAAATAAAAATGACACGAAGGAGAAATGATCATGCAGGAAATGACGCATTATATGGAATTGCTTGCAACCAGCCAGCCGTGGCATCTGCTGATATTTATGGCGGTACCTGTTATTTGTGCCGAAACTTTGGCAATAACCGAGCTTATTATTTTATTTACCAGAAAGCTTAGCGGTTTTACTAGAAAGCTTAATAAGATTACCGGTATTTTTGCGGGCCTTTATTTCTTGGGTATATTTCTTTATCTTCTCATCGATGCAGTTGTACCTTTGACTACAGGCGGGCAATGGAGAGGTTTTGCAGATGTAACTGCAGTAGGTTTTTATTTATCAGGAGTAATACCGCTTTTAGGTATAAGTCTGCTTGAAATGGGTATTATCGGAAGAAGAAAAAATGAGGTAGAAAAACTTAAGCTCCATTCAATATTTGTAGGTGTATTCCTTGTTGTAGCCCATGTCGCAATGATATTTGGTATGCTGAATCCGAATCTTTTCATTATGAGTAATATGTAATCCCAACACTGAATGGGCAGGCAAATAAACCTGCCTATTTTTTATTTTAATCAATTTCCATGCCGTTTACATAATTAAATAATTATCATAACTTTGCCACAATTTTGCGGAGATTTAACATGGTATCCTGGTATAAAATTAATTCATAAACTTTACATAACAAAGGAGAACACCATGAAAAAGATATCTACCAAAATTGTTATTCTATCTGCAGTTAATGTATTAATAGTAGCAGTACTAAATATTTTAGCATCAATCACAATGAATAATACGGGCGCTCCGCAGACTGACAGTACTGCAGCCGTTAGTACAACTGCTCAAACTGCAACATCAGGTACTGCAGTACAGGGGGCACCGGGAGGTTTATTTAACCTTCCAACCTTTGTTTTATATAGTTTTTTGCTTTCACTGATTATCGGAGTGATTTTGGCATATTTCTTCGGCAGATACATATCAAAGCCCATTGTAAAAGTAACACAACTCACTAAAAAAACAGCTGCTTTTGAACTGGCAGAAGACCCTTCCTATGCAGTATTAAATAAATACAAAGATGAAAGTGGCTTAATGGCTAAGGCTTTATTTGAAACAAGAGAATCAATGTCAGCTGTAGCTAAAGAACTTAATCATATATCGGAAGATCTTGAAGAACATGCAGGTAACCTTAGTAAAACAACTGAAGAGAATGTGAAAACTATTACGCAGGTGGTAAATACCATAACTGAGGTTGCAGAAGGAAACAGCAGTCAGGCTCAAAAATTGGGAGCGATAAACCAAACTCTTTCGGAGGAGACAAATCTGATTGAAAATGTTACAAGTGAAGCTCTTTTGGGTTCCGAAAATGCAGCACAGTCACTTAATATAATAGAGGATGGACAAAAAGCAGTTGATGTTCAAATAAACAAGATGGAAGAAAATGTTTCGATATCAGCTGAGGTGACAAAATCAATATATGAACTTAGTGAAATGATTGAACAAGTGTCCAATACAATAAATATAATTACATCCATTGCTGACCAGACAAATCTTTTGGCTCTTAATGCGGCAATTGAAGCAGCAAGGGCCGGTGAAGCAGGAAAAGGCTTCGCTGTTGTTGCTGATGAAATAAGAAAACTTGCAGAAGAATCATCCAAAGCCGCAAAGGTTATAATTGATATTACACATGATACGAGAAATAAAACAGAACAGGTTGTAAATAATATTAATAATTCTAATAACCTTGTGCAGGAACAGAAAGATGCTTTGGATATAACACAGAAGGCTTTTGGTAAAATTAAATGCTCCTATGAAAATATAGTTACCGGTTTTCAGAAAACTGCAAAGTCAATGAAAAATATTAATGAGAAATCAAAGCATATATCTGCACAAACTCAGGATATGGCAGCTATTGCAGAGCAATCGGCTGCAAGTATGGAGGAAATATCTGCGGCAGGTCAGCAGCAACTCGCATCATTTGAGGTTATTGCAGAGTCGGCTAAAGGCCTGGCCCAACTGGCTGAATTACTTGGAAAGCAAACAAGCAAATTTAAATTATAAATCTCTTGTTTGGAATTTATACTGGGGAGCGGATTCTTGTTTTCCGATCCTTTTGTATTTATACGAGAAAAAACCGTTTACATATGATTACAGTATAGAAACTAGAAAAAATGAGCTTTATAAACCATGAGGTGATTATTATGATGGGCTATTATGGATATGGGATGATGGGCTATGGAATGATAATGATGGCTGTTATGGGTATAATAGCTGTTTTGGTTATAGTTGCACTGGTAAGATATATACAGCGTTCCGGCAATCAAACAAGCAGTAACATTAATAACTATGCTCTTTCAATTCTCAATGAGAGATATGCAAAGGGCGAGATTTCGGATGAGGAATATCAGAAAAAGAAAGCAGAAATATTAAGAAGATAGCAAAATCGGGCAGCTGTTTACAGCTGCTCTTTATATTAAACAATAAAATATTTTACAGGGCTTTCTATTTGAGATTAGTATCAAGTGCTTTTTTACTGTATAATGAAAAGAAAAACTATATAGGTGAAGAATTTGAACATACTTTCTGCAGAGAAAATTTCAAAAAGCTATAGCGAAAAGGTCTTATTCAGTGATATCTCATTAGGGATCAATGAGGGCGAGAGAATAGGGCTTATAGGAATAAACGGTACCGGGAAAAGTACACTTCTTAAAGTAATTGCCGGGGTTGAAGAACCTGACTCGGGCAATATTATCAAAGCAAACGGTATACAAACAGGATATTTGCCTCAGACCCCTGTATTCAATGAAGATGAAACGGTTCTTTCTCATATTTTTTCGGGGGATACCCCTGTGATGAAGCTTATAAGGGAATATGAAGCTGCATTGCATAATTATGCTGAAAATCAAAATGATGAGAACCAGAAGATACTACTAAAATATACTCAGAGTATGGATTCTGCAGGCGCATGGACTGTAGAGAATGAAGCTAAAAGCATTCTTACAAGGCTGGGTATTTCTGATTTTCAGGCCGTAATTTCAAAGCTTTCCGGTGGACAGAAGAAAAGAGTTGCAATGGCAGCTGCCCTTATACACAAAGTGGACCTGCTTATTCTTGATGAGCCTACAAATCATATCGATAATGAAACGGTAGAGTGGCTTGAAAAAAGTCTAAGTCTTCATAAAGGAGCTTTGCTGATGGTTACCCATGACAGGTATTTTCTTGACAGGGTAGCTAACCGGATAATAGAACTGGACAGAGGAAAGCTGTACAGCTACCAGGCTAATTATTCAAAATACCTCCAAATGAAAATGGAAAGAGAAGATCTTGAGCAGGCCTCTGAGAGAAAACGTCTTAATCTTATCAGGAATGAGCTGGAATGGGTCAAACGAGGTGCAAAAGCCCGGTCAACCAAACAAAAAGCAAGATTGGATAGATTTGATAAGCTTAATAATGAGAAAACTATTAATGTTTCGGATAAAGTAGAAATAACTGCCGGTTCATCCAGGCTGGGTAAAAAAATTGTTGAAATGAACGGTATTGGCAAGGATTTCTCAGGTAATAAATTTATTGATGATTTAAGCTATATTTTATTGAGGGGCGATCGTGTAGGAATAATCGGTCCTAACGGTTTTGGCAAGTCTACTTTGCTAAAGATAATTGCTGGCTGTATTAAACCTGACAGGGGAACAGTTGAAACAGGTTCTACTGTTAAGATTGGTTATTTTGCTCAGGAAAATAATGAAATGGATGATAACCTCAGAGTTATAGAATATATCAGGGAAGAAGCCGAATTCATTTCGACCTCTGAAGGGACTATAACGGCATCACAAATGCTTGAAAGGTTTCTTTTTCCTCCCGAAACTCAGTGGACTCCTTTATCCAAACTTTCAGGCGGTGAAAAGCGGCGCCTGTACTTATTGCGTGTGCTAATGGGAGCCCCTAATGTACTTTTGCTTGATGAACCTACAAATGATCTGGATATTCAAACACTTACAATATTGGAGGATTATCTTGACAGTTTTCCTGGAGCAGTTATTTCTGTCTCCCATGACAGGTATTTTCTTGATAGGGTTGCGGAAAAACTGTTTGTTTTTGTGGGAAACGGGTTGATAAAGCAGTTTGAGGGCAATTATTCCGATTACCAGGAATATTTGGGTGAACAAAAGCCTGAAACGGATTCAAAAGAGACACGGAAAGACAAGGATAACAGTCAGAGCTATAATAAAGCCAGACCATTAAAGTTTACCTTTAATGAGCAGAAGGAATTTTCGCAAATTGACGATATTATAGCTAAATTAGAGGAACAGCTGAAAAATATTGAAAACTCCATAAATGAAGCGGCGTCTGATTTTGAGCTGCTTCAAAAACTCATTTCTGAAAAGGAAGCAATTGAACAGAAACTGAATGATGTCATGGACAGATGGATTTATCTAAATGAACTTGCCGAGAAAATTGAAAACTCAAAAAACTGAAACAATCCTTAATTTATATTGACAATAGTTTCATACACCTATATTATATAAAACATATAGGATTACTTTGGTATTTATTAAGGAGATATTTATATGGATATAAGTTCAAAGGTGGTTCATGGCTGTAAAGGCAACGATCCGTTTACAGGTGCCGTCAGCTTTCCGATATATCAGAGTGCTACCTTCAGGCACCCTGGCTTAAACCAGTCTACAGGTTATGATTATTCAAGACTTCAAAACCCTACAAGGGAGGAGCTTGAAAGGACTATGGCAAGCCTTGAGAATGGAAGCTATGCGTTTGCTTTTTCTAGTGGAATGGCAGCTGTTTCAACAACCTTAACCCTTTTTAATCCGGGTGATCATATTATTGTTTCCAGCGATTTGTACGGCGGTACTTTCAGACTTTTTGAAGAGATATACAGAAAATATGGAATAGAATTTTCTTATATAGATACAAGCTTTGTGAGTAGTATAAAAACTGCCATAAAGCCTAATACAAAGGCATGTTTTATAGAGACACCTTCAAATCCAATGATGAGGGTTACAGATTTAAATGCTGTAAGCGAATTGCTTGCTTCAACAGGGATTTTGATGATTGTTGATAATACTTTTTTAACGCCCTACTTTCAACAACCGCTTGGACTGGGCGCCGATATAGTTATACACAGCGGAACAAAATATCTTGGAGGGCACAATGATGCTCTTGCTGGTTTTGTTATAGTAAAAGATAACAGCCTTGCAGAACGTTTTCAACTCATACAGAAGTCCGAAGGGGCAATTCTTGCACCCTTTGATAGCTGGCTTGTGTTGAGAGGAATAAAAACTCTTGCAGTAAGACTCGAAAAACAGCAGCAGAATGCTTTTGAGGTTGCAAAGTGGCTGCGTGGCAATGATAAGATTGATAAGGTTTATTACATTGGTTTTCCCGACCACCAGGGATATGAAATTTCAAAAAGGCAGTCATCAGGGTTTGGTGCAATGATATCTTTTTCCGTAAAGGATGCAGCTATTATCGAAGCACTTTTAAGCAGACTTAAAATGATTTTTTATGCTGAAAGCCTGGGGGGTGTGGAGAGCCTTATTACATACCCAATGCTTCAGACACATGCTGCTATACCTGAAGAGATAAGAAACCAGCTTGGAGTGGATGACAAGCTTTTAAGACTTTCAGTTGGTATAGAGGCAGTAGAAGATATAATTGAAGATTTGAAGCAGGCATTGGAAGTATAACACACATTTATGAAAATGTAAGGCCCGTTGAAAATACGGGCCTTTTTCAGTGCCTTTTTATGTTACAAGTGCCCCGAGCAAAAGAATTTCTTCGTTTTGCCGATATATAGCCGGTAGCTGTGAGGCTGGAACAGGGTTTGTTCCCCTGCCTACTTCAATAGTAAATCCGGGTTTCCCAAAGTCCTGTATAAACCAGTCCTTATAGCCTGCATATGAGGCTTCACCAGGATTTGTTGCTACTGTATAGCCGCTTGCACGGCTGAATTGTTGAGCTATTGTAAGTGATTGTGGTGGGGCGAGGTTTTCAAACTGGTAGTATATCACTTCGCCTTGTGTATGATAAGCTATTACCAGGTTAAAGCCTGTTTGAATTGTAAAGCTGTGCATAGCTTGTGATTCGGGTTCGGATAATAGGCTGGGTCCGCCGTAATCCCTTGGCGCAGGTCCCGTTATTCCTTGCTGTTCCTCAAGTTCCTTTTCTCTTTCCCATAAGGCAGGGTAATTCAAATTGAGGTCCGTTCCTCTTATATTGGCCTTCCACACGGAAGGAAGCGGACGCCCTGTAGTGTTTATTTTAGCAGCCTCATAATACTGGTGACTCGGGTAATTAGGCCAGTAATTAACCAGATTTACACCGTCGGGGTTAACCATTGGTATAAGGAACATGCTGCTGTAGTTATATATGCTTGCAAGATTATACCCTCTCAGATTTACACCTCTCGAATATGCTTTGCTGAACTGTTCTATAAATCTCATAAGCAGAGGGGTTGTTACCGATTCGTTGGCATGGTGAGATGCATTATATGATACTCTGTTGTTCCCTCTTCCTATACGTATATAGTATAAGTTGTTCCCAAGTACACTATTTCCAATGGTTCCAACCTCTAAAAAAGGATACCTTGCCCTAAGACCCGAGATTTGTATTTCAAGTATTTCATATGTATAATCAAGCCCCTGAAAGACTACATCATAGCCATAAGGAATAATTATCTGCTGTCCTACCTGAAGATAATTAGGATTAAGACCAGGGTTTGCAGTAAGGATTGCATTAAGTGTTGTATAGTAACGTCTTGCAAGTGAGTAGAAGGTATCGCCAGGTCTTATTGTATATCGTTCATATCCCCTTAAATATCTGTCCAGCGCACCCCAGGTTGCAGGTCCTACAACACCATCAGGCAGTAAACCGTTGCTCCTTTGAAAGGCTATTACGGAGCTTTGAGTTTGTGGACCAAAGTAGCCGTCAGTATTACCTCTGTAGTATCCTATGTTTGCAAGCACAGCCTGCAAAAGCTTTACATCCGGGCCGGTTGAACCAAGCATAACGGTTTGCATTTTCATTCTCCTAAAACATCTTTATATTATATTATTTTGACAGTTAGCAAAATGTGATTTTATAAGCTATCAGGGTTATCTAAAGAAATCCTCAAGCTTCTCGGGTCCTGCAATAACTTCATGAATTATGGAGGCTTTTTCAAATCTGTCTTCATTCCGGCTCCATTTAACAAGCTTGATTTCACCGTTCTCGATTTCTATTCCGGTAATGAATCCTTTATATACACAACAGCCGTCATTGAAATATGGCGGGTCTCCTGGATGTGAAAAAGCAATGTAATGGGTATGTCCGGTAATAATCATCTGATTGTTGGCGTTTATCCAGTTTGTTATATTGCTCTTAATCCGGTACATTCTTTCAGCACTCCTGTATCCGCCATTACCCCTGCCGCGTATAAGTTCCATCCTTCTCCACACATATCTGGTAACAAAACATGCAATAGGCCACAGTGTATCATTCATAATTTCTCCCTGGTTGCCATGAACAACAAAGATCTTGTTGGGAGTGTCTTTATATCTTAGAATAAGGCCTTCGTGAACTTTGATATCATCGAAGAGAGGTTCAAAGCTGTCAGTTTTGCTGTTGTAATATTCATAGAGATTTTTTCTTATAAAATTACTGCTTTTTTTATAAATGTCATGGTTTCCATATATCATATAGAAGCGTCCTTCTGAATGAAATTTCCTCAGAAGCTCATATACGTCCTGATGAGCCTTAAAAATTCTTGAGAAATGAGTATTTTCCCAAAGGTCATCACCATCACCGATTTCTATATAGGAATAACCCTTTGCATAGTAATGCTCCATCGCTTTTAAATAAATATCCTTGTTGGGAGCGAAATTATCTGCTTTACTGTTATCCCCCCGGTGGCAGTCACTGAAAAAAATATATTTTGAATTATTATTAAATGTAATTTCATTTGATTTATTAAACACTTCTGTTAGCCTTGATGAAGTAGACATCCAACCACCTTCCACTAAGTTCACATAATATCTCATACATAATATGAACTGCTCTATATAATAGTGCAGGTGTTATTAAGGCACAAAAAAAGAAGGCCTTGTTAGGCCTTCTTCGATGATTTGGTTTATACTACGGAGAAATAAAGATCGGATAAGCTCTTTGTGTCATCTCCGCTGCAATCTCCGGGTATCGGATAAAGCTTCCATTTAATCTTATCGCCTCCATCGTTATCGGTAAGCGAAATATTAAAGCCTACTGACTGTTCGGATAAATCAGCAATCGGAAGTTCAATTGTAAACTCCATGACTGTTCCATCAGAATTCCATACAGCCTTGGCATTCATACCTGAATCATTCTTCTCAAAATCCTTACCTATAACAGAAACAAACTTTGATACTTTTCCATCAATTTTAAACACAAGCTCTATATTGTCATTGAGAAGAGGATCGGTTTTATCTGTTACCGTCTTATCATCCTGCCGGGTAACTGCGCCGTATATCTTGTTACCATCGAAAAATATTCTCCAGTCGCCGTATATGTCCTTAAGATCTTTAGGAGCACATTGATTCATGGTATCAAGCTGGTTATATGCAAAGATATATTGGTATGCCATAGAATACTCACCTTCATCTATAACTCCATCTACTTTAGGGGCTACCCAAGGTTTTCTTGCCATGAAAGGAGGAACGATCCTGTTTTTATCAACCGGTTTAGGGGTATCGCTTATGAACGTAAGAGCCCCAAGGTCTTTACCCGTATAACTCTGGTTGCTTCCGGGGAATGGATATACTTGACGGCTCCTTTGGGCTGAAGCATCATTGTCGGTTAATGCGATATTCCAACCTATAGTTGAACCCGTAAGATCACTTTGAGTCATTTCTATTGAAAACTCACATACTTTACCGTCCTTACTCCATTTCACGGTTCGTTTACCCTGCATTGGATTATCTTCCCAGCCATTCTGCCCTACTACTGAACGAAGCTGGTTGAATACCCCATTTTCCTCCATGAATAATTCTATACAGTCGTTCTGATATGTGCTGCCCTGATCAGTGGTTGTTACATCATCTTCACGGTTTATTAATCCGTAAAGAGTATTTTTATCATACAGAACCCGCCATTCACCATAGAAGTTTTTAAGATCTTTAGGAGGCCGTGTATCACTATCAAGCTGGTTATATGCAAATCTATATACTACTGCGTCCTTCCATTCGTCGCTGCCTGTTGAACCATCTATAACAGGTGCCTTTTTGGCTGGATTGCATTTGAAAGCAGGTATAATATTTCTGCTCGCTGCAAGTTCCTTTATTCTCTGATCAAAATTGGCTCCCTTGCGACCGTTACCTAAATCCTTAACTAAAGCATCATAGGCGGGCTTTGGCTTATAATCATCACTGAAAATATGCCCTGAGCTGCTGTTAGGATATGATTTGGGTATCCAGGAATATTTATCTGTCATTCCCCACATAGCATATACTTTGCTTGAATCGAAGCTTAAGGCAATCCTCATTAAATCTGAATATACCTGAGCCTGTTTTTTAAGTATTGCAGCATTAACTTCAGAATTTATGCGTACATCAACCTCGGTAAAATCAACAAGTAATCCAAGGTCGGCAAACCTTTTAACATTTTCGTAAACGCTTGCCATATCAGGTATGTTTTCTATATCTATATGGAATTGGAATCCTACTCCATCTATAGGTACGCCTTTTGCTTTGAGGCCTTTTACAAGTTCATAGAAATAATCAGCCTTTGCATTTTTTTCTTCCATTCCAAATTCATTCAATATTAGTTTTGCATTGGGATCGGCTTCATGTGCCCATTGGAAAGCCTTTTCTATGTATTCCGGACCAATTGTCCTGCTCCATACGGTATCTCTGAGAGTATATGGTATGGCATCACTTACAACCTCGTTACAAACATCCCAGGCATATATTTTGCCTTTATACCGGTCAACCACTTTTGTTATATGGTCTTTTAAAAGTGCCAGAAGCGAGTCTTTAGTCCACGGACCTTTATCAAGCCATTCCGGGTTTGCAACATGCCAGGCGAGATTATGTCCACGAACCTTCATTTTGTTTTCCTCTGCAAACTTCATTATCTCGTCTGCACCGGAAAAATCAAATGTATCCTTTGTTTTACGGATTACTTCCCACTTGAGTGCGTTCTCAGGAGTTATTCCATTAAACTCACGTTTCAAAGTGTCTGCATACTCTTTTTCCTTAAGATACTTTGGCTCTACAGCAGCTGTAACCAGCATACCGTTATCATCTGCAAGCTGCCTTAATGTTTTTGTTGCTTTAGTGCTTGCAGCGGTGTTGGTTGAGGCATCTTTCTTTTCATCTTTATCATTTGAACAGCCAGCAAAGATGAAAGAGAAAACCAAAACAACAAGCAAAAGCCACGACAATTGTTTTTTGAACATTTCCCACCTTACCCCCTGTCTTTAATGGAAACAGATACATAAATTTTCCTGTATCAACAGTATTATATATGCTTTGAGTTACTCTTAGCAATACTATAAATACTTGTTAACCAAAAATCTTATAGCAATTACTAGTAATCGGATATTGACAAAAATTAAACAATATCGTAATATTTAAATATACAGATATTATTATTGTAAGGAGGGGACAAATATGGCTCTTAAAGTATTAGTGGTTGGTGGAGTTGCAGGAGGCGCAAGTGCTGCTGCAAGATTAAGAAGGCTTGACGAAAAGGCAGAGATTATTCTGTTTGAAAAAGGCGAACATATATCATTCGCAAATTGTGGTCTGCCTTATTATATAGGAGAAGTAATTACAGAAAAGGATAAACTCCTGGTGCAAACCCCTGAAAAAATGCATGAAAGGTTCAATATAGACGTAAGAGTTAACAGTGAAGTTATTCAAATAATTCCTAAACAGAAGATAGTAAAGGTGTATAACCACACAGAAAAAAGAACCTACACCGAATCGTATGACAAACTTGTTTTATCCCCTGGTGCTGAACCTGTAAGACCTCCGATTCCTGGTATCGAGTCAGAAAGGATATTCACCCTTCGTAATATTCCCGATACTTACAGAATCAAGGATTATGTAGACAGTATCAAACCTAAACGTGCGGTTGTGGTTGGTGCAGGCTTTATTGGACTTGAAGTGGCAGAGAATCTGCATGCAAAGGGAACAAAGGTAACTGTTGTAGAATTAGCGGATCATGTAATAGGACCGCTTGATTATGAAATGGCTGCGTTTGTACACCAGCATATGAAATCAAAGGATGTAGAGTTCTACCTTAATGATGCAGTAAAAGCATTTTCAGATTCAGGTCAGAGCATTAATGTTGAATTAAGCAGCGGGCGCAGTCTAAAAGCCGACATGGTCATTTTCGGCATTGGTGTACGCCCTGAAACAAAGCTTGCTTCAGACGCGGGTCTTAAACTGGGTAAAACCGGTGGAATACTTACAGATGAATACATGAGAACCTCCGACCCTGATATTTATGCTGTTGGGGATGCGGTTGAGGTAACAGATTTTATCAGCGGGGATAATGCACTTATACCCCTTGCAGGACCGGCAAACAAGCAGGGAAGAATAGCTGCAGACAATATATCCGGAAGAAATGAAAAATACGAAGGAACACAAGGTACATCCATTGTTAAGGTATTTGACATAACTGTTGCTATCACGGGGAACAATGAGCGTTTGCTGAAGAAAAAAGGCATTGACTACGGTAAATCCTTTACTCATTCACCTTCTCATGCGGGCTACTACCCCGGAGCAATTCCCATGTCTATAAAACTCCTGTACTCCAACACTGACGGTAGAATATTAGGCTGTCAGATAGTGGGTTATGAAGGTGTTGATAAGAGGATAGATGTAATAGCAACGGCAATAAGAGCGGGGATGACGGTATATGACCTTGAAAAACTTGAACTTGCATATGCTCCGCCATATTCTTCCGCAAAGGACCCGGTAAATATGGCAGGGTTTACAGCAGCCAATATTCTCAAGGGAGATATGAAGGTTATACACTGGGATGAAATACAGGCTATAGACAGAAGTCAAAGTATGCTTGTTGATGTGAGAACACCTTTGGAATTCGGAATCGGAGCAATTGAAGGTGCTGTTAATATTCCTCTTGATGACCTTCGCACCAGAATTGACGAGATGCCTAGGAACAAGGAGATAATTATTTACTGCCAGGTGGGCTTGAGGGGATATATTGCGGCAAGGATTCTGATGCAGAATGGTTATCAGAATGTTAGAAATTTAAGCGGCGGCTATAAAACATATCAGGTGGCGGTTCAAAAGCAGTCAAATGAAGATATTTATGAATATGACAAGATTTCGAAAAACGATGAAATAAAACCTGTGGAATGCTATGGTGAAAACTGCAGTGCGGATGCGGATATTAACGTAGATGCATGCGGGCTTCAGTGTCCAGGACCTGTTATGAAAGTTTATAATTCAATAAAATCAATGAATTATGGTGAAACACTGAAGATAAAAGCTACAGATCCTGCATTTCAGGAAGATATAAAAGCCTGGTGTGAAAGCACTGGAAACAGGCTTATATCAACGGGTTTTGAAGGCAACGCTTTTAATGCGATAATAAGGAAGGAAAAACCACAGGAAAAGGCTAGAACTGAAAGTACTAAAAATGATAAAACAATTATAGTTTTCAGTAATGATCTTGATAAGACTATTGCATCCTTTATTATTGCAAACGGTGCAGCTGCCATGGGACGTAAGGTTACAATGTTTTTTACCTTCTGGGGACTTAATGTTCTGAGAAAACCAGAAAAGCAAAAAATAAAGAAGGAATTCTTATCAAAAATGTTTGCAGGAATGATGCCCAGAGGCTCTAAAAAGCTTTCACTGTCTAAAATGAACATGGGCGGGATTGGTGCAAGACTTATAAGGTATATGATGAAGAAAAAGAATGTGGATTCTCTTGAAGACCTTATGCAAAAAGCCAGAGAAAATGGAGTTAACTTCATTGCCTGCAACATGTCTATGGACATTATGGGAATAAGGAAAGAGGAACTGATTGATGGGGTACAGATAGGAGGAGTCGCCAGTTTCCTTGGTGCTGTAGAGGATTCGGATATGGGATTATTTATATAGAAAACAGCTTATTATTGAATAAAGTTTATAAAATGGATTGACATATCGTATTTAAAAATGTATTTTATCATTATGTGCGGCCTTTTTAAAAGGTCGCTTAGTTTATCCGAATAATATGAGTTATTTCTAAGGAGGTGCGGCTTTGGAAGATTTGAAAAAGTATGAAGGAAAAGCAGAAATACTAAAGGCACTGGCGCACCCACACAGATTATGTATTGTTAAAGGGCTTATTGAAAACAAGTGTAACGTTACCAAAATTCAGGAATGTATGGATTTGCCACAATCAACAGTTTCCCAGCATCTTGCCAAGCTTAAATCGGCAGGTATCATATGCGGTGAAAGAAAAGGACTTGAAATCTGTTACAGCATTTCAAATGAGGATGTTGTCAATATTGTAAAGACACTGTTTAAAGAATGAGCTTAAGTATTTTATTAAGGGAGGACTACCGATGAAACAATGGAGAATTGAAACAAAATGCCTGCAGGAAGGTTATAAACCGGGAAATGGTGAACCGCGCGTACTGCCTATCTGGCAGAGTACCACATATAAGTATGATTCTACCGAACATGTGGCCAAGCTTTTTGATATGGATGCATCCGGGCACATGTATTCAAGAATCAGCAACCCCACAGTTGAATGTGTTGAGAACAAGATAGCAGCACTTGAGGGGGGCGTCGGTGCAGTATGTACATCATCAGGACAGTCTGCAACCCTTAATGCAATTATGAATATATGCCAGGCAGGAGACCACGTCGTTTCATCCTCAACAATATATGGAGGAACCTTCAATCTACTTGCAGTGACTATAAAGAAAATGGGTGTTGAAGTTACCTTTGTTGATCCGGACAACTCGGAGGAAGAAATTCAAAAAGCTTTTAAACCTAATACAAAGGCTCTTTTTGGCGAAACCATTGCTAACCCTAAAATCAGTATTCTGGATATAGAAAAGTTTTCTCGTATCGCCCATAAAAATGGGGTGCCGTTTATTATTGATAATACCTTTGCAACACCTATACTTTGCAGGCCTATAGAGTATGGCGCAGATATAGTTATACATTCTACAACAAAATATATGGATGGACATGCAACCAGTGTAGGCGGTGCAATTATCGATTCGGGCAACTTCGATTGGACAAATGGAAAGTTTCCATGTCTGACTGAGCCTGATGAATCATATCATGGAGTGGTATATGTTAAGGCATTTGGTAACGCTGCGTATATTACCAAGCTGAGATATCAGTATGTCCGTGATATCGGTAACCTTATGACTCCTATGAATGCTTTCCTGACTAATATTGGTCTTGAAACACTGCACTTGAGAATGGAAAGACACTGTGAGAATGCTATGAAAGTTGCAAAGTATCTTAAAGTTAACAGTAAGATTTTATCGGTAAGCTATCCCGGTTTGGAATCGGATAAATACTACGACCTATATAAAAAATATCTGCCTAAAGGCTGCAGCGGTGTTATTTCATTCAGAATTAAAGGTGGAAGGGAAGCTGCAGTTAAATTTATGGATAAGTTAAAACTTGCTGCAATAGTTGTGCATGTAGCTGATGCAAGGACTGCAGTTCTTCATCCCGCAAGTTCTACGCACAGACAGCTTACAGATGAACAGCTGGCTAAAGCAGGAATTGAACCTGATTTAATCAGGTTCTCGGTAGGAATTGAAAATGCTGAAGATATTATTGAAGATATAGCACAGGCACTTGAAGATTAGAGATTAGCAGGAAAGCCGCTTATACAAGCGGCTTTTTTTTGTAAAAATCTTATATTTGTAACACCATAACTTAAGGTTGAATACTATGTAATGTAAAAATTAACTCTTGAAAGGGAGATGATCTATGGATAGACCTTTTTTAGGAGGATTCTTTGGGAATGATACAATTCTCTGGTTTATAATCTTGTTCCTACTTCTGTTCTGGTGTTGGAATGGATTTGGACTTGGAGGTTGCGTTGATCCGAAGGAATAATAGTTAAACTTTAAGTGTATGGATGGGAGGTATCTTAAATGGGTGAAGACAGACCAGTAGTTGCAGCAGCAAGTTTTGGGTTATTTAATAACTGGTGGATATGGATATTGATTATTATAGCAATTATACTCATATTCTGTCCGGGAATATTCGGAGGTTTTGCAGGCGGTTATGACTGTAAGTAAACATATTCTTAGGCCTCATACTTATCAAAAGAAGGTGCTTGTATAAGCACTTTCTTTTTTGTTGAAATTTGTAATACTATTATCAATAATCCATTATTATCTTTCGACACTCTTCGCAAACGTATGCTTCGCGATGTATCCTAAATTCATTACAATCAACTAATACAATCCCATTATGTTTTTCAATTATTTTATTGCTAACAGTAATCTTTACTTTTTCTTCATCAGGCAACCAGAACAATCCACCACCTGCTCTTGCGCCTATATTTCCCAATTTCATTTCGTTACCGCATATTGGACAATTCATGATTATTCCTCCTGTGGTTTTCGTTTTAAATTTTCTTTATATCTGTCTTAATTGCGGTTATTTATGTCATAATACTCCAGACAATGATAATTGGAACAATTATACTATAAGTTAAACAAGTGTTCAATTAACAACAATTATATTGAGCTTTTTATTTTTTTCAAATATAGGGTTTGCAATAAAGTTGATTGTTAAATAGAATATTGATAAAATTGATAATTATTAAAGTTAAAAAATGCTCGGAGAAATACGAAGGCGGACAAGAATTGAAGTCTAGTTAACATTAATATAAAATTATTTAGGAGTTTACAAATGATTAAGGTTTATAACAGAAAAACAAAGAAATACGAAGAGGAAAAAGTGGCCGGAATGGGAGCACTTCAGGCTCTTTATGGTGGAGGAGCAGGAAAGCTGGGCCTTGAACTTTTGGTAAAAAGAAAGTTTTATTCCTCTCTTACCGGATTCCTTTGTAATTCCAGACTGAGTGCAGGAAAAATTGAAGGTTTTATTAAAAATTTTAATATTGATATGTCGTCCTGCGAAAGAGATATTAGTAGTTTTAGGAATTTTAACGATTTTTTTACCAGAAAGCTTAAGCCAGATGCCCGCCCTTTCAGTACTGATACTTCACTGCTGCTTTCACCTGGAGACGGCAGACTTCGTGCCTGGATGGACATTGATATCAACAAACTGGTTCAGGTAAAAGGTATTACCTATGAACTTGGAGAACTTATTGGAGATATGTCTCTTGCTGAAAAATACAAGGGTGGGGTTTGTGTGATTTTAAGACTTGCACCCGTTGATTATCACAGGTTTCATTTCATTGACAGCGGTGTATGCAGTAAATCCAAACTTATTAAAGGTAAGTATTATTCTGTTAATCCTGTTGCTTTAAAAACAATACCCGAAATTTTTTGCCTTAATAAACGTGAATTTAGTATTCAAAAATCAGACAATTTCGGAGATATAATGTATATTGAAGTAGGAGCAACTTCAGTAGGGTCTATTGCTCAGACATATACTCCGGGTATGATTGTTTCACGGGGAGAAGAAAAAGGTTATTTCAAATTCGGCGGCTCAACCACTATTTTGTTCATAGAAAAGGGCAAGGCAGTAATAGATTCGGACATACTGGAACAAACTGAACAAGGGTACGAAGTTAGAACTTATGCAGGAGATATAATTGGCAAAAAACAAATGCATATATAATTAGATTTATTGTTAATCATTTGTTAATGCTATTGTATTTTAAAAGAAATAACTATATATTTATATTGTCTATACTTATAACTAATGGTAGTTTGCTTAATAATTCAAGGAGGTTAACCCGTTTAATGGATTTTCTCAAAAAATTTTTTAAGAAGGATATAGTCAGAAGAGTGATGGTACTTCTGGGATTAGGACTTGTATTTTACTTGCTCAGAGGGATGGCCAACATTTTTATTCTGACTTTTATTTTTACATATGTGTTATATAGCGCTCAGTCTTACATAGCAAGGAAGCTCAAGAAGATAATAAGAATAGGTCAGCGGGTAATGATTGTTATTTTATTTATTACCATGATAGCATTTATTGTTTTTGTAATATACCAGTACATACCTGTACTTATCAATGAATGCAAATCAATATTTGAGTCTGCAAAAGATTATATTAACCATCCTGCAGGAAACCCTACTGCTGAATATGTTGCTTCAGTAGTAAAGGATTTGAATATTTCAGACTATGTTAACAGTGGGATTGATATTGTTATTAAGTCTGTTTCAAGTGTAACAAAGCTTACATTCGACCTTATATTTGCACTTATACTCAGCTTGTTCTTCCTCCTAGAGAAAAACAGGATTGTTACCTTTACAGAGAGATTTAAAAATAGCAGAATTTCATTTATATATAGTGAATTGGGGTACTTTGGCAATAAATTTCTCTTTACATTTGGAAAAGTGATTCAGGCTCAGATAATAATAGCCTTGATAAACAGTCTTTTGTCAGTGGCCGCTCTTTGGTTAATGGGATTCGATCACCTTCCCTTCCTATGGGCAATGATATTTGCACTAGGCCTTATTCCGTTCCTTGGTGTTATAGTGTCGCTTATACCGCTATCCATAATGGCTTTCAGTATTGGCGGCTTACAACAGGTAATATATATACTTATTATGGTAGCTGTACTTCATGCATTGGAAAGCTATGTACTTAATCCGAAGATAATGTCTGTAAAGACCCATTTGCCTGTATTTTATACCTTCCTGATACTTTTAGTATCCGAACATATCTTTGGTGTATGGGGACTTATAATAGGTATCCCGATATTTGTTTTCGTTATGGATCTGATTTGTTCCAAAGATGAGCCCAAAGATGAAGCTGGGAATACAGAACTTCTTAAACAAGTTCCTAAGCAACTGGCGGATACAGAGCAACAAAGCGCCGAATAATAGGATTAAAAGGCTGAATGTAAAAAGCATTCAGCTTTTTTTATTGTCTAGGAAAGTATAATGTTTTTGAAGCCACATTTGTTCTTGTGATTACATAGCCGGTCAAGATTGTTTTATATCCCACTTAAATGTATAATTTATTCATAGATATATAAGAAGGAGTTTATATGAAACCAAGAACAATTTTTAAATTATATATATTTGCAGGCTTATGTTTTGCAATTGCAGCTATTTTTTATATTTCAAATAAAAAGTACTATCTGGCAGCTACTAATTTTGCTTTATGTCTTTCACTCTTTCTCTTTGCAATTTCTTATTCTAAAAAAATAAAAAAATAAATCATTCCATTTCTCAAATTATTTAATTTACCCCCTTTTAAAATGTAATTATATAGGCTATAATTACATTTATGCAAATGCGAACCATTTGCAAATAGATTTTGGGAGTAAATATGTGGGAGATATTACTTGATGCGCTGAAAGACAGCGCTTTAATGATTCCTTTACTGCTTGTAATATATATAGGTATAGAATTTGTTGAGTTTAAATATGGACATAAAATAAGAGACAAGGTTAAGGCTGCAGGTAAAGCTGGGCCGGCACTTGGAGCAGCTTTTGGGTGTGTTCCTCAGTGTGGCTTTTCGGTTGTTACTACAGCTTTATATACAAAAAGAGTTGTTACTCTGGGAACCTTGCTTGCAGTATATTTGTCCACTTCTGATGAAGCAATACCGATAATTCTGTCGCAGCCTGATAAAGCAAGTGTATTACTGCCATTAATATTAACAAAGGTTGTAATTGCTCTTTTAGCAGGTTACACCATAGATTTTGTTATTAGAAAACGACAAGTGAATAGTCAGCCTGGAACTGAATCTTACCATGAAATACATTCTGAAGAAGAAGGCCATGTGCATGAAGAAGAAGCTGCTCATGCTGAGTTTTCAGATGATCTGGATGAAAAGGGCTGCTGCGGGCACAGTTGTACAAACGATAAGCTTGATTTTAAAGAAATAGTACTACATCCGATTATTCATACCTTGAAGGTGTTTTTCTATATTTTTCTGGTTTCATTTATAATCAACTTTATTATATTTGAAATAGGTGAGGATAACCTAAAAAATGCTTTCCTGTCCAACAGCATATTCCAACCTGTTCTGGCAGGATTGGTAGGGCTGATTCCCAACTGTTCAGCATCAGTTGCCGTAACTGAAATTTTCCTAAAAGGCGGAATAAGCTTCGGCTCAGTTATTGCCGGACTTAGTGCGGGTGCAGGTCTTGGACTTATTGTACTTTTCAAGGAGAATAAGAACAGGAAGCACACCTTTAAGATAATGGGTTTGCTCTATGCTGTAAGTGTCCTGGCAGGAATACTCATTCAGTTGGTTTACGGTTAAAAAATAGTTTTCTTTAGGGTGGTGATTTGTTTTGGAGATATCCAGCGATAAGGAATTTCTTAATGAAAAGGGCATAAAAAATACCAAAAAGAGAGGCATGGTACTGGACATACTGAAAAAAGCAGACAGTCCGGTTACTGCTGAATATATATATCTAAAGCTCAAGGAAGAAAATGCGCAAGTATGGCTTTCAACAATTTACCGTACCCTTGAAGTGCTTACCTCCAAGGGAGTTATTACAAAATCGAACATTATGAATGACGGAAAAGCGAGTTATGAACTCAACGATTCGCAACACAAGCATCATATGGTTTGTATGGGCTGCAGCAGGATGATTCCTGTTGATGACTGCCCCTTTGAGGAATTTGAAAAGCAGCTTTGCAGGAAGACCGGCTTTGAAGTTAAGAGTCATAAGCTTGAGATTTATGGATACTGTCCAATGTGCAGAAACCCTGAAAACAAGTAATTTAAATAAAATGGCAAAGGCCATTTTTTTTTTATAAAAAAAATAGTAAAATATTTTGTTTGTTGTCACAAATTCATTTCCTTATGTGTTAATTATATGAAAGGAGAGGACAACAATGGAATATGCAATAGAGACAGTCGGCTTGACAAAAATTTATAAAGATTATAAAGCAGTAGATAATTTAACCATTCATGTACCAAAAGGTAAAATATACGGCTTTCTTGGTAAAAACGGAGCGGGAAAAACTACAACCATAAGAATGATTATGGGATTGATCAAGCCCAATAATGGAAAAATAAAAATACTTGGAAGAGATATTGTAAATGATCACAAATGGGCTGCTATGAATATAGGCTCCATAGTAGAAACACCTGGATTTTATGACAATCTTACTGCAAAGGATAACCTTGCTGTTACTGCAGAGCTTTATGGTGTTAACAAGAGAAGAATTGAAGAGGTTCTTGATATAGTAGAGCTTAAGAATATTGAAAAGAAAAAAGTAAAGGAATTTTCTCTTGGAATGAAACAAAGACTTGGAATTGCGAATGCACTGATACATTCACCGAAAATTCTGATACTGGACGAGCCTACAAATGGGCTTGACCCAGCAGGAATCAAAGAAATGAGAGAATTTTTAAAGAAGCTTTCTGTTGAACAGGGGATATCTATTCTGATATCAAGCCATATATTGAGTGAAATACAGCTGCTGGCAGATTACATAGGGATTATCGACCAGGGCAGTCTGATAGAGGAAACTGATATAAGTACTGTGGCATCCGAGAACCAAAGTTATCTGCAAATTGAGGTAGATAAGCCTGAAGAAGCGGTTGAACTTCTTTCTTTTATGAAACTGAAATACAAAATGGAAGATGAAAAAATTAAAGTTTATTGTGAATCAGACAAAAATGCTCAAATTAACCGCAGTCTTGTAATGAAGGGATTAAACGTAAACAGTCTTACACCAGTCTTCCATAGTCTTGAAGAAAGATTCTTGACTGTGACAAGCGATAAGAGTGCGTAAAGGAGGGAAGAAAATGTTAAAACTATTTAAGTGCGAATTCAAGAAATTTAAAAAGACTTATATAAATTCGTTATCTTTACTAGGTATGCTGATACCTATAATATTGGTTACAATAATGTTTTTGTTTAAGAAGAACGACTTCATAAAGGCAGGTTCATACAACTGGGATAAATTTTTCATGCAACTAGAAACGTTTTTTGTTCTTTTGGTAGGTCCTATAATAACTTCTTTTATTGCCGTATTTTCTGTTTTTTATGAATACCAGTCAAGGACAATGAAGAATATTGTTTCTTCACCCCACAGCAGAATAAGTATTATTACTTCTAAAATGATATATGTTGGTGTTTTTGTTATTCTTCAATATGTTGTAGTTGCTGTTTTAAATGTTGTTTGTGCTTATCTGCTCGGTTTCGATGTAACAACAGATAAAATAATAAGCTTCAGCGGACAGATTATAATCGCGGGAGCAACTACCGTAGTACTTATCCCTATAATGATGTTCCTTACACTGCTATTTAAAAATTTCATAGCAGGTATGGTAATTACAGTTGGAGGTACAATATCCAACATACTCCTTATGAACTGGGAAAAATCATATATTTCCCCATGGGCAGCACCTATAGATGTTTCGGGTATCATGGGTGGACAGGTAGAAGGTATGAGCATGTCCTACCCGTTGATAAGTATATTTGCGTACCTGTTGCTTTTTGTTGCAGCAACATTGGTATATTTTAAAATGTCAGACCAAAACGGTTAATATAAATTAAAAATAGCAAGTTACATTCTCCTACTCATTTATTTAGCACTCTCTTTAAGAGAGTGCTAAATTTTTCTTGACTTTTTCTTTTTAGGTTGTATTATATTTATTTAGAGAGTAAATACAGCTCTTAACAATACTTATGATACATGGGAGGTTTGTTAAATGATTCGTGAAAGTGGAAACGTATCAATCCAAACTGAGAATATTTTTCCTATAATCAAGAAATGGCTCTATTCAGAAAAGGATATTTTTATCCGAGAGCTTGTATCAAATGCGAATGATGCAATCAGCAAATTCAAAAAACTTTCTGCAATAGGCGAAGCTGAGGCAGACAAGGATACAAATTATAAAATAACCGTTACAGTGGATAAGGACAATAAAACAATTAAAATTACCGATAACGGAATTGGTATGACTGATGAAGAGGTTAAAAAGTATATAAATCAGATTGCCTTTTCAGGCGCCAAGGATTTTATTGAAAAATATAAGGATAAAGCTGATGATGCACAAATCATAGGACATTTCGGACTTGGTTTTTATTCTGCCTTCATGGTTTCGGAAAAGGTTCAAATTGATACATTGTCATGGCAGAAGGATGCAGAAGCTGTAAGATGGACCAGTAACACTGGAATAGACTTTGAGATGGATGTTTCAGACAGAGCCGAAAGAGGAACAACGATAACTCTTTATATGGCAGAGGATAGTCAGGAATATCTTGATGCATATAAAATGAGGGAAGTACTAGTAAAATACTTCTCATTCCTTCCTTTTGAACTGTATCTGGTTGATGCTGGAGATAAAAAAGAAGATGACAAGAAAGAAGAGTTAAAGCCTTTAAATGATACTCAGCCGCTTTGGCTTAAAAACCCGAAGGATTGTACAGACGAGGAGTATAAGGATTTTTACAGAAAGGTTTTCCTGGATTATAATGAGCCTTTGTTCTGGATACATTTGAATATGGATTATCCGTTCAATCTAAAAGGAATTTTATATTTCCCCAAGCTCAAGCATGAGCTCGATTCCATTGAAGGCCAGATAAAGCTGTATTACAACCAGGTATATGTTGCTGATAACATAAAAGAGGTAATACCTGAATTCCTGATGCTGCTTAAGGGTACTATTGACTGTCCTGATCTGCCGCTTAATGTTTCGAGAAGCTTCCTTCAGAACGACGGGTATGTAAGCAGGATTTCAACGCATATAACCAAAAAGGTTGCAGATAAACTCACAGCGTTATTTGAAAATGAAAGGGAAAGCTTCAACAAATTCTGGGAAGATATCAACCCGTTCGTTAAATACGGCTGTATGAGGGAAGAGAAATTCTATGAAAAGGTAAAGGATATTGTTTTATTTAAAACTACAAAGGGTGAATCGGTTACTTTGAAGGATTACCTTGCAAGTAACAGCGAAAAGCACAAAGATAAGGTATTCTACGTTTCAGATGAAAAGCAGCAGGCACAATACATCAGAATTTTCAATGACAACGGTATGGAAGCTGTAATTCTTCCAGCGGCTATTGACAGTCACTTTATCACATTCCTTGAGATGAAAAATCCAGAAATAAAGTTCTCGAGAATTGATGCAGATTTGTCTGAAAGTCTTAAGAACAGTGATAACCAAAATGAGTCAGCTGAAGAGGCTCAAGCCCTTGAAAATCTGTTCAAGGATACCCTTGGCAATGATAAACTCAAGGTTCAAGTGGAAAGCCTTAAGTCTGCAACTGTTCCTGGGATTATCCTTCTTTCGGAACAGTCAAGAAGAATGCAGGAAATGAGCAGAATGTTCGGCGGGGGAATGGATATAAAGAGTATGTTCCCTGAAGAAATTACACTTGTTCTTAATAGAAGCAATAGCCTGATAAAGGCTTTAATGGTTATAAAGGACAAGGAGGAACGTAAGGAAGATGTCGGTATGATATGCGAGCAGGTTTATGATCTGGCAATGATGAGCCATAAACAACTTGAAGCCGATGCTATGACCAAATTTATTGAAAGAAGCAACAAGCTTCTTGAAAAGCTGGCGGATGTAGGAGCATAAGTCATAATTAAATAAGCCGTTGCTGCTTTATAGTTAAAGCGGCGACGGCTTATAAATAGGTCTTAATCCAATATTATGTGTGTTTGTACAACATCAAGTCTCTGAAACCAAGAATGAAGAGAGAAGAATTATGATTATTTCTTATATTTCATAATTATACCATCAAAGTTATTTGTTAATTTAAAAAAATTGTCAGGGTGCCCTTCGCTGGCTTCACCTGCTCCTGACTTCGAAATAATCGTACCATCAGCAAATTCCATTCCAAGATGCCAAACAAATCCTTCATAAACCTCAGAAGAACCATCATAGAAATAATCCCAGTTAGCTACTTTATATCCTTTTAGAGCTTCCTTTATCTCATTAATATCATTTTTAGAAAGCTTTACTGTATACTTTGCCTTGCTAAAATCCTCATATGCTACAGGATAAGCTATATTAGAATACATTATGGCCTGATTAAAATCTATCAGATAAGAGTCGTTGCCAGTACCTGCCGCAATATCAAGCGCAAAATACTTTATCGTATCAAAGGAAGGACATTTGGCTCTGCTTTTTTTTGCTTTTACAAGATATGAATAATTTGGTTTGGAAGGCTTTATCTGTACCTTTCCTTCCTCATCCAGCTCTTTTTGCAATTTCTTAAGATTTTCAATAACTAATTCTTTTGAATCACCGGATTCCCTTAGAGCCTCTTCTGATACTTCAAAACGGTAAAGAACTTTATCAACATCAATCCCCGCTAAATCACTTTCTTTAAATCCGTAAGTCTTGAAAAGATACTCTTTTGTTGCTATTTTCTCTCCAAATTCAGTATAACCGGCTCCCGTTTTTTTGTTATTTGTTGAACAACCGCCAACAGCAATACATATACTCAATGTAATTAAAATACAAATTACTTTCCTTTTCATCAAATCATTCTCCTTTTAAGCCTAGTTGTTATCGTATCTGTGAAATCATCCTAATATACTTGTTCTGGGGATAGCAATATGCATCCACTTATTGTACAATAAATATCAAATAATTCCTTATATTGATTTTTAACAATTATATATACATATATAGAATTTTTCAATGGTTTATTCTAATCTGTCTAAGACTGCAACAGTTCCGGGAATTATTCTTCTGCCTGAAAAGTCAAGAAGAATGCAGGAAATGAGTAGAATGTTAGACGAGGGAATGGATATCAAAAACATGTTCCCTGAAGAATTTGTACCTCCCTAACAGGTGGGTATGGGGGGGTACCTAAAGGGTTCTATTTTCTTTGTGAAATATATAGTCCTGATAGAATTAAAATTGTCCCCGAAATAGCCATTAATGTCATGCTTTCATGAAGAATCAGAGCCGCTGTTATAATTGTTATAACGGGATTAAGGTAAATATAAAGATTAGTTTTAACAGGCCCTAAAATGTTTATGGACCAGTTCCATGAAACAAAGCACAGGGCAGAAGCTCCAAGTCCGAGATAAATTATATTAAAGAGATTTTCAAGTTCTGTAAATCTGTTCAGACTTAAATTTGCATTAAAAATGAACGCAGCAGGTATTATAAAAATTAGTCCATAAATGAATACTCTGCGGGTTATCTGAATTGTATTATAGTTAAATGAACTTATTTTTTTCATTAGTACAGAATAGATGGACCAAACCATTGCAGCAAGGGCTGCAAGGATATCTCCCAAAGGGTTAAGCTTCAATACTAGATTGCCGTTAAGGACTACCAGTACTATACCTGCCATTGCAGCAAAAAAACCGATAAAAAAGGATAGATGTAGTTTTTCTTTGCTAAAAATAAATGCAAGTATTGCTGTGAGCATAGGAGCAATTGAGACAATTATTCCTACGTTGGAGGCAAAGGTATAATCAAGTGCGATATTCTGAAAAAGGAAATATAGGGTTACACCGCAAAGTCCGGCACATGCAAATAGCAGTTCCTGTCTAAGAGATTTTGGTTTTAATATGTGCGGGTATGCTATAAATAGGGCGATAAGACCTATTATAAACCTGAAAACCATTATTTCTACAGGAGAAAAATCCTTAAGCAATATCTTGGTCGAAATATATGTGGTTCCCCAGATTGTAATTGTAAATAATGCTGCAAAATGTGCGTAAATCGTTCTTTTGTCTTTCATGGACACCACTTTCTAATGTTATTTAAGAATACTTTTAATATTCTAACATAAATCCAGTGACTTTGAAAAATAAAAAAAGCAGTCCTTTAAATAGAACTGCTTTTGTATAATAATCTACTATTTTTTAATAGTAACTGTATTAAGAAGTAATTGAGCCATCTCATTAATTGCTTGGGAATAACGAATAAATTCTTCGCTCATTGAGCAGCTTTCCTGAGTTGCAGATGCTACACTTTCAACACTCTCTGATGTTTTATATGCAACTTTATCAACCTTTTCCGTATAGTCTTGTATGGATTTTGATTCACTGAGCTGTTTATCTGAAAGATTTTTGATATTATCCAGTACTTTAATTGTGTTATCCAACTTATTAACAATTGTCTGATAAATATCACTTGAAACTTGGACTTTATCGACACCTTCCTGCATTACTGATACACTTGAATTAATGATTTCGTCTACTTCACTGCTTAGTTGTTGTATGTCACCAAGTGCATTTTTGACACTTTCCAGTGATTTATTGCTTTGCTCTGCCAATGTTCTTATTTCATCTGCGACAACAGCAAAGCCTCTTCCGTTTTCTCCTGCTCTTGCAGCTTCTATAGTAGCATTAAGTGAAAGAAGGTTAGTCTGATTTGCAATTTGCTTTATGGTTTCAATAACATTATTAGCTCCTTTTGCTTTGGAATCCAGCTCCCTTGCTCGGCTGGAAGTTTCTATAAAGTTTTCCTGAATTTTTTTAATTTTCATAACAGCATCAGCAATATGATCAATACCATTATCAGCTGCCTTTTGAAGATCCTGGGCAACAGATATTGAATCTGTAGTACTCTCAAATATTTCACTTACACCGTTAGTTAAGCTTTCAATCAGCATTTTGGTTTCAGTAATGCTCTTGGCTGTTTCAACAGAACCTTCCAATACAGAAGTTGCAGTAATAGCAATTTCTTCAATTGCCTGATGCTGTTGAGTTGCCATAACAGATATATTACCACTTGAAACATTTAATTCTTCTGATATTCCTTTGGCTTTATTAACGACATTTTCCATAACATCCCTTATACTAGACAAGGATTCATCAAGTTGTCTTTCATTAGATGATGACTTCATGAGAAGTTTTCGGGATAAAATTGCTGTCATAAGCGAAGCGCTGGCACCAAAACCCAATGAGAGTATTCTGCTGATTATTTCAGATGTATTTGTAGGAAAGTATCCTGGTACGTAAATGCATGAAATTATACATGCAGCTGTACTAAGGCAAATACCGTAAGCTACAACACTTACCTGAAGAAATAATGTACTTACTATTAATACGAAGTATATTACACTCCACAACTCTTTGTATGGGAAAAGCAAAACAATAGACATATAATTAATTACTGTGCAAGTTACAAGAACATATTTGAATATCTTAGTAAAGGTAACATTATTGCCTTTTTGTGAAAAACTGAAGTAAATAATTGATGGTATAAGTAAGTCAAAGAAGGTTACAATTGTAAAGTTTAAAATGATGCTCCAGGTTAGCTCTGCCATTATATTCAAGAACTTCATTGCGGAAAAGAATAATATGCCACAAACGCCACCGATAATACACAGAAATAGTATTAGTTTATTCATCTCTTTGTGGTACTTAACAACATTTTTCTTGAAATAGCTGTCTTCTGATTTTACAAACATAAGTAGCCCCCTGTATCTAAAATTTACTTATGTTAATTGTAACATGTATGCATTAATATACCAAGAAAGAAATGAATATTCTTGCTGAAATGTGTTTTTTTATGTCATAATAAGGCTAATATTTTACCTAAAAAAAAAGAACTGACGGCTCGTTAGGCTGGCAGTTCTTTTACCTTATTAATAATATTATTATTTATTTATGATCGCTTTCTCTGATCTGAACTCTGCGGATTTTACCGCTTATAGTTTTTGGAAGCTCGGAAACAAACTCTATAATTCTTGGATATTTGTAAGGTGCTGTAACAGTTTTAACATGATTCTGGAGCTCCTTTACCAGCTCATCACTTGCTGTATAGCCCTTTGCCAGAACTACGGTGGCTTTTACAATCTGACCTCTGATGGGGTCGGGAACAGCTGTTATCGCACATTCGAGTACTGCAGGGTGTTCGATAAGAGCACTTTCAACCTCGAAAGGTCCAATCCTGTAGCCTGAGCTTTTAATTACATCATCAGCCCTTCCGACAAACCAGAAGTAACCATCTTCATCACGCCAAGCCATATCTCCGGTATAGTAGAAATTATCATGCCATACCTGATGTGTCAGGTCAGCATCTCTGTAATAACCAGCAAACATGCCGAACGGTTTCCCTATTTCGGTACGAACAACTATCTGGCCTTCTTCACCGACTTCGCAGGAGTTACCGTCTTCATCAACTATATCTACTTCATAGCCCGGTGCCGGTTTTCCCATCGAACCCGGTTTCGGTTCCATCCACGAGAAGGTACCTACTGTGAGAGTAAGCTCTGTTTGACCGTAGCCTTCTGCAAGCTTTAAGCCTGTGGTTTGAAGGAATTGATTGTATACTTCCGGATTCAAAGGCTCTCCTGCAATTGAGCAATGTTTGATGTTGCTTAAATCATAATTGGACAGATCCTCTTTAATAAAGAATCTGTAAATAGTAGGCGGCGCGCAGAAAGTAGTAACCTTGTGTTTAACAATGATATCCAACATTTCCTTTGCATTGAATTTATCGTGATCATATACAAAAACTGCACTTCCGCAAAGCCATTGGCCGTATATTTTTCCCCACATTGACTTCATCCAGCCTGTATCTGAAACAGTCAGGTGTAACCCGCCATCCCTTACGCACTGCCAGTACTTTGCAGTTGAAATATGACCGAGTGGGTAGGTGAAATCGTGCTGTACCATTTTAGGCATACCGGTAGTACCCGAAGTAAAGTAAAGAAGCATTATATCTTCATTAGTAATTGCATCACTGCCTGTAGGTCTTTCAAATTTATCAGATGCTTTTTCAACTTCCTCGTTAAATTCATACCAGCCATCAACTTTTCCACACACACTTACCTTGTTAACCAGCGTAGGTGACTTTTCCTGCGCAACATTAATGTGATTGACAACTTCTTCTTCTGCAACAGAAATTACAAGCTTAATATCGGCTGCATTACATCTGTAAATGATGTCTTTGGAAGTAAGCTGATGAGTTGCAGGTATACCTACAGCTCCAATCCTGTGAAGTGCAAGAAGCGCAAACCAGAACTCATAACGCCTTTTAAGGATAAGCATTACTTTATCTCCTTTTTTAATTCCCAAAGAGGAGAAAAAGTTTGCAGTCTTTTTGCTGTATTGCTCCATTTCTTTAAAATTAATTGTCTTTTCTTCGCCTTTATCGTTGCACCAAACAAGAGCCGGCCTTTCTGGTGTTTCCTTAGCTATTGCATCAACAACATCATAAGCAAAGTTAAAGTTTTCAGGCACTGTTATTTTGAAATTTTCCTTATAATCTTCATAAGAGTTGAATTCTGAACGCGATACAAATCTTTTATACATTTCTGATTCCTCATTTCATCTATATATGATGCTTGACATGCTAAAATATTACTGCAAGGAATTTAACCTGCTTGTCTCCTATTGCTTTCATACCGTGATTATAACTGGAATCAAAGTAAATGGAGTCGCCTTCGTTTAAAGTTATTTCATGATTGTCTACAAAAATCTTCATGCTTCCTTCAATCATGTAGTTAAACTCCTGACCCGGGTGGGAGTTGTTGTGGATAGGTGCATCTGCTGGTTCTGGATCAACTGTAACGAGGAAAGGTTCAGCCTTCTTATGTATAAAGTTGTAAGCAAGGTTTTGATACTTGTATTCCTTTCTTCTTTCAACACTTACACCTTTTCCTTTACGGACTACTGAATAAATTTTAAGTTTCGGATTTTCACCGGTTAAAATCGCCGCTAGTTCAACCTTGAATTTATTTGCCACTTCATATAAAAAACTTACAGGGATATCTACATCCCCGCTTTCATACTCAGTATAGGTCTGACTGCTTATTCCCAATTCCTTTGAAAGTGTTTCTATTGATATACCGGATATTTCTCTTAAATCTCTTATTCTTTCAGCAATCTGCTTTATTTGGTCGGACATTCAACACACATCCTTTAACAAATTAATTAAAAATACTTATATCTTAACGTGATAATATCATAATAAAAACCGGTAAGTAAAGGGAGATGCATACATTTGATAATAATACGTAAAAAAAAAATCACCAGTTGAAAATAAACATTAAAATCTCGTTAATCTCTACATGCATAAGTGGTTGATAAATTTATTCGCAGCATTCGATAAAGGGACATTTTCCATAGAAATAATTCCAAGCTTACGCAGCGGCAGTGTCTCTTTGGTTATAACCTCAAAAAGCTCCTGATTTTCAATTGCCTCCAGTGCACTTACTTTGAGTACGTGCGAAATACCAAGCCCTATTTTTGCAAATTCAATAAGTAGATCCACGCTTTCAAGTACAATTTCAGGTGTAATAGATAAATTCATGTTTTTTAAAAAGTTGTCAAGATTAACTCTTGTGGTACTGTTGCGTGGAAGTGTCAAAAGTGGGTACTTTATAAGTTCTGAAAGGCTTAGCTTCTTGCCTTTGAGCTCTTTATACCTATATGAGGCTACAAAAATATCCTCGACCTCTATAAAGTCAATTATATTAAAACCGTTTTCATTAACAGGCAGAGTTGCAATTCCAAAATCAATAAGTCCATTCTTCAATGCCCCGATAATCTGGGAAGAAGTCCTGTTTACAACCTGGATTTTTATTTTAGGAAATAGCTGAGTAAATTTTCCAAGGTAGGATATCAGATAATACTTGCAAATGGTATCACTTACTCCTATACGTACTTCTCCGCAGTCCATGCTTTGCATCTGTGAAATCTTGTTTTCTGCGGTTTTAAGGAAGTTGTATGCTTGTTCGACATGGCTGAATAAGAGTGTTCCTTCCTGTGTAAGCTCTACACTTCTGGATTTCCTGTAAAATAAAGTGCTTCCCATTTTTCCCTCGAGATTTTTAATAGCCTGGCTCACGGCTGACTGACTTATAAACAGCTGCTTAGCAGCATCAGAGAAATTCTTGTATTTAGCTGCATGGTAAAAAATTTTATAAAGCTCAAAATTTACATCCATAAATTCACCTTATATTATATATTAATAATATTAATTTTACTTATATATTATATCATAATATAATTAGTTTATAAGTTATAAAATATTTGATTATTAAACAGAGCAGTTAAATATATAAAGGGGCTGAATATATGGATACAAAGGTTAGAAGGATATTTGTAGAAAAAAAACCCGGTTTTGATGTTGAAGCTAAAGGCTTGCTTAATGATTTTAGAGTAAATCTGGGAATATCTGAATTGGAGAACGTAAGAGTAATTAACCGTTATGATATAGAAGGCATATCGGAGGAGGAATATGCAAGGTCAAAAAATCTCATCTTCTCGGAGCCTCCTGTTGACAGTGTATATGAAGAAAATATAGAAATAAGTCCTGATGAAAGTGTTTTCGCAGTTGAATACCTTCCGGGGCAGTACGACCAGAGGGCCGATTCAGCCGCACAGTGTATACAGATTCTTACCACCGGAGAAAGACCTGAGATAAAGGTTGCAAGACTTATAGTCCTTAAAGGAAAAATCTTTGCTGATGATTTTTCCAAAATAAAAGATTACTGTATTAACCCTGTAGAAAGCCGCGAGGCTTCAATGAAAAAGCCTAATACTCTTTTTACAGAAGTAAATGTACCTGAGAATGTAAAAACAGTAGAGGGTTTTATTTCAATGTCTGAGGAACAATTGAAAGCATTCATGGATGAAATGGGCTTTGCAATGTCTTTCGAGGACTTGGAATTCTGTCGTGCATACTTCAGAGATACCGAAAAAAGAAACCCGACGGTTACTGAAATGAGAATGATAGACACTTATTGGTCCGACCACTGTAGACATACAACTTTCCTATCCAATATAACAAATGTTGAATTTGGCGAGGGTTACTATTCTGATGTAGTCAAGTCTGTATATGACAAATACCTTGAGTCAAGGAAGGCTGTATACGGCAGCAGAGAAAAGGATATCTGCCTTATGGACATTGCAACAATGGCAATGAAGAAGCTTAAAAAGGATGGAAGATTAAACGACCTTGATGAATCGGATGAAATAAATGCATGCAGTATAGTAACGGATGTAGATGTAAATGGTGAAAAACAGCAATGGCTGGTAATGTTCAAGAATGAAACGCATAACCACCCGACTGAAATAGAACCTTTCGGAGGAGCGGCAACCTGTCTCGGAGGAGCTATAAGAGATCCGCTGTCGGGCAGATCCTATGTATACCAGGCAATGCGTGTTACGGGAAGTAAGGACCCAAGAGCAAAATTCGAAGACACTCTTTCTGGAAAACTCCCGCAAAGAAAGATTACAACAGGCGCAGCAGCCGGCTATAGCTCCTATGGTAATCAGATAGGTTTGGCAACAGGTCAGGTATCTGAGGTATACGACGATGGTTTTGTTGCAAAAAGAATGGAAATAGGCGCAGTAATAGGTGCAGCACCTAAAAAGAATGTTGTCAGGGAAGAACCAATCCCAGGCGACATAATAATACTTCTTGGCGGAAGAACCGGACGTGACGGCTGCGGTGGTGCAACCGGATCATCAAAGGAGCACAACGAGGATTCACTGCTTACCTGCGGAGCTGAAGTTCAGAAAGGTAATCCTCCTACCGAAAGAAAGATTCAAAGACTGTTCAGAAATTATGAAGTAAGTACCATGATAAAAAGATGTAATGATTTTGGAGCCGGCGGAGTATCGGTTGCTATAGGCGAACTGGCTGACGGGCTTGAAATAGATCTTGATGCAGTGCCAAAGAAATATGAGGGTTTGGATGGTACAGAACTTGCCATATCAGAATCACAGGAGCGTATGGCTGTTGTAGTCTCCAAAGAAAATGCTGGGAGATTTATAGAAGCATCACAGAAGGAAAATCTGGAAGCAACTGTTGTTGCAGTAGTTACACAGAAAAAAAGGCTCAAAATGAAATGGCGCGGTAACAACATTGCTGATATCAGCAGGGACTTCCTTAATACTAATGGAGTTAAGCAGTATGTCGGAATAAAAGCTGCTTTACCTCAGGAATCAGTAAGCTGCTTTGATACTTTGGAGTCAGAAATAGAAAGTAATCTTAATAATATTGAAAAAGCATGGCTTGAGAACCTAAAAAGGTTGAATGTATGCAGTCAGAAAGGGCTTTCGGAAAGATTTGATTCAACTATTGGTGCAGGAAGTGTTTTGATGCCTTTTGGAGGCAGCTACCAGCTTAGTCCTGCAGAAGTAATGGCTGCCAAGATACCCGTGCTTGAAGGGGACACAAGTACTGGAACTCTCATGTCATATGGCTACAATCCACTGATCGCAAGATGGAGCCCATTCCACGGTGCAGTTTATGCCGTTGTCGAATCAGTTGCAAAGATAGCTGCAGCAGGCGGTGATTACAGAAAAGCAAGGCTTACTCTTCAGGAATACTTTGAAAAGCTGGGAAAGGATCCTGAAAAGTGGGGGAAACCTTTCAGTGCACTGCTTGGAGCATTTTATGCACAGCTAAAGCTTGGAACTCCTGCTATAGGTGGTAAGGACAGCATGTCAGGTACTTTCAAGGATCTTTGCGTACCGCCTACACTTGTTTCCTTTGCGGTTGATGTAGTTGATGTTAACAACGTTATTTCTACAGAATTCAAAAAGGCAGGAAGCAAGGTTGTAATCATTCCGCTTGATAGGGATAAAAATGAACTGCCTGATTTTGAGCAGCTTGATAAGAATTATTCGAGGATACATGAACTTGCAAAAGATAAGGTTATACTTGCTGCTTCTACTTTAAAGACGGGCGGAATAGCAGAAGCTATAAGTAAAATGTGCTTCGGTAATAAAATAGGCTTTGCCTTTGAAAAGAACATTGAGAATAAGAAGCTGTTTACTCAGGATTATGGTTCAATAATTCTTGAATTGCCAGAAAATGCAGATTTGAATAAGTTGTTTGAGGGAATAGGATTTATTACCCTTGGCTATACCGTTGATAATAATAAAATTACAGTAAACGGAACAGAAATAAAAATTGAGGATGCATTAACTGCGTGGGAACAGCCACTTGAAAAGGTATTCCCTACAAGAACAAAAGAAATTCCGCAAAAACCTGCTGACTATACATTTACATCAGGAATAAAAACAAGCGCCTCAGTAAAGGTGGCAAAACCAAGAATATTTGTGCCGGTTTTCCCGGGAACAAATTGTGAATATGATACTGAAAAAGTTTTCAGCAAGGCGGGGGGAATTGTCGATACACTGGTAATAAGAAATTTGTCATCAAAGGATATTGAACAGTCAATCAAGACTATGGCAAAGATGATAGACAACAGCCAGATCGTTATGATTCCAGGAGGCTTCAGCGGAGGAGATGAGCCTGATGGTTCAGGTAAATTCATAGCAACTGCCTTCAGAAACCCATATGTTAAGGAAGCTGTAATGAAGCTGTTAAAACAGCGCGATGGTCTGATGCTGGGAATATGTAACGGTTTCCAGGCTCTTATAAAGCTTGGACTTGTACCATATGGTGAAATAAGAGATATAAATGAAAACGATCCGACGCTTACATTTAATACAATCGGTAGACACGTTTCATGCATGGTAAAAACAAAAATTGTTTCCAACAAATCACCGTGGCTTTCAAAAGCAAATGTAGGGGATGTTCATACAATAGCTGTTTCACATGGTGAAGGAAGATTTTCAGCAAATACGGAAGTTCTTGAGATGCTGAGAAAGAACGGCCAGGTAGCAACCCAATATGTAGATATTGAAGGTAATGCTACTTATGATATAAGATTTAACCCTAATGGTTCAGTTGATGCAATAGAAGGTATTACAAGCCCTGACGGAAGAGTATTGGGTAAGATGGGACATTCTGAAAGAACAGGTTCAAGTGTTGCTAAAAATGTTCCGGGAGAGAAGGATCAGAAAATATTTGAAGCAGGCGTTGAGTACTTCCTCTAATAACCTGCAGAGGTAAATTGTCAATTAAAAGTAAAAAGTGCTATAATAAATTATGGTCTTTAAGAACCGGAGGGATATTTCGTATCCCTCCGAATTTTTTTAAGTTTTATGGGGATGAACTTTTTTATTTGGGGTTAAATTAATGAAGCAATATTTGAGGAATATTATTAATCTGCCTTTTTCAGTTAAGCTCTTTCTTATAACGGAAGCGCTTTTTGGTTTTTCTATTGGTGTATGGAATCTGACGCTTAATTTTCATTTTAAAGTAAATGGTTTGTCAGATATTAATATAGGTACTGTTGTATCTTTCGGACTTTTCATAACTGCTGTAGTATCTGTTTTTGCAGGCATACTTTCCGATAAAATAGGTTACCGTCCCATAATGACGCTTGGTTGCCTTATTCAAGGGATGGGAATGATATTCCTTGCTTTATTCCCAGATAATACGCTGGCATATATAGGCCAGTTCATATATGGGTTTGGGTATGCATTTATACTTGCGTCTGAATTCCCCTTTATAACTGGGCTGGTGGAAGAAAGGTTTAAACAACTCGTATACAATCTACTTATTGGAACTTATCTATTGGCAATGGTATTTGGAAGTATGATAGGCGGAGTCTTGCCTTCGTGGATGCATAACTCCCAAAACCCTTATTTCCTTGCAATACTGTTAAGCGGTATCTGCTTTATTTTGATGGGAATAGGAAGATCAATGCTTCCGGCTTATAGAGCTCCTCTAAAATCACAGAGAAGCTTTTTTACAATTATAATGAATAAAAAAATATTGAGCTATATTATTTACGGTATAATAACAAGTACATTCCTTAACATGATTAATTCCATGCTCAACCTGATTTTCAGAGACAGGTACAAGCTGCCGGACAGTACCATAGGAATCATATTTTCTATTATATCAATAGTGGGAAGTATTGCTGCCTTCATTGTTCCATACCTTGCAGGCAGGTTTAAGGGCGCAAATGTTGCGGTAGTTACAATGATTATTCAATCGGTGGTCATCTCGTGCATGTCTTTTGCAGGCACTTATGTATTCAGTTTATTTATAATAGTAAGATCTTTTGTAGGCTGCATTACACAAGGTAATGTTGACAGCTATATGCTTCAGTCAGTGAGTGAGCACGAGAGAGGTGCTTATTCGGGTGTGAGAATTTTCGGCAACAATATTGGAATGGCTATAGGTGCCGCATTGGCAGGTATGTTTACAATGGAACATAGCTATGTGTCCCTATTCCTGACAGCAGGCGGTTTTACAATAATACAGATTTTTATATATAATCTGTTGTGCAAAAAATACTTTTTTAATAATGATTAATAATATTATTTATGGGGTGGGAATATGGGAAGGACGATATTTCTTGTTGACATGAATGCTTTCTTTATTAGCTGTGAAGCCTCAAGAAACCCTGAACTGAAAAAGGTTCCGGCCGCTGTGGCTGGCGATCCTAAAAACAGGTCAGGCATAATTCTTGCCGCAAATTATGAAGCACGAAAATTCAAGGTAAAAACTACAATGGTAATACATGAAGCAAAGAAATTATGCCCCGAACTGGTACTAGTGCCGCCCGATCATAAGTTTTACAGTAAAAAATCCAATGAGGTTATGAGTATTCTTCAAAGATATACACCTGTAATTCAGCAAAACAGCATTGATGAAGCCTGGCTTGACATGACAGGCTGTGAGACGCTTTTTGGTAAACCTGTGGAAGCGGCTGAAAGAATTATGAAGGAAATAATGAATGAACTTGATTTGTGGTGCTCCGTAGGGATATCATATAATAAATTTCTTGCAAAAATGGCTTCTGAAATTAAAAAGCCTCTTGGCATAACAGAGGTATGGGAAAAGCATTTGAAAGGTAAAATCTGGCCTTTACCGGTAAGAGATATGTACGGTATTGGTAAAAGGTCGGCAGAGAGGCTTACTGAGCTTGCTATCTATACTATAGGTGATATTGCAAATAACAGTGAGGCTTTTTTGAAAAGTGAATTCGGCAAATTCGGCAGTGAAATGTACAGACTTGCCAATGGTATTGATGATTCTCCAGTTGTCCCTGGTACATATGGCGACTGTAAATCAATAAGCCGGTCTACCACACTGAGGGAGGATATTACAGATATTGAAACAGCCAAAAGTGTCTTGCTTAAACTGGCTGAAGATGTTGGTGAGGATGCAAGAAAATATGATTATAAAGGCAAAACAGTATCAATTGAAATAAAATATAGTGACTTCAAAACCATAACAAGGCAGAAATCAATACAGGCAACATTTCTTACAAAGGATATTTATAAAACGGGGGTAGAGCTTCTGACAGAGAACTGGAATACTCAAAAACCTGTAAGGCTTCTGGGAATCGGACTCGGGAAATTTGATGCGAATGACAACCTGCAGGTTAGTATTTTTGATACAATGGAAGGCGCAGACAAGGAAATTGGCAACAGTCTTAAAGAGGAGAAACTTGAAAAGGCTATAGATGAGTTAAGACAGAAGTACGGAAAAGGTAAAATAAAAAGAGCAAAGAATTTGGAGTAGGTTTTAAGCTAAAGTTTTTGTGTAAGTTTTTCTTTTTAAAGAACGAGAATGTTCCGAGGTTTAGAGCTTGTAAATTCAGTTCAGGCAAATTCAAACTCGGTGAATAATTTGTGGTAGATGTTCTTCCCCAAAAACCAAACTCACATATTAAGTGCTAAATAAACCCAAGAAAAATCAAGCTTTGGAGGATATATGATCGATATTATCAAACAACTGACAAATGAATTCAATTTGAAAATTTCACAGGTGCAGAATGCCGTAAAACTTATGGATGATGGCTGCACAGTCCCTTTTATAGCAAGGTATAGAAAGGAAATGACAGGCGAGCTCAATGACCAGGTCTTAAGAGAACTGTCAGACAGGCTGACCTACCTGAGAAATCTGGAACAGCGAAGAGAAGAGGTTTTCAAATCAATCAATGAACAGGATAAAATGACAGCCGAACTGGAAACGGCATTAAATAAATGTGTTACACTTCAGGAAATTGAAGATATATATGCTCCTTATAGGCCTAAAAGAAGGACAAGGGCTACCATTGCCAAGGAAAAGGGGCTGGAGCCTCTCGCTCAGGTAATTTTTCGTCAACAGCCGGTAAAAGGCGGTATTGAACAATATGCAACTTCCTTTATCAATGCTGAAAAGGAAGTGAATACGGTTGAAGATGCACTTAATGGAGCAATGGATATAATAGCTGAACAAATTTCAGATACTCCTATAGTTAGGCAGATAACGAGAAATCATTTATTCAGGAATGGAATGATTTCTACAAAGAGCAAAAAGGAAGAGGATTCTGTCTATGAGATGTACAGGGATTTCCGCGAGCCGGTTGCAAGGATACCGGGACATAGAGTTCTTGCTATCAATAGGGGAGAAAAGGAAGAATTTCTTCAAGTTAAAATAGAAATAGTAAAAGACGCATTGCTACATGAATTAAGCAATGTAACAGTCAAAAACCCTCCATCCGAAACAACTAAATATGTCAAATCAGCCCTTGAAGATGCATTAGACAGGCTCGTACTGCCTGCAGCGGAAAGGGATATCCGTAATAGTCTCTCAGAAAATGCAGAGGAAAATGCAATAAAGGTTTTTGCTGCCAACCTTAAAAACCTTCTTCTTCAACCTCCGGTAAAGGGTAAGGTTGTACTTGCGCTTGACCCAGCCTACCGTACCGGATGCAAGTTGGCTGTAATGGACCCTACAGGAAGGCTTTTAAAAACCGCTGTTGTATATCCTACACCTCCTCAGAATAAGATTGAGGAAGCAAGGAAAACGGTAAAAGCCTTAATTAAGGAATTTAATGTAGATATTATCGCTATAGGAAACGGAACAGCTTCAAAAGAATCTGAGATTTTTATCGCAGAGCTTATTAAGGAACTTGATAAAAAGGTTTTTTATATGGTGGTCAGCGAAGCGGGAGCATCTGTTTACTCTGCATCCAAATTGGGAGCGGAGGAATTCCCTGAGTATGATGTTTCGCTAAGAAGTGCCGTTTCAATAGGAAGACGTCTTCAGGACCCTCTTGCTGAATTGGTTAAAATAGATCCAAAATCAATTGGTGTAGGTCAGTACCAGCACGACATGAATCAAAAACGCCTGGGAGAAAGCCTTGGGGGAGTTGTTGAAGACTGCGTCAACAGTGTTGGAGTAGACCTTAATACTGCATCGGTCTCACTGCTTTCGTATATTTCAGGTGTTAATAGTTCAGTTGCAAAAAATATTGTATCTCTCAGAGAAGAGATCGGAACCTTCAAGTCAAGGCAGCAGCTAAAGAAGGTCAAGAAACTTGGTGATAAGGCCTTTGAACAGTGCGCAGGTTTTTTGAGAATTTCCGAAGGTAATGAATTCCTTGACAATACATCTGTACATCCTGAATCATATGCTGCAGCTCGGAAACTCTTAAATATATTGGGATCAAAAGATGGAAAAGCATCAATGGATGGGCTTAAGGAGCTTGATAAAAAGGTTGCTGAATTAGGTATCGAAAAGGTTGCAAAGGAAATTGATGTAGGTATTCCTACTTTAAAAGATATAATCAATGAATTGATGAAGCCGGGAAGAGACCCAAGGGATGAACTTCCAAAGCCTGTGCTGCAGTCAGAGCTGCTTGACCTGAAAGATCTTAGACCCGGAATGGTTCTTACTGGTACAGTGAGAAACGTTGCTGACTTTGGAGCTTTTGTGGATGTAGGTGTTCACCAGGATGGGCTGGTTCATGTTTCAGAGCTTGCCGACCGATTTGTAAAGAACCCTATGGATGTTGTGGCAGTAGGTGATATAGTAAAGGTAAAAGTTCTCAATGTTGATGCTGATAAGAAAAGAATTAGTTTGAGCATGAAGAATATTTAAATTTGTATTCCAAAAGTTTAAAGGCACTTGTTCAAAGCTTTCAGAACAGGTGCCAGTTTTTTTGGTGTAAAAGTTGTAAAGCTATTTTATTGGATGGTTATATAGGAGCTTGATGCCCAACCGGTTACACCGGAAGAGGTTTTAACCTTATACCAGCCATTGGTTGTTGAAAGAATTGTAACAGTATCACCGATAGTAGCCTTTGCAACAATCGCTGCTGTTGCTGATGCGGAAGCTCTTATATTAAGAGTTGATGCTGTTACCACACCTGTTTTAGGTGTAGTGACAGAAGTTCCTGAATTATTCGTATTGGTGCTTCCATTTGAGTTGCTGCTACTATTTGTATTATTATCAGTAGGTGTAGTACTTGTTGCCTGACCGCTCACTTTGTATGAACCTCTAACCAGTACATAACATACTGTAGTTGCATAAATACCGCGGTTATCGTCACGTGCAGATATTAAAAGATGGTTTTTAGGTACAATTACACCATTTGAAAGATCTGTTGCCGAGGTTACGTCTGAAAGACCAGCTCCGGTTGTTCCTAATAATGCTTTAGCAAATCCGGACCTTACTACTATTTCGGTTCCGCTTCCTGTATATAAATACTGGCCTGCGGATATACTTATTGTTTCAAATGCTGAAGATCCTGAAGACGGTGTCTGGTTCTTCAATGTGTTTATCTGATTTCTTAAATCCTGAACCAAAGAGTCTACATAACTTTTTGAAACAACAGGATCATCAGTTGACCCAGGTTCCCCTGTAGCTGTAACAAGCTGTACAAACAGAAAAACGAATATTAATGAAAGCATGAAAACATAAGCTATTCTCGTGCTTTTTTTATCTTTTGTCATTTTAAATTACCCCCGTTATTTTAATTTTCCTATCGGTTACTTTATCGTCAAATTCCTTGAAAAGGTTTATATTATCTGCATTACAAAACTATTACAGTTAATCAAACATTGAAATTGACGTTGATGCAATATTATGGTATATTAAATCTAACTTAAGCCATGAAGGCTTAAAAATTGTTTTACCAATAAGGAATTTACCCAGGAAGGGCGCTGTAGGAAACAGCACTTTTTCTGGGTTTTTTATTTTGTTTAAACGGGGGATACAATGCATATTCCTGAGAATTTTATCAGTCCGTCAACTTGTGCGGTAATGGGTGCTGCAATGGCTCCGGTATGGGCTGCTGCAGTAAAAAAAGTAAGAAAAGAGGTAACTAAAGAGAAGCTTCCTCTGCTTGGTATAGGTGCTGCCTTTTCCTTTATAATAATGATGTTTAATATTCCACTGCCCGGGGGTTCAACAGGCCATGCTGTAGGTGGTACGTTGCTTGCGATACTGCTTGGGCCATGGTCTGCATGCATATCCGTTACTATTGCGCTGCTTATTCAGGCTTTGATGTTCGGAGACGGTGGAATACTTGCTTTTGGGGCAAATTGCTTTAATATGGCTTTTGTTTTGCCTTTTATAGGGTATTTCGTATACAAATTTATAAGAAATATTTTTAAAAGTGATAAAGGTGAGTATTTTGGAATTATTCTCGGTTCCTATATCGGGTTAAATTTTGCTGCTTTGTTTACTGCAATAGAGTTCGGGATACAGCCTCTTCTATTCAAAAGCGCAGAAGGACTTCCTTTATATTTTCCTTATGATTTGACATATACACTTCCTCCAATGCTTATTTCGCACCTGTTGGTCGCAGGTGTTGTTGAAGCAGCTTTTACTGCAGCTGTCTACATGTTTATAAAGAAGGTTTCTCCAGGTATTATTTATAAGGAAAAAGCAGCTGGATCAAAACCATTATATGTAATAATTACCGGTCTGATTTGTCTTGCTCCTATAGGCCTACTTGCTTCAGGAACTGCCTGGGGTGAGTGGGGAATAGATGAAATTAAAGAATTGACTGTAGGCGGTAAGGCATTGGGATTTGTACCAGAAGGTATAAAGAACGGTTTTAGTTTTAAATCTATTATGCCTGATTATTCGGTAAACGGTTTTTCGCAGGCAGTTGGTTATATACTTGCAGCATGCGCTGGTGTGGCTGTTTCAATAATTATTTTTAAAATTGCAGGTCATATTAGAAAAGAAAGAACAGAGGATGTTTAATAATAGATGGATAATTCAAATGTGCCTGAGTGGCTTCTTCAAAGTGAGGAAAACTATTTACCCCCAAAGGATAAAGATGGATTCATAAATAAAAGTATCCTTTCTTTTATCAAAATAATATCTAAAATCAGAGCAGACAGCGGATTTGGTAAGGACAGGTTTGAAGCCAATGCGGCTCTAAAACTTTTAACAATCCTTTTAATAATAACACTGGTATCAGTTTCAGGAAGGGTTAGCTTTGTTGTTGCCGCGGCAACAGTTACGCTGCTTTTTCTAAGCTTTATGACAGCGGAAGAAATAATCAGGGTTTTAAAGGTGGATTTAGTTGTGTCGGCGTTTACTTTGATTATAATGCTTCCGTCTTTTCTGTTGGGTAATTCGGCTAATGGCTTGATAATTCTTGTTAAGGTTGTTGTGAGCGTTACTTTGGTAAATATATTTTCACATACTACCAACTGGAATTCTGTTACTGCGGCTTTAAAAATGTTTTACATACCCGACATTCTGATTTTCATTCTTGATATAACACTTAAGTATATTGTAATGCTTGGCGAGTTTTCGCTTAATATGCTGTATTCATTAAAACTCAGGTCGGTAGGAAAGAACACCGATAAGTACAGCTCAATTTCCGGGGTTGCTGGAACAATGTTTCTAAAATCACGGCAAATGGCGGAAGAAATGTATATGGCAATGGAATGCAGGGGTTTTAACGGGAAATACATGACCAGGAAATTCAAGGTGGGGTTACGGGAATTTCTTTATATTATTTCTGATGTTTTAATAGTTCTTTCTTTTATTTATTTATAAGGAGACAAACAATGATTGAATTAAAGGAAATCTACTGCGCTTATACGCAAATAAAAGCACTTAGGAATATAAATTTAAATATAGCAAAGGGTGAAGCGGTAGCTTTTATAGGTCCTAACGGAAGTGGAAAATCAACTTTGATGAAAATTATCAATGGAATTATGTTTACTGAAAAAGGCTCATATGTTTTTGACGGTACTGAAATAACTTCAAAAAAAATGAATGATCCAACTTTTTCAAAGGCCTTCCATAAAAGAATAGGGTTTCTGTTCCAGAATTCAGATACCCAGCTTTTTTGTACAAGTGTTTACGATGAAGTCGCATTTGGTCCAAGGCAAATGGGAATGACAGAAGAGGAAATAAATAAAAGAACAACTGATAGCCTGAAACTATTAAATATTGAAGAGCTTAAAGACAGAACTCCTTATCACTTAAGCGGTGGAGAAAAAAGAAAAACTGCGCTTGCAAGTATTCTGGTTATGAATCCTGATGTTTTGGTGCTGGATGAACCAATGAACGGGCTTGATCCAAAAACAAAAAGATTCTTAAGCCGACTGATAATAGAGCTTAATAAATCAGGTAAAACCATTCTTTGTGCTACCCATGATTTTGCTTATATGGACGGCGTTTTTAACAGGGCAGTTGTTTTATCGGGGGAACATACTATTATCAGGGATGATGAATATATAAAGGTAATAAATGACGAAGAATTTTTACTGGAGCACAATATAATTTAAAAAGCGGCTACTTCCCGTTTTTCAGCTTGTTTTTTATACTTATCAGTTGATTGTTTATTTCGTCTATTTTGCTGCATAATTCATTATATTTTTGCTGGTCAATTCTATGAGCTTTCTGATTTTGGTCCTGTGCAGCAGATGTAAGCAGCCCCTGTCCAACAGATACCAAAAAATTTCCGAATGAATTCTGCTCATCTACATCCAAATCTGCAGTAAGTAGTACTCCAATAATTGCAGCAAGTAAGGAAAACTGTCTAGGGGGTATCCTGTCAAAACAAAGCATATCATTACCTTCATTTTATTATTATTAATTTATTATATTATGTCTATTTGTCTATTGTGAAAATTGTAAGGAAAACTTTATATGAATATAACTTTTATGTATTTATAATAATAAAATGAAGTTGGCATAGAAAAATATTTATTCTGACATTTTTTTCTTTGCAGTGTCTGTGTTACAATAATAGATGTTAAGGGGAGTTACTTTATGAATGAACTTGAACAGTTAACTGAGTTTATACGGAAGTCTTCAAATATTGTAGCTTTTACGGGAGCGGGCGTTTCCACAGAAAGCAATATTCCAGATTTCAGATCTTCGGGCGGAATGTTTGAAACCCTTAAAAAAAAGTATAATCAGCCTGCAGAAGTTATTTTAAGTCATAGCTTTTTTATAAACCAACCGGAATGGTTTTATGATTTTTACAGGAATGGGCTGATATTTAAAGATGCACTTCCTAACGACTGCCATAAGGCGCTTTCGAAATTGGAGCAAGCGGGGAAACTTAAAGCGGTTATAACTCAGAATATTGATGGCTTACATCAAGCTGCAGGAAGTAAAAGCGTACTTGAGATACATGGAACAACACAAAGAAATTACTGCATGCAATGTGGTAAAAAATTTGAATTGGACTATGTAATGAATTTGACAATGCCGGTTCCCTTATGTGACAAGTGCGGAGGAATAATCCGGCCTGATGTAGTACTTTATGAAGAGCAGCTGGATGAAGAACTGATTAACAGATCAATTACGCTTATCAGTGAAGCCGATATGTTGCTTATAATCGGTACAAGCCTTGTTGTTTATCCTGCGGCTGGCTTTATAAACTATTACCATGGTAAAAGACTGGTTTTAATTAACAGATCAGGCACTCCTTATGATGATAAAGCAAATTTAGTGATAAAAAAAGCTGCTGGAGAAGTAATGAAAACTGTTGTAAATAATCTGCACAATAATTAGTTTACTATATTATTTTATATGGGGTGATAATATGTTCCCTTTTAAGCCATTCAGGCCAGAGCAAAAAGTATATAAGGTCAAGGATGCTCCTGCCGGGATTCAGGAGTTTACATATAACGGGCTTACATGGATTGATATTGCAAGGCCTTCACAAAAAGAGATTACCGAACTTGAGAAAAGATTCAACTTCCATGAACTTCTTCTTGAAGACTGTATGACAGAGCATCAGAGGGCGAAAGTAGATGACTATGATGAGTATTGTTTTATCGTACTTCATTTTCCGCGCTACAGAAAGCAGATAAAAAGGCTTGATGCTGAAGAGATAGATATCTTTCTTGGCCCCAATTACCTTATAACACTGCATGAAGGCGAATTGAAGCCTTTGACAAATCTGGTTGAAAGCCTAAAAAATAACGATTCACTAAAAAAGGAGCACATGAGCAACGGTCCTGCGCTTCTGTTGTATGAAATAACAAGAAGCCTTTTTGATTATTGTTTTCCGATGCTTGATAAAATAGGCTACAACCTTGATGAACTCAACCGAATCATATTCAGGGAAGTAACAAGAGATACTCTTGAGTCAATTGCCGGTGCGAAAATGCAGATAATCAACTATCGAAGAATCATGAAGCCTATGCGTCCTGTTATTCTTACACTTGAAAAGGTCATAAGAAAATATATGCCTGAAGACATGGATGTTTATTTTGATGATATTACGGACAAAGCAGAAAAAATATGGGATTTGCTTGAAAACTATAAAGAGGTTATCTTGTCGCTGGATAGTACATTTACATCCCTAACCAACCATAGAATAAATAACCTCATGAGAATGTTTACCGTTATTCAGGTAATAATACTGCCGATGATTCTTGTCAGCGGTTTGTTCTCTATGAATGTTCAGGGGATACCTTTCCATAATATTGGAAGTGCGTTTTGGATTGTATTCGGAATGATTTTTGTTCCAATGTCGGCTATAGCTCTAATAATGATAATAAAAAGGAAAAAGTGGTTGTAGTTTGCATTGTGCAGTTCAGTTACTGGTTTATGTAATTTATATGTGCTTAATTAAGGAGAATAGAAATGTTGTTTTTATGTATAGCATTGGGAGCTCTTTTTTGTGTTTTCTGGATTGCACAGCTTGTGTTTGTAGGTGCACATTTAAAGTGGACAAACACTCTCGTAAACCATTGTAGTAAAGATGAAACAGTTGGTGTAAGTGTTATTCATCCAATTAAGGATTTGGACTTTGAACTGGAAAAAAATCTTTATTCGTGGCTTGACCAGAATTTTAAAGGTCCCGTAGAGCATATTTTCAGCTTTCAAGATCCTGAAGATGCAGCAATTCCGGTGATAAAGAAGGTTATTTCAGGGTTTCCCCAGCTTGACTGTAAAATTATAGTTAATACTCTCCTTGAAGGTCTTAATGGTAAAAGCTCCAATATGGTCAATGGAGTCAGAATCTCAAAATATGATTTCCTCATCTTTGGTGACAGTGACACAAGAGTTAACAGGGACTTCCTCGTAAAAATGGTTCACCCGTTAAAGAACGAAAAAGTAGGGATTATGACCTGCGGCCAGATCAATATGGGCGGTAAAGACTTCTGGACAAGGTTTTTCACGTTTATACAAAACTGTGAAACGGATTTTAACTGGGCCTTTTTAACAAAGCTAGGAATAGATGTTGGAGCAACAGGTGCTGCATTTGGGATGCGCAAAAGTCTTCTTAAACAAATTGGGGGACTAGAAGCTTTCGGAGGCTCTTTGCTTGAGGATATGCATCTTGGAAGCACACTATACAGAATGGGTTACAAAATAGTGCTGGGGCCTTTTGTTGAATGTCATGTCAATAAACTTAAACGTGAAAAATCCTTTAATTATGCCAAAAGGATTGCAATCGGAGTCAGAACACACATTACATTTGAACTTCCGGGCATAATCATATTGTTGTTCTGGTATTGGGCACTGCTTATCCTTTCCTTGACTACGGGAGATACAAGGGCTCTGTTTTTATGCTTTATGTTTATCGGTATAAGAGCTGTTCATGGGCTTTTCCAGCGAATAATTACACATAATAGAATATTGCCGGTGGACATTCTAATGGCACCGTTTTTTGATTTGTTCGGAACCTTCTATCTGGTTTATGCTACCTTCTCCAAGCCTTATGTTACCTGGAGGGGTATTAAGTATGAAGTCAGGAAGGGCGGCTTCATAGAAGAAATGTATGTAGAAGTAAAAAAATAATTTAAACTGACTTTAACAAGAGGCTGCATAAGTGAGCCTCTTTTATTAGGTTAAAATTCGATTTTAAATACCCGGTAAGTTTTATTCTTAACTCCTCCAAAGCTTTCAATGTCATTCCTCATCTGTATATTGTCCTCTCCGATTGTAGAGCCTTCACCCGTCATATATCCCTTCTTTATAGCATTATTAAAGACATTGTAATAGATTGCGTATGAAACACCTTTCATCCGGAATTCGGGAATGACAAACATTATTAAGAAACGCACATGTTTAATCCTACTTTTATACCATAAGTATTTTAAGGCAGCAAGCGGTGTAATGCGGCCTTTTAAGTGTATAAGGACTTGATTATAATCAGGGAGGGCTATGCCAAAACCGATTGCCTCATCACCTGAACGGGCAATTGCTATCAAATCAGGATCGGCAACAGGTATAAGTTTTTCGGCCAGTTCCCTTACATCTTCCGTTGTGGGAGCAACAAGATCGGGCCAATCCGCTGGAACAGCAAGGTCAAGAACATGCTTAAGGGCCAGTACTTCAGAATCCATATTCTTCAGGTTTAAAGAATCAACTCTGAAATCATACCTTTTTTTGGCATACTCTATGGTTTTCTGGGGTTTGTCTGAGAAAATATTATTTGTATCAAGACTGTATGCAAACAGATCATAATCCTTAACAAAGCCTGAGTTTTCAATAAGCCCTCTGTAGTAATCATGATTGTAGGAATTCATTATTGTAGGAGGGGAATTAAAGCTGTCTATTAATAGCCCCTTATATTCATCACCGTCTGCTCCTGTTGCAGACACCGGCCCTCTGATACATTTTATTCCTCTTTCCTTAAACCATGTAAAAGCTGCTTCAAAAAGAGCCTTTGAAACTTCAGCATTATTAATGCATTCGAAGAAAGAAAAGTGCCCCATGGCTTCGTTTTTTATCCTGTTAAGATTTTTATCAATTCCCGTATAAATTCTGCCTACCGGTTTCCCATCTGAAAATGCCAGGAAAACTTCTCGCTCAAATTTTTCTGTGTCAGGCAGCTTAAATGGGCTGATGGTACCAAGAATATCCCTGTTAAGGGGCGGAACCCAGTCCTTGCAGTCTTTATATATTTTGTATGACAGTTTTATGAATTCTTTCATATCTGCTTTTGTCCTGACAGTAACAACTTGTACATTCATTATTCAATTACACCCCAGCTACATTAAAGCCTTTGATTTAAAGCATTAAGAATTATACCATAGTTAACCGTATAATAAGTATAGAAATATAAAAAGAATCCCTGGCAAAAGTATCTGACAGGGTAAAGAATATTAGGAATCTCACTGCTATAATGTGTATTAAAACCTAAAATATACATTTTAGAAGAAATTTATTATAAAAAACGTATGTAATTAGTGGTAAGGGTTAGGTGGTTATTGACTATATTGAAAAAAGTTGATATTGTAAAAGTTATATAAGTTAAGTAATACTTGAAAATATAAGATTTGCCATTATAAGCCGTTTTAGCAATTATGGGGATGAATAAATTATGAATTCAAAAATTAAGGACGATGCAACTGACGAGTTATTTAAAGCGATATTGCTTTTAAAAAACATAGACGAGTGTTATAATTTTTTTGAAGATATATGCACTATACCTGAAATCAAGGCTTTGGCTCAGAGACTTGAGGTTGCAAAAATGCTTGACGAGGGTAAAACCTATATCGATATTTGTGAAAAAACCGGAGCTAGTACTGCGACAATAAGCAGGGTGAATAAATGCCTTAATTATGGCGCGGATGGTTATAAAACTGTTTTGGAAAGACTTAAAAACAGGTAGATGGGTTATTTCTTAGAAAGGTCAAAAGGATGTTTAGAAGGATATTTGCCAGCATTATAATATTATCTTCTATAGTAGCTGAAGGACTTACCGGATTTCAGGGCTTTCCTCAAAGCTATCTTTTTGGCATGCCGCAAGAAACCGACTATTCCCAGGCGAGGACTGCACTGCTTGAACAAGCGGGTAAAGACTATCAGAGTAAACTGTTTAATAGCCTTAAAGGCTTTAAAATATCTATTTCTTCAGCGGAAAAGGGAAAACTCTGGCAGAAGATGCCTTTCATTGGGGAACAGAGCGGTTTTGACTTCTCGCCTTCCTTAGTTGAATCTGACTTTATACCTACGCTGACCTGTTCAGCAGGTAAAGATATAAATCTTTTTGGTTCGGATATTTCTCCGCCCGTTCTTAGTGTATAATATTGACTGAAGCTTTGGAAAATTCTTCATGGAACTGCTTTCCAATGCCCTGGGTATCCTTACTATATGATACCTAAGTTATATATTATGTCGTTAATACTCTTGATTTGGGTATAATCACTAAAAGATAAAAAATAACTTTAAATTAAAGCTCCAAGGATATTGTGGGTTATAACGCTTGCATAAATATCTTTACAGCTTATTTGTTTAAGAAAAATAATTATATTTTAATAGTTGGAGGTTTATTATGGGATTTTTAGAGAAAATTATAGGAAATTATAGTGATAGAGAGCTTAAGAGGATCTATCCGATTGTAGAAGAAATAGATGAGTTTGAACCAAAAATAAAAAAGCTTACTGATGAGCAATTGAAGGGCAAAACAGCTGAATTCAAGGAAAGACTTGCAAACGATGAAACCCTTGATGATTTATTGCCTGAAGCATTTGCAGTAGTTAGAGAAGCGGCATACAGAGTTCTTGGAATGAGACATTTTGGGGTTCAGTTGATAGGTGGTATAGTTCTTCATCAGGGAAGAATTTCTGAAATGAAAACAGGTGAAGGTAAGACACTTGTGGCTACGCTTCCTGTATATCTGAACGCACTTGAAGGAAAAGGCGTGCATGTAGTAACTGTAAATGATTATCTCGCAAGACGTGACAGTGAGTGGATGGGTAAGATTTACAACTTCCTCGGTCTGACAGTAGGACTGATTGTTCATGACCTTGATAATGAGGAAAGAAGAAAAGCCTATAATTGCGATATAACCTATGGAACAAACAATGAGTTCGGGTTTGACTATCTAAGAGATAACATGGTTATATACAAGGAAGATCTCGTACAAAGGCAGCTTCACTATGCAATAGTGGATGAAGTCGACAGTATTTTAGTGGATGAGGCAAGAACTCCTCTTATTATTTCGGGTGCAGGAGATAAGTCCACCGATATGTACAAAAGGGCAAATTCCTTCGTAAGCAGGCTGAAAGCAAAGATTTACACTCAGACCGATGACAAACAGCATAATGACGATATAGATGAAGATTATATTATTGATGAAAAGGCACACACATGTGTATTGACTGCAAAGGGTGTTAAAAAAGCCGAACAGTTCTTTGGTATTGATAACCTGTCGGATGCCGATAATATGACTATTTCACACCATATTAACCAGGCAATAAAAGCATACGGCCTTATGAAGCGTGACAAGGAATACGTCGTTAAGGACGGAGAAATTATAATTGTCGATGAATTTACAGGCCGTATGATGTATGGAAGAAGATACAGCGATGGCTTACATCAGGCTATTGAAGCCAAGGAAAATGTTAAGGTTGAAAGAGAAAGCAAGACTCTTGCAACTATAACCTTCCAGAATTACTTCAGGATTTATAAAAAGCTGGCAGGTATGACAGGTACTGCCCAGACTGAGGAACGTGAATTCCAAACTATTTATAAGCTGGATGTAATAGTAATACCGACAAATATGCCTATGTTAAGAAAGGATAATTCAGACTGCGTTTTCAAGAATGAAAGAGGCAAGTTCAATGCGGTTATCAATGAAATTGAGGATTGTTACAAGAGAGGCCAACCGGTTCTTATAGGTACAATTTCAATAGAGAAGTCGGAAATATTAAGTGTAATGCTTAAAAAACGTGGAGTACCACACCAGGTACTCAATGCAAAGTTCCATGAAAAGGAAGCTGAAATCATATCACAGGCTGGTAAATTCGGTGCTGTTACCATAGCAACCAATATGGCGGGTCGTGGTACCGATATAGTTCTCGGGGGTAATGCAGAATTCCTCGCCAAGCAGGAAATGAGAAAGATGGGTTACAATGAGGAACTCATTAGCGCATCAACCAGCTATAATGAAACGGATGATGAACTGATACTTGAAGCAAGAAGTACGTTTAAAAAGCTTAATGATAAATATAAGGAAATCACAGGAAAAGAACGTGAAAAGGTTGTTGAACAGGGCGGCTTGCACATTATAGGTACTGAAAGACATGAATCCAGACGTATCGACAATCAGCTCCGCGGACGTTCTGGACGTCAGGGAGACCCGGGTTCTTCAAGGTTCTATATTTCACTTGAAGATGACCTTATGAGACTTTTTGGTTCAGACAGGCTTACAAGGGTAGTTGAAGTATTAAGGCTTGAAGAGGATCAGCCTATAGAACATAAAATGCTTTCAAATGCAATTGAAAATGCACAGAAGAAGGTTGAAGGAAAGAACTTTGATATAAGAAAACATGTATTACAATACGATGATGTTATGAACAAACAAAGAGAGGTTATTTATGCTCAGCGTAAACAGGTTCTTGACGGTGAAAATCTCAGGGATTCCTTTGAGAAGATGATTTCCGGTTCAATTGACAGTATGGTAAATACCTACTGTAGCAGTGAACACCCTGACTATTGGGATATTGAAGGTCTTATAGCATTTGGCGAAGGAATATTCATCCCACGTGATTCTTATAGTATTTCAAAAGATGAGCTTGAAACAATTACAAAGGAAGATGTTAAGGAAAGGCTTAATGAAATAGCACTGGAACGGTATAATGCCAAGGAAGAGGAATTTGGTTCCGAACTTATGAGAGAACTTGAAAGAGTTGTTCTTCTCAGAGTTGTCGATGAAAAATGGATGGATCATATTGATGCCATGGATCAGCTCAAATACGGCGTTGGTTTAAGAGCGTATGGACAAAGGGACCCTGTTATTGAATACAAGGTTGAAGGTTTCGATATGTTCGAGGAAATGATAAAAACTATTCAGGACGACGCTGTTAAAATGATAATGAATGTACATGTCAACCGTGAACACGAAATAAAACGTGAAAAGGTTGCAGAACCTGTAACTGAAAGCCGAGGAGGCGATGAGCCTAAAAAGCCGGTTGTTAAATCAGATAAGGTAGGCCGCAATGATCCGTGTCCTTGCGGAAGCGGAAAGAAGTACAAATACTGCTGTGGCTCCAATTCATAAAAGAAGTTTGGTAAAGGGCTTATAAGAGCCCTTTACTTTTAGGTTTTATTAAATAAATACGAAAACTGGTACGAAATTCCGGAGGCTGTTTAAATGGATTATAATGAAGCACTGGAGTATATACACAGTACTTACAAATTTGGAATAAAACTTGGTTTACAGAATATAGAAAGCCTTCTAAGCCTTATGGGTAATCCGCAAAACAAATTAAAATTTGTGCATGTTGCTGGTACCAATGGCAAGGGTTCTACAGTAGCTATGATTAGCAGTATTTTTTCAGAGGCGGGTTTTAAAACCGGAATATATACCTCTCCATTTATAAATAAATATAATGAAAGAATCAGGATAAACAACAAGAATATATCTGACTACGAACTGGCAGAATTAACGACAGCAGTTAAGGAAAAGGTTGATGAAATGCTCTCAAACGGAGGTAGCCACCCTACTGAGTTTGAAATAGGTACAGCCATTGCATTAAAGTACTTTGCAGATAATAATTGTGATATTGTTGTATTGGAAGTAGGTATGGGCGGCAGATTCGATTCTACAAATGTGATAGAAGAATCGCTTGTATCAGTTATTACAACCATATCTTACGACCATATGCAGTGGCTTGGAAACACTTTGCCAGAAATTGCATTTGAAAAAGCAGGTATAATTAAGCAAAATGGAACTGTAGTCCTTTATCAGCAGGGCAAAGAAGTTGAATCAGTGTTTAAGTCCGTTTGCGTTGAAAAAGAAGCTCAATTGCTGAAAGTCGACTTTTCAAAATTAAATATTTTGAAGTATGACATTAAAGGTAGCATTTTTGATTTTGAAAACCATAAGGAATTGGAAATAAAACTCCTTGGACATCACCAGGCAAAGAATGCCGCGGTCGCACTAAAAGTGGTGGAAGTTTTACAAAACAAGGGATATAATATTACTGATGATGTAGTTAAAAAAGGGCTTTTGAATGCTATATGGCCAGGACGATTTGAAGTTGTACATTTCAACCCTGTTGTTATAGTTGACGGTGCACATAACAGAGAAGGTGCAGAAGTTCTAGCATATAACCTTAAGAACTATTTCCCGCACAAAAAAATAACATTTATAATCGGGGTTTTGAGGGACAAAGAGTATAAAGAAATAATAGAAGCTGTAGTTCCTGCTGCAAAGAGGTTCGTTACCGTTACCCCGAATAATAAAAGAGCTTTATCCTCTAAAGAATTGGCAAATATTATAAGCCCTTATTGTAAAAATGTTCAAGATAGTGATACAATTGTAAATGCAATGGATAAATGTATATCTGAAGCAGATGCTGAAGATATAATTTGCGTTTTTGGATCGTTGTATTATATAGGTGAAGTCAGACAGTATTTCAGTCTTGAATAAATAAATTCTTCTCTTATAAGGGGGTGCGGATGTGGAATTAAAACAGGAACTTGAAAGCTATCAGTCAATTGACTTAAAAAGTATCGATCAGAATACTTCTGATAGCATAAAAAACTCCATTATACTTTATAACAAGGCATTGGAGAGTATTCGTGTTGACAGTGAGGATATTGCCATAATAGAGCTTAAAAAGGCGGTGGCTTTAAATCCTACCTTTTACCAGGCAATGAATTTGCTCGGTTTATGTTATTATTACACTGATAACCCCGATAAAGCCAGGGACATGTTCAATATTGTTATTAAGGCGGAAAACAACAGTATCCAGGCTCAAAAGTTCCTGAGCCAGTTGGGTGCATCAAGCGAAAATTCCTATAAGCCATCTTCCGCAAAAAAGAGACCTCAGCCGACAAAAAATAAAGAGGACAAGCCGAAGGAAATTAAAGCTGAAGGAACATTTTTTAAACGTATTCAAACATCTGGGAAACCTCAATTTATTTTATATTCATGTTTACTTATAATAGCCGGGGCTATTATTTCACTACTTATAGTTTTACTTGCAGGCAAAGGTTCAGATACACAGGTTAACAGCACAGTGCCTGAAAACACACAATCAGGAGTTTATATGCAGCTCCAGGACAGCTATAATAAACTTAATGAAGATTACCAGAAAACAAGTCAGCAGCTTGCAGATTCAAATGCGCAGATAGATTACTATAAAAACGTATCCAAGCTTCAGCAGGCACAGAGCCTGGCAGCCAAGGGACAGTTTGCCGACGCGGCAAATATACTTGTTCTGTTGAAGGATTTTAAGTTCAAGGATTCCGATAAGGCTGTTTTTAATACCTTATATGCAGATGTAACAAACAAAGCGGCTCAGTATTCATATAATCAGGCTTTTGTTTTTATGCAGCGGTCTCAGTTTAAGGAAGCTGCAGATGAGTTTATTAAGATTCAGTCTTATGCAGCGCCAGGCTGGGCGTATATGGATTCAGTGCTTTACAATCTTGGGAAATGTTATTTGGCTTTAAATAATACACAAAGTGCAATTGATGTTTATAAAAAGCTTATAGGGGATTATCCTAAAAGCCAGTATGCGGTTTGGGCCGGTAACAGGCTTATACAGTTGGGCAAAAGATAATAATCGCTTTTTAGGGGATAGAATATTCTATCCTTTTTTTAATTATATATCTCATAAATTAAAGTTCCCTAATATTATATTAGTGAGAACTTTTTTTTAGGGGAGATATTATTGAAAAGGACTTATTTAAATCTTGCTCTTGGAGGTGGAGGCGTAAAGGGAATTTCATATGTAGGAATGTTTGGAGTTGCTCAGCAAAGAGGATATGCATGGGAAAACATAGCTGGAGTTTCGGCCGGTGCTTTAGCAGGGGCATATGTTGCTGCAGGATATGGATATGAAGATTTAAAGCTGCTTATGAATAATTTCAGTATAGAAAATCTTGCGATAAACAGGCTTAACAATGCACACCCGCTTGTTTCAAGGTATATTCAGTACTATAACGGTATTTATCCATATGGCAGGCAATGGACCTGGAATTTTCTTGCACACAGGCATATAAGTGCGACAAGAGGAGAGGACTATGGAATAGAGGCGCGTGATATATCATCATCTAACAGAAACCTTATAGAAAACATTATAACTTTCAGCAATGAAGGAAGTATCTGTGATGGGGATTATCTGGAAGATTGGGTTTACAAGGCACTTAGTAGCAGAGGAATAAAAAAATTCGGGGATATCAAAAACGGAAAAGCAGATGATTTAAATCCAAATGGTTATAAGGTAAGAATGACCGCAGTGGACCTTACCCGTTGGAGGGTAATTACAATTCCTGATGACTTGGACTTCTACGGGGTTGATCCTGATAGCTTTGAGGTAGCAAAAGCAGTAAGAATGAGCACTTGTGTTCCTTTTATTTTTAAGCCTGTTGAAATCAAAAAGACAACCGGTGACAACACAAAAACATATCGAATTGTAGATGGTGGTGTTCTGGATAATTTCCCAATCTGGCTTGTTGATAAAAATGCAGATACCCATACAATAGGATTTAAGCTTAACAGGTCGCAGAATAAGTTGTTCAGCCTTAATGTACCACTTAATATTCTTAGGGCATTGGTTTCAGCAACCCATGATACAGGAATTCCCCACTATGCATATAATACAGATATTGTAGCAGGAATTAACACAGGTAAAGTTTCATCCTTTGATTTTGAACTGGGCGAAAGCGATAGGCAATATCTCCTTGAATGTGGTAATAGAAGTGCTGAAATATTCTTTGATAAATTCGAAAACAAGAAACTTAATACTAAAAAGTATAGAAATTATTACTCCGTTTAGCTTTTTAAACAAGGAATAATGCCATACTGCCAATAAAATTTTCTTTATTTTTTATTTTTTTTATATTATTATAAATAGGATAGTTGAAATTTGTTTAACAGACGTATGAATATATAAACAAGAGATTTGAAATCACCGTTAGGAGGCAAAAAATGTTGTATGAAAGTACTCGCGGAGGGCAAAAAGGTCTTAATTCTGCTGACGTTATAAAAATGGGTATTGCTAAGGACGGTGGATTGTTTGTCCCTGAAAAAGGCATCAATCTGAGCCTTGAAGATATAGAGAAACTTACAGGAATGACTTATCAGGAAAGAGCTATGGAAGTACTTAGGTATTTCCTTGATGATTATACAGCCGAAGAATTGAAGGATTGTGTTACACAGGCATATACTTCTTCAAAGTTTGATGCTCCTGAAATTGCTCCTCTTCGAGCTTTGAATGAAAACATCCATATACTTGAACTTTGGCATGGGCCTACTTGTGCTTTTAAAGATATGGCTCTTCAAATACTTCCTCATTTTCTTATCAAGGCAGTGGGAAAAACAGGTGAATCAAGTGAAATTGTAATACTTGTTGCAACCTCGGGTGATACTGGCAAGGCTGCTTTGGAAGGGTTTAAGGATGTAAAGGGTACAAGAATCATCGTGTTCTTCCCTCAGAAGGGTGTAAGTCAGGTCCAAAAAATGCAGATGGTTACTCAGGAAGGCTCAAATGTTTATTCTATAGGTGTAGAAGGCAACTTTGACGACACTCAGAATGGTGTTAAGGCTATTTTTACTGATTCGGAATTGATTTCGGTGCTTGAACAAAACAATATAAAGTTTTCTTCAGCAAACTCTATTAACTGGGGAAGACTTGTTCCGCAGATAGTATATTATTTTTCAGCGTATGCAGATCTTATTAAAAAAGGTGAGATTAATGCAGGGGATGCAGTTAATTTTGTTGTCCCGACAGGTAACTTTGGAAATATCCTTGCTGCCTATTATGCAAGCGAAATGGGATTGCCTGTGAACAGACTCATTTGTGCGTCAAATGATAACAATGTTTTAACAGACTTTATTAAAACAGGTACGTATGATAGGAACAGGGAATTTAAAAAGACTATTTCACCGTCGATGGATATTCTTATTTCAAGTAACCTTGAAAGACTGTTATATGAGCTTACAGGTCATGATTCAGAAAGAATCAATGATTGGATGTCAAAGCTAAAAAAAGATGGTGTCTATACAATAGATGCAGAAACTAAAAAGAAAATATCAAAACTGTTTTGGGCTGGCTATTCTACTGAAGCTGAAACCCTAAAAACAATAGAACTGATATATAATGAATATGGATATGTTTCGGATACACATACAGCAGTCGGTATAGACGTTTATGACAAATATGTTATTTCGACCGGAGATATGACAAAGGCAGTAATAGCATCAACTGCAAGCCCGTTTAAATTTAATGAAAGTGTAGTTAAAGCAATTTTCGGAAGCGAGACAATGTCAGGCAAGACTGAGTTTGAACTGCTTGAAATTTTGTCTCAAAAATGTGGGCTTAATATTCCAATGGGTCTAAAGGGCTTGGACAAAAAGGATGTAAGACACAATACAGTTTGTGCCAAATCCGAAATGAAGGACAATGTTGTAAAAATACTTGGAATATAAAATTCTTTGGAAAGTTTTTTACAAAAGATAGGAGCTATGTTTATGGAGGACATTAAGATACTTATAGTAGATGATGCCCAATTTATGAGAAATATGCTTGGTAATATTATAAAATCTGCAGGGTACACGGATATCCATTTTGCAGGTGATGGATTTGAAGCGGTAGAAAAGGTTAAGGAGCTCAAGCCTAAGCTTGTTACTCTTGATATTTCAATGCCGGGAATGGATGGCCTTGAGACTATCCCTAAAATTCTTGAAGTAGCGCAAGATACTATTATCATAATGGTTTCTGCAGTTTCAAGTGAAATTGCGATAAAACAGGCAATTAAAAGGGGCGCAGCCGATTTTATTCTAAAACCCTTTGATAATACCATAATATGCGATATGCTTAAACGTCATCTTGCTAATTAATTAAATTGTATTAAATAAAAGTAGCTGCAGAAGTTCTGCAGCTACTGTAAGTATTGCTGGTTATAGCTTGTAATATATTGATTTTGGTTTGCATAAGCTCTTTCTCCATCAACAAATACTACTTTTCTTTCTGAAATAGATGTTAATATATCAAAAACCGTCTTAACGTCCCTGTATTCAATTTCAGGTGTTACATATATTTCTTCCTTATCGTTCATGGCATTATAAAAGTTTAGCAACTCGTTGTAATAACCTCGTTCTGGGGTATATTTGATTTGTTCGCTGGTTCCATCATTATAAGCAACATTTATAATACCACAGGACTTGTCCTCCAGATAAATTTCGCCCTTCCGGCCGAAAATTCGGAAGCCTACAAGCGGCCGCTGGGGCTCCATCCCGGATGGACAGTAGGTAAACTGTCCTGTTATGCCATTCTGGAAAAGCAAATTGGTGTTTACTGATACATAAGGGCTGTAATCATCGCTTTGCCTTTTACCAAAGGCTTGTACACATTCTATTCCCCCAAATATATGGCGCATTCCAGCAATATCATGAAGCGCTGCATCTAAAAAAGCCCCCCCGCGAAAATTAGGGTGCTGTCTCCATTCTGTTGAAGCAAAGGTATCTTCATTCATCTCACAAGGGAAGCAAGAGATATTGTTTCTGACAAAATACATCACTTCACCGATTTTACCTGTACTAATAAAGTCTCTTATTACAGTGTTTTCCTCATTATATCTATAGTTTTCAGCTATCATTACCCTAATGTCATACTTTTTAGAGAGTTCAAGATACATTTTCGCTTGTTCCATATCGGGGGCCATAGGCTTTTCACATATAAAGTCCTTACCAGCCTTGGCAACATCCCGCGAAATCTTGTAATTCATTTCAATTGGAACAATAATGTCAACAGCATCTATATCATCACGTTTTAACATTTCTGTATAATCGTCATAAACATTTTTTAAATCCAAATTTATTTTTTTAGCGAAGTTCTCTGCATCAGTTATGGTACGATTGCATAAGGCTGTAATTTCATATTTATCACCCATTTCCTTTATAGCAGGGTAGTGAAGACGTTCCCATGCAAGTCCGGTCCCGATTACAGCAAGACGTATTTTTCTCAAAACTATGCCTCCCTATTGATTTTTTAAATTATATTTAGTATCCTCTTTTTTAAAGGCAGTATTCAATTTAATATTTAGCTAAAAAAAACTTGACACGTTATTAAAGCATCTGTTATCATTAAATAGCAAAAACAAAGAAGAAGTTATCCACTTCTCACCATACGGATACATCCAGTATGGTTAATAATGAACACATTAGGTATTGTTTGTGTAATTATGAGTGGATTGGACTTTTTCAATCCTTTTTTTATTTATTAGGGCTTCTTATATAATGACCCCTGGAGGTGTATAAATATTAGTAAAAATGAATTAATGATTAATGAGGAAATCAGGGATAAGGAAATCAGACTGATTGATGCTGATGGATCAATGCTTGGAATTATGTCAGCAAAAGATGCTCAAAAGCTGGCTGCTACCAAGAATCTGGATCTTGTTAAAATAGCTCCTCAAGCAGCTCCGCCTGTATGTAAGATAATGGATTACGGAAAATACATGTTTGAACAGGCAAAGAAGGAAAAGGAAGCTAAAAAGAACCAGAAGGTTATCAGTATAAAGGAAGTAAGAATTTCAGCTACCATCGAAGACCATGACTTTAATTTCAAAGCGAAGAATGCGATAAAGTTCCTCGAAGATGGAGATAAGGTCAAGGTATCGGTTAAGTTCAGGGGCAGGGAAATGAATTACACCTCATTAGGGAATGAAGTGCTTAATAAATTTGCGGAAACTGTTAAGGATGTAGGGGTAGTGGAAAAGAAACCAAAGCTTGAAGGCAGGAGTATGATAATGATACTCAACCCCAAGCAGTAATTATAGGATTAAGGAGGAAAATTACATGCCTAAGGTTAAAACACACAGCTCTTCAAAAAAGAGGTTTAATCTAACCGGAACAGGTAAGGTAAAAAGGGCTAAAGCTTATAAGAGACATATTTTAACTAAAAAGTCTACTAAAACGAAAAGAAACTTGAGGAAATCGACAATTGCTTCAGATGCAAATGCATCAATCATCAAAGCAATGATTCCATACAAGTAGAAGGAGGATCTTAGCTATGTCAAGAGTAAAGAACGCGATGAGACATCGTGCAAGACATAAAAAGGTACTTAAGCTTGCAAAAGGTTATTTTGGAGGTAAGAGCAAGCTTTACAGGATAGCGAATCAGGCGGTTATGAAATCACTGGTTTACGCTTACAGAGACAGGAGAGCAAAGAAAAGAGATTTCAGAAAGCTCTGGATTGCAAGGATCAATGCTGCTTCCAGAATTAACGGCATGTCTTACAGTAGATTCATGAACGGTCTTAAAAAAGCAGGTATTTCTCTTAACAGAAAAGTGCTCGCTGATATGGCTGTGAATGATGCACAAGGTTTTGCCCAGCTTGTTGAGAAAGCTAAAGTTGCACAATAATAAATTAAAGGTAAAGGGCTGATTAAGGCCCTTTATTTTTATATTTCCCGGAATCAGTAATTGGAGAGTTGTTTTATGAATTATATAACCAGTGCGAACAATAATATGGTGAAAGAAGTCAAATCGTTAAAACAAAAAAAGAATAGGGAAGAAAAGGGCAGGTTTTTTATTGAAGGTTTGCGCTTTGTCAGTGAAGCTCTTGAAGAGTCATGGCAAATAGAAACAATAATCTTATCCGATTCGTTTTGTTTAAATGAAAGTAATAAACAGCTGATTTCCTTAATTAGTGACAGAAAATTCAATTGTTACACCGTTACTGATAAAATATTTGGTGAATTATCCGAGACTTCCACTCCCCAAGGCATTTTAGCGGTTATGCAGACAAAAATGTTTGAAATATCTGATATCATAAAAGCCGGCTCTTTTATGGTTATTCTTGATTCTATCCAGGATCCCGGTAACCTTGGCACTATAATAAGGACTGCAGATGCAGCAGGTGCCGGAGGAATATTAATGTCAAAGGGCTGCGTAGAACTGTTTAATCCAAAGGTATTACGTTCCACAATGGGGTCAGTATTCCACCTGCCTATAGTTGTTGATTGTGATTTATCAGAATCAATACAAACACTTAAGGAATATGGTATTAAAGCTTATGCAGCGCATTTGTCAGGCGAATTAAGCTATTTTGAATGCAACCTCAGGGAAAACTGTGCAATCATAGTAGGTAACGAGGCCAACGGAATTAGTGATGATGTAGCAAACATTGCGGATGTTCTTGTGAAAATACCTATGCCGGGAAAGGCAGAATCTTTAAATGCTTCGGTTGCAGCAGGGATTCTAATGTATGAAGCTGTAAGACAGAGAATAGGGATTAAAGAATAATAAAAAAACCCGAAGCACTAATTGCTCCGGGGATAATAGAGGGTGTTAATAGAGGATGTTAGTTTAGTATTAAGTTAATACATTTCAAAGCCGTTGTTTTTAATTACATTGCTGTACCATTTACCACTCTTCTTAATTGTTCTTTTTTGAGTGTTGAAATCTACATGAACAATACCGAATCTTTGTGAGTATCCAGCTGCCCATTCGAAATTATCCAGCAGTGACCATACAAAGTATCCTGCGAGATTTACTCCGTCTTCAATAGCTTTATGTGCCTGAGAAAGATAATTGTAAAGATAGTCAAGCCTTAAATCGTCAGCTATTTCACCTTTGCGGTTTATTATATCGTTGAAGGATGCTCCGTTTTCCGTTACATAAATTTTAACCTTGTTGTACTCCTTATCAATTCTTGTCAAAAGGTCATAAAAACCTTTTGGATAAACTTCCCAGTTCAATTGAGTACGTGCTTCTATTATTTTTTCTCTGCTTGCCTCCAATGGCCAATCCTGAGGATCATTTTTAACAAAGTCAGGTGAATAGTGGTTTATACCAAGAAAGTCAACAGGCTGACTTATTATATCCATATCATCGTCCATTATTTGAGGGAGGTCGATTTTGGAAGAATACCATTCAAGCATATCTTCTGGGTATTTACCTTTAAGCACCGGATCGAGGAACCACCTGTTCAAATGCCCGTCAACCCTCTTCGCGGCCGCAACATCTTCGGCAGCCTGAGTTAAAGGGTAGATGGGGTTATGATTTAAGGTAATACCTATGTCACCCTTATATCCCAATGACCTATAAAGCTTAACTGCCTTGCCATGTGATAGCAACAGGTTATGTGCTACCCGCAGTGCAAGAGGATATTCCTGAATACCAGGAGCATGCTGTCCTAGGGCATTCCCAAGAATAGATACGATATGGGGTTCATTATGTGTAACCCACATTGGAACTGTATCCCCAAGTTCTTTAAAAACATACTCGGAATATTGCTGAAAATAATTCGTTATGTCGCTGTTAGCCCAACCACCCAAATATTGAAGCTCTTGAGGAAGGTCCCAATGATAAAGAGTAATGGCTGGTTTAATGCCGTTTTCCAACAGTTCGTTGGTAAGTCTTTTGTAAAAGTCCATACCTTTGGTGTTTGGTTTTCCTTTTCCTTCAGGAAATATGCGGGACCAGGATATTGAATATCTATAATACTGCAGACCAATTTCTTTCATTATCTTAACATCGTCTTTATATCTGTGATAATGATCGCATGCGACATCACCATTGTCGTTATTTAAAACTTTACCAGGAATGTGAGAAAAAACATCCCATATGGATTTTCCTTTTCCATCCTCATCAAAAGCACCTTCAATCTGGTATGAGGCAGTCGCTGCTCCCCATATGAAGTTGTCCGGAAATTTTATATTTTTCATAAAATTCTCCTGAGTTTAATTAAAAATTATGTCCCATCAAATATGATTTTATTCCTTACAAATAATAAAATCCATGCAAAATATTATTTATTCTTTCAAAATCTTATGATAAAATCATCAGTGGAGGATGCTATGGATATAAAAAATATTGTTAGTCCTAAAAATATGGTAAAGTGTGACATTGCTACTGATAAAATATCTCCCAAGGTTTTAAAAAGCTATTTATTTACCCAATATGAAAACTTTCCCGAGGGTTACAAGCTTAGGGAAAGATATGTTTATGACTATGAGCTTGAGTTCTTTGTTTATAGTAAAGGGTATATGACAATTGACAACAAGATATATCCTGTCAACAAGGGGGATATAGTATTTAGAAGACCTGGGCAGCATACACAGGGGGTTATGCCCTATAACTGCTACTTTATATGCTTTGACATTTTAGGACAAACCGATAAAAACCCTGAAACTTACGATATAAATAAACCCAACAGTTTTCAAAATTATTACCGTAATAGTATAATTGACAATATTCCTACAATCTTTTCGCCTGCATCCTATGAAAAATACCATGAGCTTTTTGAGGCTATATTGAAGGAATTTATAAACCCGCGTGAATGTTCCGAAATGGTTCTTAAGTCAGGTGTGATAAGGATACTGTATGAGTTGTATAATGACAGCAGAAATCCATTCATAAGCAGTCAGCAGTATTCATATTATTATCCGGCTATTAAAAAGGTTATAGATTATATTAAGAATAACATAGGAATCAAGCTGGATTTGACAGTGTTTTCCGATATTTCGGGGTATAGCCCCAATTACTTTCACAGAATTTTTACAAAGTCCATTGGAATTACGCCAAACGAATATGTTATAAAAGCGAGATTGGATAAGGCAAGGGAATTTCTTGCAAAAACTAACATCCCGATAACTGAAGTGGCTTTCAAATGCGGATTTGAAAATACACCATACTTCAGTTATGTTTTTAAAAAGAATTTGAATATCTCACCTGGAGAGTTCAGAAAACGGCATAGCTACATATAATAATTCCTCTAGTGGAATTTGTTTTTTTCACTTCCATCATTGACATAATATCATACCAAATGTAAAATATATATGTTAAAAGGGAGTAGTTATTTTGTAAAGTCAACATCCTGACTGAAATAACCAGTCTGGCTTTGCAGCCCTAAACGGGTAACGAGACTTTTAATATAATTCCACGAAGGAGTTGTATTAAAAGTTTTTTTATAATGCTTAGAAAATTATAGTTCTACCTTGATTTATTAATTTTCGTTAAAAGCATTTCAACAAAGTCTTCATTATAAACTGTTTCGAAGACTTTGTTCTTGTTTAACCATTTATATCCTTTAATAGTATCAGAAATTATTAAAAGAATATATTAATATGAGGTTTTTAAAAGCTTATATAAACCTTAAGAAAGAGGACGCTATGTGGATTGATATTTTCTTGCTGTTTTTAAGTCTGGCTGTTATTTTATTAAGCTGTGAATTGTTTACAAATGGAATAGAATGGCTCGGGAAAAAGCTGAAGGTTGGCGATGGGGTTGTTGGAAGCATTTTTTCAGCTGTCGGCACCTGCCTTCCTGAAACCACTATTCCTATAATAGCAATACTTTTTTCAAAGAGTGCGTCTCCTGATATCGGAATAGGGGCTATTGCAGGTGCTCCCTTTATGTTGAGCACACTCGCGTTCTTTGTTACAGGCGTTGCTGTACTTGGCTTTTCGAAACGCAGAAAAACCGGATTTAAAATGAATGTCAATAATAAAGTACTCAGCAGGGACATAGGATTTTTTATAGTTGTATATACACTTGGCATAGGAATTTCCTTTGTAAGAATAGATTCTTTAAGACATCTGACGGCGCTTTTCCTTCTGGCATGCTATATATTTTACGTTTTCAGAACAATCAAGGATGACAATGAAAGCCATGTTGAGCTTGAAAGCTTGTATTTGGTAAAGCTTCTGAAAAAGAGGCCTACAATGGGATTTATATTGTTCCAGGTTATATTGGCTTTGGCTGGGATTATTCTTGGGGCGGACATGTTTGTTAATAACATTGAGAATGTATCAAAATTATTCGGACTATCACCACTGGTCCTTTCTCTCATAATAACTCCTATTGCCACAGAGTTGCCTGAAAAATTCAACAGTGTTATCTGGATAAGCAAAAAGAAAGATACACTGGCACTTGGCAATATATCAGGAGCCATGGTTTTCCAAAGCTGTATTCCAGTTTCCATCGGGTTATTGGGAACGTCCTGGATATTGGATACAAAGGTTATTATAAGCGCAATGCTCGCGCTATTGTCTTCATTGACCACATATCTCTGGATAAAAGTTAAAGGAGAACTGAATCCTATTCCGCTTCTTATAGGCGGTGTGTTCTATACAATTTTCTTGGCATTTCTTATTTCCCAAGGGTTTAAATAAGAAATAGGTAAACATATGTCACTAGCAGTATAATATTATCAAATTATGTTATTTAATGGTTTACAACCTTATGTTTTTATTGTAAAATGTTACTAATGGGATTGCCTAACAGGAGTTGGTATAATGTCTATTATTAAAGTACTGGTTGTTTGGACACCAGAAGTCGCATTAAATATAGTAATAATTCTTCTTATTGTGGGACTAAAAGACCAGCTTAAGTTTAAAAATGTTGGAAATCTGATAAAGTTTTTATCTTCAGTTGTCTGTTTGGATGCATCGTCTATTGTTCTTGATAAAATTGCAACTTTTAATGTTGTGGTCAATATAATTTATCATGCTGTAATTTATTTTGTTGTAATTGTATTGATATATAAAGTCGATTTTCGTAAAACTATTGTAAGCGTAATTTTAATGTATTTCACTTTTCTTACGCTCGAAAACACTTACTATCCTTTCCTGGTTTCATATGTAAGCGGTGGTATAAATAATTATAATGATAATATAACTCAGTATATTTTGTTTTCTTGTATAACGCGTTTAGCACAGACAGGCCTTATTGTATTCTTATGGAAAAATCAATATGTATTTCTTGTAACTGCATTGAGTAAAAAGATAAATAATATTTTTAACATTTTTATATCTGTCTTATCGATATGCGAAACATGTATTTCAGTTTTGTATGCTATTTATTTTGGTCAAATGTCTTTGGAACACCAAATAATATATGGATCAGCCCTTGTTGTAATGGTAGTTTTACACTATGCTCTTATTTATAAAGTTATATATTCCTCAATAAAAGGTATTGTCGTCCAGGGGTATAAGCAATATCAAATGCTTGAACAAGGTGCTGAAGAAGCCTTTAAGAGTGTATATTCCCTGCTTGATAATAATGATGTGGAAGCTGCTAAGAATTATATTTCACTCCTTGTCAAGGGTGAAGATAAATAAATTCTTTTGGAGGCGATAAGAATGAAGGGTAATTTAAAAATTCTAAAGGTTGTTTCATCTGCTGTTAGTCATGTATCTGCATCAGCATCCTCAACTGCATGTTCAGCTTGGGCTTATCAACCAAAGACTCCAAAATCATTGCGGAAGTAACAAAAGAAAAGCGTTCCTTAGGAACGCTTTTTTTGTGTGTACAAATTACAATTTCTTTTCTACCAGATCATCAATATGTTTTTCTACCTTTTTTATATCAATATTATTATTAGCCATTTTAACTGCAAGTTTAAGATATTTTAAAAACTTAATATCACATAAATAAGGATTATATTCATTTATATCGAAGGGGTAAGTTACAGAATCTGCTGAACTTGTATGGATACTGTCAGTCATACCCAAAATATAATCGGTGGAAACACCGAAATGGCCAGCAAGCCTGGTAATTACTTCAAGGCCAGGTTCTCTTTCGCCCTTTTCATATTTAGATATTGTTTCCCTGCTCTTACCTAATAAAACACCAAGGTATTCTTGTGATTGATCTGTTTTATACCGCAGGTCTCTAATACGCTTACTGAAAGTACCAGACATTAAAAAAAGTCACCCCTTAAACACATTATAGCTTAAGATGGTAATTAAATGCAATATTCAAATACCTAAAATGTTTACTTTTAAGGTTTAGAAGATATAAATGACTATTAAACATATTCAAAATTAAAGAACATTACTTAAATTAAATTTTTCTTTTTCGGGAATATGTTTAACATAAAGCTTTAGAAGTGAAGCTTCACCTAATGTGAGAGCCTTATCCCGGGACTTGATATATTTCTCCAGTCTGGATAAAGTTGCGTCTATGTTATCCATTTCAGCATGATCCAATAAAGCTGCCCAAAGATCCTGTATTTTTGACCAATAATTTTGTATACTTAAAAGGCTTTCTTCAGCCCCTGACCAATTTCCGTCTGAAACAGTTTTCTCTATATTTTCAATATGCGTATCAAGGCGGTTTGCGGAAGTGGAAAAAGAACTATTAGCCACTATACCGGCACTTATAATTATTGCTGCAAGTACCGCAACAACTGTCAATACTTTAAATGTGTGCACTGGTTATGCCTCCTGTTTATCGGATTTTTTTTGAAAGTATAGATTTCCATCTGAATCGAGACTTACAAAGAAAGCATCATCAAGTCTGTAAATACCGAATTTTCTTAATTCGTCCTTTAGCCATTTCTCATCCTTATTGGCTTTTTGCAGGTTATGATAATTAACGGTTCCATCTATTATAAGATCTAATGACAAGCCTTCATAGTTTGTTTCAAGCTTCATATCCTGAGGTGTTACAGGCCTTTTTTGAGATTTAGGGATTACACTTATTTGGCCGTTGGTTTCAAGTATTGCAAACTCAACGTCTGCAATGTTTGCAATATCCTTACTCCTAAGCTGTTCCAAAAGGTCATTTATTGTATACATTTCTTTCATAAGTACGTTTTCGTTTATCTTTCCGTTCTCAATAAGTATGCTTGGTCTCCCGCAAATAATTGCTCTTGCTTTTACGCTTTTTAGTGATATCCAGGATAGGAGCATCTGAGCTATAAGTAAAGTAACAATAGGTATTATTCCATAAATAAGTGGAATGCCTGTATTTTGCATTGGTACTGCTGCCAGCTCGGATATCATTATCGCAACAACTAGTTCAAATGGCTGAAGTTGCCCTATTTGACGTTTTCCCATAATGCGCATTACAATAACAACAATTATATAAAGGACCAGAGTTCTGGTAAATACGACCAACATAAGGTGTTTTCCTCTCAATGTAAATTTATTAAAAATATCAGGTTTATTTTTTGAATTTATTTTTTACTTATGCATGCCATAAAAATCTAAGTCAATAATGAAATATAAAAGTATTTTGGTTAAAAAATCTGTAAAATAAAAAAATTATGGTATAATTATTGTTATTGTAAATCTTTAAGAGGTGTATATCGTATGTCAACTAATGTATTTGATGTATTAAGAGAGAGGGGCTTTATTAAACAGCTCACTCATGAGGAAGAAATTAAAAAACTGTTAGCAGACGGTTGTGTTAACTTTTATATTGGATTTGATCCTACCGCAGACAGCTTGCATGTAGGGCATTTCCTTCAGCTTATGGTTATGGCTCATATGCAAAAAGCAGGGCATAGACCGATTGCACTTGTAGGTGGTGGTACCGCAATGGTAGGTGACCCTACGGGTAAAACAGATATGCGAAGGATGATGACCCGTGAGGAAATTGAAAAAAATGCGGCCTGCTTTAAAAAGCAGATTTCACGTTTTATAGATTTCAGTGATGATAAAGCTATAATGGTTGATAACTCCGACTGGTTGTTAAAGCTTAATTATGTAGAGTTTTTAAGAGATATTGGGGTGCATTTTTCAGTCAACAGAATGTTGACCGCAGATTCTGTAAAAAGCAGACTTGAAGGAAAAGGGTTAACATTTATTGAATTTAACTACATGCTCATGCAGGGCTATGATTTTCTCGAGCTTTACAGAAAGCATGGCTGTAATCTTCAGCTAGGAGGAGACGACCAGTGGTCAAACATTTTATATGGGATTGATCTTATCAGAAAAATTGAAGGTAAAGATTCATATGGTATGACGTTCAAACTTCTTACCAACAGCGAAGGAAAGAAAATGGGCAAGACCGAAAACGGTGCGGTATGGCTGGATGCGAATAAAACTTCTCCCTATGATTTCTACCAGTACTGGAGAAATGTTCAGGACAGTGATGTTGAAAACTGCCTTGCACTTCTTACGTTTCTTCCTATGGATGAAGTCAGAAGGCTCGGTGCATTAAAAGACTCTCAAATAAATGAAGCTAAAAGGGTACTTGCATATGAAGTGACAAAGCTGGTACATGGGCAGGAAGAAGCTGACAAGGTACAAAAAGCAGCAGCAGCACTTTTTGGCGGTAAAGGCGATTCGGAAAATATACCAGGCTTTGAAATGAGTCTTGATGAGCTTAAAGCAGGAATAAAGCTTGTTGATCTCTTGGTTAAGGCTGGTTTGACACCTTCAAAAAGCGAGGCGAGAAGAGCTGTTGAGCAGGGCGGAGTTTATGTAAATGAAGTAAAAACTCAGATTATAGATACTATTATAACTAGTGATGATATTCTTGACGGGCAGATACTTTTGCAGCGTGGAAAGAAGAATTTCTCGAGAATTAAGATAAATTTGTAATAATGTAATAAAATGAAAATTGATTTTAAATATAAAAATAGCAGGAGATTGACTCCTGCTATTTTTAATTAATACTTATTTGTTTGTATAATTGTTTCCAGTGTATGACTCAAATACCTTCTTAACTATATTACCACCGATTCTGCCAGCATCCTTAGCAGCGATGTCACCGTTATAACCCTGCTTTAAGTTGACACCTACTTCTCTAGCTATTTCATATTTCATGCTATCAAAGCTTGTTGTACTGTTATTGTTTCTTGCCATAATATCACCTCCCTTATTACTTATTGTCTCTAAATTAACTGTGATTATTAGTTGTAAGTTTTGGGTTTAAATCTGTTTTATGTTATCGATTTAACCCAATTATTTTTTCATTGTTGCAAATAATATTATGTGCAGAAAAGAAAAAAGGATTCCAAAAACCGACTAAATTTTTATAGACTTGATATTAGGTTTGTGATATACTGTGTTAGAAATTTGGAAACTTTTAAATTAGCCCGGAGAGGCTGGTAAGGTTATTTGTTGATGTCTTGTGCAAACAAGCTTTCTGCCGCCCGGTGGAAAGCTTTTTCTGTTTTTGCCACTGTTTTTTTTCTTACTCGGTTTTAAGCGAAGCCGGAAGGGTTTTGCTCTAAAATAAATCAAATCTTAGGGGGAAGTAAAATATGCAAAGGAGAATTATTCAGGTAGACGAAAAAGTGCCTCTGCTGCAAGGTCTGCCTCTTAGTTTCCAGCACTTGTTTGCAATGTTTGGTGCATCAATTCTTGTACCTAACCTTTTAAACGGAGCTGCCCAGAAATTTGCAAATGATACGAGTTTGCAGGTTATTGATCCATCGCTTGTGCTTTTGTTGAATGGTATTGGAACTCTTATTTATCTTTTCTTATGTAAAGGCAGAGCACCGGCTTACCTAGGTTCAAGTTTTGCTTTTATAGTACCGGCATCCTCAATTATTGCTGGTAAATTCTCAAACGATGCTCAGCATAACTTTTCGTTAGCTTTAGGTGGCTTTATTCTGGCAGGTGCAATCTTTGCAATAACCGCGCTTATAATTGGTAAGGTTGGTACAAGGTGGCTTGATGTGGTTCTGCCTCCGGCTGCAATGGGCCCTATAGTTGCACTTATAGGTCTTGAACTTTCTGGTACTGCTGCTAACATGGCAGGATTATTGCCTGATGCAAATGGTGGTTATAATGGCTGGTCAATTCTGATTTCATTAACAACGCTTGGAGTTGCAATAATAGGTTCTGTTTTATTTAGAAAATTCTTAGGTGCAATTCCGATACTTATAGCAATAATTTTTGGGTATGTACTTAGCGTAGTTATCAACGCTGTTGATCCAAGTCTTAATGTTATTTCTTTCGGCGCTATAGATACTAAGGATTGGATTAACCTGCCTAATTTTGTTGCACCATCATTTAATCTTAATGCAATGCTCATAATTGCACCTGCAGCATTAGTTGTAATATCTGAACACATTGGACATCTTTTTGTAACATCAAATATCGTAGGAAGGAACCTTGTTAAAGATCCGGGACTTCACAGATCACTTCTTGGAGATGGTCTTTCTACAATGATTTCCGGTTTTGCTGGCTCTGTACCAACAACTACCTATGGCGAAAACATGGGAGTTATGGCTATTACAAGAGTATATAGTGTTTGGGTAATAGGCGGGGCAGCAGTGATTTCAGTAGTTGTTGCATTCATAGGTAAATTATCAGGAGTAATCTCAAGTATACCGAACCCTGTAATGGGTGGCGTGTGCATGCTGTTGTTCGGTGTTATTGCTGCGTCTGGTATAAGAATGCTTGTTGAAGCAAAGGTTGACTATAGCAAGTCAAAAAATCTTATTCTGACTGCTGTTGTATTTGTAATAGGTATAAGCGGAGTATCAGTAGACCTTGGAAATGGAATTATATTCAAGGGAATGGTTCTTGCTACAATAGTAGGAATGCTTCTTAGCCTTATACTCTATGTTTTTGAAAAACTTAAGATTACTAATGATATTGAAGAATAAAATTTGAAATAAAAAAGTGCATTCCACATGGGATGCACTTTTTTGTGTAATAAAATTTTTATGTAATTTGTTTAATTTCTCCATCTTGATAATAAAAAGTGGTGGACTGAATAGGGTTAGATGTATCGATAAAACTCTTTTTTATAATTAATATGCTATTCCGATAAGCTTTTTTGCCAATACAAATTTCGCCGTCTCCATGGGTTTTGAGATAATAGTTGATATTTTTTCTTTTTTCTTCAAGCTCTTTTAACTGATCTTTTAATGTAATCATATTTTGAATCTGCCCACTGTATTCTTTCTTATGTATAGGATCGAGTTTACTGGCATCTCCCATATGGGAAATAGTAACTTTAAGCTGTTGCTGACGAGTTTTTAATTCTGTGATTTTATTAGAAACTTCATCAAGCTCTATTTTAAGTGCCCTTCTGTCAAAGCCTGTTACTTCTATATGCGTTTTCCTTTCCATTTCAGAACCGATTACAGGTGAGGAAACTCTTATTTCAACCTGTATAGTGCCACCGATTATTTGACCTTTGCTGGAATCCAATACAAGCTCCCTTGCATTTACAACACTGTTTATACAATAGAAACCGATATGGACAGATTCTCCTGCAACTATATCAGCATTATCAGTAAATTTTGTAAATACATTTTTGGCTGCTCTTATTAAAACACGGCCCTTTGCAGAAATTCCACCCCTAATATATATGCTGCCGTTAGTGCTTACAATTTCCTTGACGTTTCCTATTCCAAGTTCACTGTTTACTTCTATATCTTTTGTAGCAATTACTGAAAAACCATCTGCAATTGTTCCTTTAATGGTAACAAAACCATCGAAATTAACGTTCCCTGTACTAAAATCTACATCTCCGCCGTACTCAAGATGATTTGAAACTGTAATCCTATTGTCATTATAACTAACAGCACCATCTATTTTGGAATAAAGGATGGTTTTATTTCCTTCAACAACTTCGTCAATATTTGTTTTATCATAATTAAGAGAATAGTTTTTACCTTTGACGGGGTTTATGGGCGCACCCTTTACAGTTTTACCCGGTGTACCTTCGGTAGCATCTAAGCGTTCGCCAAGCCATTCACCGGATTTTACACTGTTTATTAATTGCAATTCATAGAAATCAACAGAACCATCCTGGTTTACTTCAGGTTTGGTTTCTTTCATTTCATACATTTTTATTTCGCTGTCATGACCATTTACAGGCGGAATTCCTTCAGCTATTATATAACGTTTACCGGCTTGCAAATCGCCATCGAGGATAGAGGTTTTAACTCCAAGGATAACTCCCAGCTTTTCAAACTTTTCCATCAATTCTTTCGATAAATTATGTCTGTTTGGAATATCGAGTTCTTGCTGACTGACATTAAAGATAACAATGACTTTCATATCATTGTCAAGCAACTCAATATATATTCTTTCCTTTTTTCTTCCTATTTTTTCGGGGGCCATAGGAGCAGAATTTACAAGATTTTTTAGACCATTAAGATTGGTTATTTCAATTTCAGGGTGGGAATGGAAAGCTTCCATAAGCGCATCAAGCCTTACACCCTTTTTTAGCGTCTCAAGGAAAATATCTTCTGCATTTTCAGTTATAATGAAAAATTCATTACTATAAAGTGTATTCATTTTTTCCTCCCCACAGAAAATTACACTTTTATACATATAATATATCGGCAAATTTTATAAATAGTAACATATCTAAAATATTTTTTATATTTTATGCCAGTATTTACATAATATTTTCAGTATAATTTTATGCCAAAAAGCTTAATTTAAGATACATATATCTTAATAAAATGGGTGAGTGATGCTTTTTGAGAAAAAACTTATTATCAGTGATTATATTGTCTTTATTATTTTTTAGTGCGATTTTTTTTGTTAATGTAGATAAAAGTAAGCCATTATGTCAGACTGTATATGAAAATAGTGAGGTTGAAACTGTAAGTAAGCCTCCGGTTGTTAATGCGACTGCGTCCATAGTTATGGATATGAAGAGTGAAAGAGTCCTTTATGAAAAAAATGCTTACACAATAAAAGCCATGGCAAGTACAACAAAGATAATGACAGCTATTCTTGCACTTGAAAAGGGTAATATTGAGGATGATGTAAAGGTAAGCAAGAGAGCTGCCATGGTTGGCGGATCAAGTGTTAATCTTTTAGAGGGTGAAGTTTTCAAACTAAAAGACTTGCTATATGGTTTAATGCTCAATTCAGGTAACGATGCAGCAATTGCAATAGCAGAACATATAGGAGGCACCGTTGAAGGCTTTGTTGATATGATGAACCAAAAGGCACAAGATCTTGATCTTGCAGATACATCCTTCAGAAGTCCACATGGTCTGGACGCTGATGGACATTATACAACTGCCTACGACCTTGCAAGGCTTACTGCCTACTCGCTCAAGAACCCGATGTTCTCAAAGATTGTATCTACAAAGAGTATTGCATTGCCAAGACTGGGTTTATACAACACCAATGATATGCTTTGGTATTATCCCGGAGCCGATGGGGTAAAAACGGGTTTTACGGGAAAGGCTGGAAGATGTCTTGTTACATCTGTTACAAGGGATGACTGGAGAATAATTTCTGTGGTTTTAGGATGCCCAACCAATAGTATAAGAGCTCAAAGCAGCTCTGCAATACTTAACTATGCCTTCGATAACTATAGGCCCTACTCTTTGCTCGATTCAAATGAACTTTTTACTAAAATTCCCGTTAAAAAAGGTATTATCGGGGAAGTACGCATAAAGCCTATAGAGGATATAGATATTCCATTGACCAATCAGGAGGTAGAAGAGATACAAAGGGTTGTTACGCTTCCAGATATGTTACCAGCACCTGTTGTAGATAATATAGAAGTGGGAACTGTAAAATACATTTTAAATGATAAAGTGATTGCTCAGTCCCCTCTTAAAACTGTTGAAAGTGTAAGACGAAAAAACTTTGGAGACTATTTCGACGATATTGTTAAAAGCTGGGGGAGACTTGTAAATTAATAATTTGATTTTGAACAATAAAAGATATAAAAATAGTTTATTTAGTTTGAAAAGGGCCTTTTACAAGGCTCTTTTTAATTGTATAGATAATAAATGTATTTTTAACACCAGTATTGTATAATCATATTTATAAAAATATAAAAAAACAATATGAGTATTTAATGGAGAATTAAAGAAATTATGAAAACTGTTATAGCAGCAATAAATTCAAAATACATACACTCGTCTCTTGCGGTATGGTACCTTAAAGCCAACTGTTCACCGGACTGTGGGCAGGTTGAAGTATCCGAATATACTATAAATGATTCTATTGATAATATTCTTGTTTCGCTGTATGAAAAACAGGCAGATGTAATTGCTTTTTCCTGTTACATATGGAATTATGAAATGGTTTTAAAACTGTCAGCAAGTATAATGAAGGTTTGTCCCCAGACACTTATAGTACTAGGAGGGCCAGAGGTTTCATACAATTCGGCGGAAATTCTTGAAAACAATTCAGATATAGATTTTATTATTTCAGGGGAGGGCGAAGAGGCTCTTAATAACCTTTTATGCTCTCTTAATCTTCAACGGAAAGCCTTGTTTGACAATATTGAAGGTCTATATTATAGGTATAAAGGCCAGATAAAGGGGTTAGGAGGCTTCTCGCTTGTTACAAATCTTGAGGCTGTAAATTCACCTTATACTGAGGAAATGCTTGGGTCTATAGGTACCAGAATAATCTACTTTGAGTCATCGAGAGGCTGTCCTTTTTCCTGTTCCTATTGTATATCTTCCACTTTTGAAGGTGTAAGATATTTTCCTATGGAAAGGGTAAAATCAGAACTAAAAAGGCTTATTGACAAAGGCATCAAACAGATAAAATTTGTTGATAGGACATTTAACAGCCATAAACAAAGGGCAAAAGAAATTTTTGAATTTGTAATTGAAAATTCAGTTGAAACTGGTTTTCATTTTGAGGTTGCTGCAGATTTATTTAACGAAGAAATGTTCAAAGTACTATCTAAAGCTCCGAAAGGGCTTATTCAATTTGAAATTGGTGTACAGACGATTAATGCCGACACTCTTAACGCAATAAATAGAAAAACTGACCTGACACTGGTTTTTAAAAATGTTACAAGATTAATTGAAATGGAACTGTTTCATATACACCTCGACCTTATTGCAGGGTTACCTAAAGAAGATTATGAATCGTTTAAAAATTCCTTTAATTCTGTTTACCGGCTAAAACCCCATAACCTGCAGTTGGGTTTTCTCAAGATGCTTAAAGGCTCAAGAATACTATGCAATGCCGATATAGAAGGGTATAAATACAGGGAATATGCCCCATATGAAGTGTTGGAGAATAATTATATTAAATTTGACATGTTGTGTGAACTTAAAAGAGTAGAGGAAGTATTGGAACGTTATTATAACCAGGGACGTTTCTCTAAAACACTTGATTACATAATTGCCAATCTTTTTAATACACCTTATGAATTCTATAGTTCCTTTATGAAATATAATTTTGAAAATGGCTACTTAAACCGCCCGTTGGCCTCCAGAGAGCTTTATGATGTACTGTACGGTTTTTTGGTTCAAAATGTGGACCAAGAGAACCATTTATACTTAGAAAACCTAATGAAACTTGACTTTCTCCTTTCTGATAATTCAACAAATCTGCCTAAGTGTCTTAGCAGGACTTTTGAGGAAGACTTTAAATTCAAATGTTTAGAGTTCCTTAAGAGACCGGAAAATATCTCTAAATATCTCCCTTCATACGCCGGCTTGTCTCCAGTGCAGATTTATAAACATATACATTTTGAAGCATTTGAATACGATATGACGGCTGATATGATTGTTAATGCCCGCTATGAAGTTCTTATTGACTATGGGAAAAGGGATAAGGTAACTGGACTGTATGAATATTACCCTGTAAAACTCTAATATTTCTTTTGAAAATATATATTGACTCTAACATGATGAGAGGGTTTAGAATCAAATCATAATCCGGATTATAAAAGGCATGGTGAGGCTATGTTCAAAATAGGTGATTTTTCAAGACTTACACAGGTTTCTGTAAGAATGCTTCGATATTATGATGAACTGGGACTTTTGAAACCCGAAGAGGTTGACAAGTTTACAGGCTATCGTTTTTATTCGGCAAGGCAGATAAAAAGGTTAAACAAGATTATAGCATTAAGGGATATGGGATTTATTGTATCAGAGATAGCTACAATGCTTGATGATGATGTTGATATATCTAACCTGTTGAGTAAACTTGAAGAAAAGAAATTTGAAATATCCAATACCATTGCCTGTGAAACAAGCAAGCTTGAAAGAATTGATAAAATGCTTAAATCAATAAAAACAGGGAGTGTTATTATGAAATATGAAATATCTTTAAAAAGCGTTCCTGCATATAAAGTCATATCTTTGCGGGAAGTAATACCTGCATATAATATGGAAGGCATGCTGTGGGAAAAGTTGGGTAAATTGGTGGAGAAAAATAGGATCCAATGTGTTCCTCCATGTTTTGCTATATATCATGACGGTGAGTATAAAGAGTTGGATGTTGATGTTGAGGTTGCTATGAGTGTTGGTGAATTGAAAGAAAGCAGAGATGGCTTCAACTATAGAGAGACTGAGGCTGTATCATCTATGGCATCCATATTGATTACCGGAAAGTATGAAAATATTACAGAAGGGTATATGACTCTTGCAAAGTGGATTGAAGATAATAACTATGAAGTTGCTGGGCTTGCACGCCAGTTAACTCACAGAGGCCCATGGAATGAAAGTAATCCCGATAATTATTTAACGGAACTACAGATGCCGGTAGTAAAGAAGTAAACAATATTTAATAAGCGGTGGGAATTACCTGCCGCTTTTTTATAATGCATAGGAAAGTATAAATTCTCATTGACTTATTACTTTCCGTAAATGCATTTCAAAAAAGTCTACCTTAAGGCTTTATGCTATAGAGGAATACCTTAATTTGAATCGGCAAAGCCGACTTTTTTACTTCAAGGGGTAAAAATGAAATTAGTATTGAAGTTTGCGAGAAGTATGACATTTATGGATTAAGTGCTTGTCAAAAATTTGTTAGGAGATGTAGCGTGTATGGACAAGATTAATATTAAAAAAGAATTAATAAATTTATATAATGCTAGTGCTAAATCGCCGTCAATAGTTGAAGTGCCTAAAATGGCTTTCTTAAAAATCGATGGTGTGGGTAGTCCTAAAGAAAAAGGATTTCAAGATGCTGCAAGTACTCTATATCCTATTGCATATACACTAAAGTTTATGGTTCGTGAGGTTAATAATATTGATTACGGAGTTTTGCCAATGGAGATTTTATGGAAGATAAATCGTGAAAATAAGGGCGACTTCAAATGGACGATGATGTTAATGCAACCGGAATACATCACTAGAGAATTATATGAAAGGGCATGTGATATAGTAGGTGTCAAGTTTGACTTGCCTTTGTTGACTAGTGTAAGATTTGAAAGTTATACAGAGGGACTTTGTGCACAAATGATGCATAAGGGGCACTATACACAAATGAATAATACCTTGGAGAAAATGTTGACTTTTATTAAGGAGCAAGGGTATACATCAGAAAGAGATACACATGATATCTATTTAAATGATGTGAGAAAAACAAAAACTGAAAATTTAAAGACAATAATGAGATTACCCATCAATAGATAGCTGAAGATTTAAAGGAATTTCACTAAGGCAACTTAAGTACGTGGTATTAAACCAATATTATATGGTTTTAAAAAGGACAAATTCTATATTGTATTATTCGCATTTTTCTTGTAAAATATTTTTAATAACCATTTTTGAGGGTTAAAATTTAATATTTGATGAGGAGAGATGAGAAGAGATGAGTAAACTTAACAAGAATGACGTTGTCAAAGTCCTTCTGGACGAAAGTGATATTCCAAAGCAATGGTACAATGTAGTTGCAGATATGCCTAATAAGCCTGCACCATATTACAGCCCAATGACAGGTAAGGTTGCCGGTCCTGATGATATGACTGCTATTTTCCCAATGGAACTGATACAGCAGGAAATGACTACCGACAGATTTATTGATATTCCTGAACCTGTTAGGGATATGTACCGCCAGTGGAGGCCAAGTCCCTTATATAGGGCAAGGGGCCTTGAAAAACTTTTGGATACTCCTGCAAGAATTTATTATAAATACGAAGGTAACAATGCTACCGGAAGCCATAAACTAAATTCTTCAATTCCGCAGGCTTATTATAACAAAGCTGCCGGAATCAAACGCCTGGCAACAGAGACAGGCGCAGGACAGTGGGGAAGTGCTTTAAGCCTTGCATGTAACAGGTTTGGTCTTGATTGTACTGTTTATATGGTTAAGGTAAGTTACCAGCAAAAACCTTACAGACGTTCATTCATGCAGACATTTGGTGCTGATATATATGCAAGCCCAACGAATCTGACAAATGCTGGCAAATCAATCCTTGAGCATGATCCTGATTGCTCAGGAAGTCTTGGTATAGCTATAAGTGAAGCAGTTGAAGATGCTGCAACACACAGCGATACCAACTATGCACTCGGAAGTGTTCTGAACCATGTTTGCTTGCATCAGACAATTATTGGTCAGGAAGCTAAAAAACAGCTTGAAATGATAGATGAATACCCAGATGTTATATTCGCATGCTGTGGCGGCGGAAGTAACTTTGGAGGTATGGCATTCCCATTCCTTATGGATAAGTTTAAAGGTCAGAAACTCAGGGCTGTGGCTGTTGAACCGTCAGCCTGTCCGACTCTTACAAAGGGTGTATTTGCATATGACTATGGCGATACTGCAAAGGTTGCACCTATAGCAAAGATGTATACCCTTGGACATGACTTTATTCCTGCAGGCATACATGCAGGTGGCTTAAGATATCATGGTGCATCTTCAATCATCAGCCAGCTTTACCATGATGGAATTATTGAGGCTCAGGCCGTTGGTCAGAATGAAGTTTTTGATGCAGCTGTTATGTTCGCCAGAACAGAAGGAATAGTTCCTGCACCTGAATCGTCACACGCTATAAGAGCTGCAATCGATGAAGCAATAAAGGCAAAAGAAGCTGGAACTGAAAAGGTAATACTCTTTAACCTGAGCGGCCATGGCTATTTTGATTTTACTGCATATGACAATTACTTCAAAGGTAATCTTGAAAATATAGAATATTCCGAAGATAGTGTAAAGGAAAGCCTTACAAAGCTTCCAAAGATAGATTGAAATTAAATAATAAAAGGGATACACATATATTTTGTGTATCCCTTTTGTAATTGTCAAATCAACGTCTGCTTAGTCTCATTTCCATCCAGTCAATAGCAATCCAGTCATTTGCTCCAACACGGGAAGTGTTTTCAATTACAATTCTGTTGCTTCTTCTCAGATTTGAAACGTTAAAGGTCAGGTTACTCCAATTAGTAAATATTCCTCCTGAAGGCACTCCGTGCTGAAGAGGTACCTGCCCGGTATGAACTACATTTCCATTCACGGTTATCCTTGCAGAATAACCTGATACAGGTACGTTGTAATGATCATCCAGAACAGCACGAATAACAAGCTGAACTCTTTGATTTCCCAGGGCTCCTATGATTGTGGGAATATCAAAAGTCCAGGTTCCCGTATTCCCTGTGTAAAGTATGTCAGCATTACGGCTGGGGTTTCCATAGTTCGGATAGCCCGTAAGTTCCTTGAAGAGAACAATATTGGTTGTAGTCGGATTATTGCTCAATACTGGTGGAGGATCCGAAGCGGGGGAAGTCATTGGGCTTTGCGGCGCATACTGCATTCCTTCGGGAAAGGCGCCCATTCCGGGCATAAATTGCATTGGGTTAAACTGGTACGGCTGATACATTTGATTCGTGGGCATAAATTGCTGCTGATACATCTGAGGCATTTGAGGCATGTTATTTAAACCCGGTATATTATATGGCTGTTGGAAGTAAGAATCTGGCATATGAATCATTCTCCTTATTGCACAGACATTTAAGGTGTCAGGCATGTAAATTATTCCTTACACATAATATTCGAAAATCTAATATTATGTTACCTTCTTGGAATTAAGAGAATAATTTGAAATAATATAGAAGAAGGATTATTTTGAAATATATTGTTGTGCTGAATCCTTGCTCTGCGATTCAAGCATTATAGTTATTATTGTTGTTCCGGCTTCCTTCATCTCGAAATATATGGGAGAAGGAACCTTATAACCCTCTGGAAAATCCATTGTATCAAAGCTTAGAAAATAGTTGCCCTTATCCAATGTAAACTTGGCATACCCATCAATATCGGTTCTGGATAAGCCACTATAAGAGCTTTGCATGCTATTTTCATAAATGCTCTTTACTGTTAATTTCACATTTTTAAGAGGTGTTTCTGTCTCCTTGTCCTTCAATTCAATCTGTAATGTATATATTGAGTCATTCATGGCTGCAATAACCTTTGTAGAGGTACTTACATTTCTAAGGTTGGCTAAAACCTCTGAAAAGTTGTTTTCCCTGAATTCATTACGTACGCTTGTAAGGCCCGACAAGGTCAAACCTATCAGCAGAACCGCAAGCAGCGAATAAATAGTAAATTTAAACGGTTTTCCAACCCGGGTGTCCTGGGCTTTGTTCTTTATTTTTTCAAAGCGTTTAGCGTTACTTAAATATTCATATATTCCTGTGGCATATTTAAAAAGTATTAAATTTATAATCGAAATTATCAGCATAAAAATAACAGAAGGCATTAGGCAATCAGTTATATATGAAAGCACTGTTTCTCTGGGGAGCGGCAGCGATAACGCCAAGGCTGAAAGCTTTGAAGGAATAAAAATATAGTTTAAAGCAATAAGCATTGTAATAAAAACCAGACATGAGATACCGCATGCTGAAAAAACCGCTTTTACCCACTTAAGCAGATCTTTGGACGTCTTACATATTGTAACCCCTATAAAAACCATTAAAACCAGAATAATTAGTGCAGCTCCCGGAATGTTTTCAATTATAAAATATATAAACCTGATAAAGGACAGGGAATTGCCGATATCCTGCCTGTTCATAATCCCAAGTATGGCATTGAGGTTAACTTTCCCAAAGTCTTCTGTTGTTACAGATTGAGGTGAAACTGACTTATCAGGAAGGTAGAGGTCTGGAAGAATCTGTTTTTCTCCCCTGAAGTACTCGAAAAGGCCATTACGAAGTAAATCAAGATTCTTATTTATTATATCTTTTGATACAACACCTTTAACTATGTTCAGTATTTGCTTACTTTTATCCGAGCCGTCCTGAGAGGCATATTCAAAATTGTCTGTAAAACTGGACATGGAACTTTCAACAATGTTCTGAACACGGCCATAAATATCATTTTTGATAAAAAGCTGCTTTTGATAACCTATGTTAAACTGGATAACTTTTAAACTTAATGAAAGCAGGGCAGTACATATCATGATGCCTGTAATAACTGCGGTTATATAAAAAACTATTTTCCTAAAACCATTGAAAGACTGCATGATACCTCCCCCATAAGGTTATTGATTAAATATGTAGTGTTACTGTCATGCCGCAATTAACAAAACTTAATTATATAAGTGGCAAGGAAGAAGGCATATGAACATATATTATATGATAAAGCATATAAGTTTTTTATATCAAATTTAATTTTAGGCAAGTAAGTAATATATATCTAGTTTTTTAATATTATGAAATTGTAGGTTTATTTATTTTCTCATGCAATTCCATATAAAAATTGAAGGGGGCACTTGGAGATGGTGGAATACGACATATCAAGCCTCATCCGTAAGGATAGGGAGGAAAGAAAGAGCGGGCATTTTGAAGGAACCTTTCTTGAGTATCTTGAAATACTTAAAAAAGATCCTGAATATGCTATTCTTTCACACCAAAGGCTTTACGAAGTTATTACTTCACCCGGAGTTGAAATAATAAGAACCGATGAAAACCCTAGACTCAGACGAATTTATGGAAATGATGTCCTAAAAAAGTATAAGTTTTTTGAAGATGATTTTTTCGGAATTGATAAAACCATAATGAAGATAGTAAACTACTTCAACTCTGCTGCCATGGCGGGAGAAGAGTCAAGACAGGTATTGTACCTGGTAGGCCCTGTTGGTTCAGGAAAGTCATCACTAATGGAAGCCCTAAAAAGGTCACTTGAGACCAGCAATCCTGTTTATGCACTTAAGGGCTGCCCAATGCGTGAAGAACCTCTGCACCTGGTGCCAAAGCATTTAAGAAACCAGTTTGAAGAGATATTGGGTGTTAAAATAGAAGGAGATTTATGCCCGGTATGTCGCTATAAGCTAAAAAATGAGCTTAATGGAGAATATGAAAGATTTCCTGTAGAAACGGTAGGCTTCTCCATTAGGGGGAGAAAAGGCATAGGCGTTGTTCCGCCTGTTGATCCTAATAACCAGGATACCTCCGTTTTAATTGGCTCTGTCGACATTTCAAAGATTGATCTTTTCCCCGAAGACGACCCAAGGGTTCTTTCACTTAATGGTGCGTTCAATGTGGGAAACAGAGGTGTTGTAGAATTCATAGAGGTATTCAAAAACGAGACTGAATACCTTCATACAATGATTACTGCAACTCAGGAAAAATCAATTCCTTCACCAGGAAAAGGCGCAATGATATATTTTGATGGAATAATTCTTGCACATTCAAATGAAGCAGAATGGAATAAATTCAGATCAGACCATACAAATGAAGCTATTCTGGACAGAATAGTCAAAATTGAAGTGCCTTACTGCCTTGAACTTAATGAAGAAATTAAAATATATGAAAAAATGCTTAAGAAGAGCAGATTTAAAGCTCACATCGCTCCTCACACCATTGAAGTCGCATCCATGCTTGCCATTTTATCCAGGCTTACGCCATCAAGTAAGGTTGATCCCATAACCAAGCTTAAAATTTATAATGGGGAAGAAATCATTGAAAAAGGATCAACAAGAAAGGTAGACATCTTTGAATTAAGAGATGAGGCTCCAAGAGAAGGTATGTCAGGTATATCCACCAGATTCATTATGAAGGCCCTTGATACTGCACTTTCGGAGTCCGAGTGCAACTGTATTAATCCAATTTCTGTCATGGAGTCTCTGGTTAAGGCGGTTAAAGAGCTTACTATTAGTGAAGATGAAAAAGAAAGATATTTAAGATATATTCAGGATATTATTAAAAAGGAATATAACAAGGCGCTTGAAAAGGAAATTACAAAGGCATTCATACATGGTTATAGAGAACAGGCTGAAAGTTTGTTTAACAATTACCTTGACCATGCTGAAGCATTCGTCAACCGTACCAAGATAAAAGACAGTAATACAGGGGAAGAATTGGAGCCTGATGAAAAATTCATGCGATCCATAGAAGAACAGATAGGTATAATAGAGTCTGCGGCAAAGGGCTTCAGAACAGATGTTACAGCCTATATGTTCTTTGTGCTTAGAAATGGCGGTAAGCTTGACTACAATAGTTATGAACCTTTAAAAGAAGCGATTGAGAAAAAACTCACCGCTTCTGTCAAGGAATTAAGCCGCATTGTTACACAGGCTAAGGTAAGGGATAAGGATCAAAGCGAGAAATTCAATTCAATGGTTGAACAAATGGAGAAAAACGGTTACTGTGACCACTGCTGTAATGTAATACTCAAATATGCCGCAAATAACCTTTGGAAAGATTAGTTACTGTTATAGTTTTTGAGGTGGGAATATGGCAATTTTCAGGGAACTGGGTCATGGTGAAAAAGACCGTGCAGTAGAGGACAGAAGACGGCACAGGGAGCTTGTTGAGGATTCTATAAAAAAGAATATCGGAAGTATAATCTCTGAGGAAAGCATTATAGGCCAGAGTAAGGACAAAAAAATAAAGATACCTATAAAGAGTATCAAGGAATACCAATTTGTATACGGAAAAAATGTTAAGGGTGTTGCTACGGGCGATGGTGACGAAAAAAGGGGAGATATCCTGCCTGGGGAAAAGGAAGGCAGTATGGGTAAAGGGCAGGCTGGTAATGAAGAGGGAGAGGACATCTACGAAACTGAAATAACTATAGAAGAGCTTATTAATTACCTTTTTGATGATCTGGAACTTCCTGATATAGATAAAAAGAAACTTGCAAATATAGAAACAATATCCTTGCAAAGAAATGTAGGATATCAGCGTAAAGGCATACCGCCAAGGCTGGCTAAGAAACGTTCTGTAATAGAAAAAATCAAAAGGAAGCAATCACTTATACGTAATGAAAGGCAGTTTGGAAATGAAAACGGTATAGAACAGCCAGAGCCGGTGGGGGATATTACAGCTGAATTGGATGAGAAAAGACGTTTCCCGTTTAAGGAAGATGACTTGAGATATCACCGTATCAGGGAGGATAGGAAAAGAAACTATAATGCGGTTGTAATATGTATAATGGATGTTTCGGGCTCCATGGACCAAACAAAAAAGTATATAGCAAGGAGCTTCTATTTCCTGCTGTATCAATTCCTGAGGCTGCGTTACGCTAATGTGGAGATAGTATTTGTAGCCCATACTACTGTGGCTAAGGAAGTTAATGAAAGAGAGTTTTTTCACAGGGGAGAATCTGGAGGCACTTATATTAGCAGCGGTTATGAAAAGGCTCTTGAAATAATTGAACAGAGGTATAACCCATCTAACTGGAACATATATGCATTTCACTGCAGCGATGGTGATAACTGGTCTGAGGATAATCAAAAGGCGACAGACCTTGCCAAAAAGCTTTGCGAGGTGTGCAATATGTTCGGTTACTGTGAAATAGTACCAGGCTACTTTTCGGTAGGAAGTACAATAAAATCTGAGTTCCAGAAACATTTGCGGAGAAAAAATTTTGGCATTATTACAATGGGTAAGAAGGATGACATCATGCCAGGTCTTAAAAAGCTGCTTGAGAAGGAAGACCTTGAATAATTCTGATGCAGAGGTGTTAAAGTGGCTGATTACAGTGTTAGTGAACTAATTCAATGGAATGAGAAAATTGAAAAAATCGCAAAGGAGTGTGGTTTGGACTATTATGACCAGGAATTTGAGATTGTCAGCTATGAAGATATGATATCCTATGAGGCTTATACAGGCATGCCCTCACATTATCCTCACTGGAGTTATGGAAAGGCATACGAACGTATTAAATCACTTCATAAGTACAATCTTACCGGGCTTCCGTATGAAATGGTTATAAATTCAAATCCGTGCCTGGCTTATTTGATGAAGGATAATACACTTTTACTCCAGATACTGACCATTGCTCATGTGTATGGTCATAATGATTTTTTTAAGAACAACAGGCTTTTTAAAACTGCAACAAATGCCGATTATACGGCTGAAATGTTTAAAAACCATGCTAACAGGATCAGAGAATATATAAAGGACCCCGGAATAGGCTATGCAAAGGTTGAGAAAATCCTTAATTCAGCTCATGCTATAAGGTATCAGAGTTCCAGAGCAATAGGCATGAGAAGGATATCGGAAGAGGAACATTTAAAAAGGCTGGCAGAAAGCAGTGATAGCGTAAAAAGTGAATATCCGTTATTGGAATATAAAAAATCCAAGCAGCAGGATTTTTCCCCTGATTTAAAGAAAATACCTCTTGAACCTGAAGAGGATATATTATATTTTTTATCTTTATATGGAAGATTTGAGGATTGGGAAAGAGATATTATCAATATTGTACGTGCTGAAACCTCTTATTTTTTGCCGCAGATAGAAACGAAAATAATGAATGAAGGCTGGGCAAGCTACTGGCATTATACAATTCTTAACAAGCTTAACCTGCCTCAGGGTTTGCATATTGAGTTTCTCAAAAGGCATAACCAGGTAGTCCTTCCTCATGAGGGGCAGATAAACCCATATTATCTTGGGTTTAAAATATTCAATTCGCTTGTTGATAATTATCCCGAAAATCCGCAGAAAATATTTGAGGTGAGAAGTCTTGAGAGGGATGAATCCTTTATTCGGAGGTATCTTACCTATGATTTGTGCAGAGAAATGAATCTTTTTGAATATATTAAAAGAAGTAATGAATATATGGTTTCAGAAGTTTCAGATGAAGAAGGCTGGAAGAGTATAAGGGATACACTTGCTGAAAATACAGGACTTGGAGGAATACCTGTAATTAAAGTACTTGAATATGTCAAAAATGATAACAGCATTATACTTGAACATGAATATGACGGTCGTGAGCTTGAATTAAATTATGCCTATGAGACATTGAAACATATAAAAGACCTCTGGGAAGGCAAGGTAATGCTTTCGACGGTTTTAGACGGAAGACAGAAAATTATTGTGTGTGACGAGCACCGAAGGATAACATATACCGATGTATAACATATATCCCTCATAAATCTGCAAAATCGTACCCAAGGTTATTGATTTTTCCTGCTAATACGCTATAGTATTATATTATAGTTCTATTTATAGTAGTGTTATTCAGAGAAATGGGGTGCGTTATGCAGCATTTATTCGCTTCAGGTGAGCATATTCATAAAAAGAATATTAAAAAGCTGGAACAGGGTGATTTTAACGCTGAATACCTGGAATATGATGACATAGGCGAAAACACAGTATTCAAAGCTTCGGGGAATATCAACGGAAAGCCGGCTTTGGTTAAATTCAAAATCAGTAATGAAGCGTTTCAGGATATAAAGTTTAAGCATATGATACGAATTCTCATGCAATCGGATTTGATTATATCTGACTGGGAATCCTATGAGATCTGTTTTGAATAGTTAGCAATTTAAATGTATTTAAAAGTAATTAATCATTTTTAAAGTGAAAATAAGTGTTGATAAATAAATTTGGTTGCCTTATAATGGTATATGCATGTTAATATTTTACTGCATATACCTTTTTGTTTTATATAGAATTTGCAGTTCCCGGGGTGACGTATGGATAAGGAAATATTAAATATGGATGAAGCTGCAGAGCTTTTTAATGTAAGTGTAAAAACATTTATAAAGCTGCTTAAGGAAGAAAAGGTTCCTGCCAGAAAAATTGGGAGAGAATGGAGATTCAGCAGGAAAGCCTTGATAGATTGGCTTTCATCCGGTGACTCTCAGAACTATTCTTCCAGCGAAGTAGAAGTAAAGGATTTCTTTAATCAGGTTGCACCTGAGTGGGAAGAAATCAGAAAATACTTCAATGATAAGCCCATTAAGGATAAAATTCTTCAAATGGGAATACTAAAGAAAAATATGACTGTAGCCGATTTTGGTGCAGGAGACGGCTATATTTCAAGAACTGTAGCACCTATGGTAAAAAAGGTTATTGCGGTTGATATATCTGCAGAAATGCTTAAACAGCTTTCAAAAAAATCCAGGGAAAGCGGCATTAATAACATTGTTACCATAGAAAACGATGCATCTGAAGTATCTATTGAAAACAACAGCGTAAATGTAGTCTTTGCAAATATGTTTCTTCACCATATTGAGAATCCTGAAACAGCTATCAAACAAATGTACAGGGTTTTAAAAGCTGGGGGAACGGTATTCCTTTCAGATTTTGAAAAGCATTCCAACTCTGAACTGACTGAAAAAATGCATGATCTTTGGCAGGGCTTCAGCAGGAATGAAATTAAGGATTGGTTTTCAAATGCAGGCTTTAAAAACATAAAGATAGAAAAACCGGACAATGATATAAAGCTGCCTGACAATAACACAGCAGGTATTTTTATTCTTACCGCTGAAAAATAATACAAGGTTATTACCCGGAATTTTACGGGATTAATATAAGTTTAAAACTCGGAGGGAAATTATATGATTAAGTGTGATATCAAAGACAAGTCATTGGCACCAAAAGGAAAGCTGAGAATTGAATGGGCAGATAAGCAAATGCCTGTTTTAAAGCTCATCAGAGAAAGATTTGAAAAAGAAAAGCCTCTTGCAGGTAAAAAAATATCCTGCTGCCTTCATGTAACTACTGAAACAGCAAATCTTATGCGTACATTAAAAGCAGGCGGAGCAGATATAGCTCTTTGCGCTTCCAATCCTTTGTCAACTCAGGATGATGTTGCTGCATCACTGGTTCTGGATTATGGAATACCGGTTTTTGCAATAAAGGGTGAGGACAGGGATACTTATTACAAACACCTTGTATCTGCAATTGAACATGGGCCCGACATGACACAGGATGACGGAGCCGACCTTGTGGGATTGCTGCACAAGGAATACAGCGATACCTATCTGAAAAATGTTATAGGCGGCACTGAGGAAACAACTACTGGAGTTATTAGACTTCAGAGCATGGAAAGAGATAACGCACTTAAGTTTCCTATAGTAGCTGTAAATGAATCGGATACAAAGCACCTTTTTGATAACAGGTATGGAACAGGACAAAGCACAATTGATGGACTTCTTAGGGCAACAAACGTACTTCTTTGCGGAAAAACCTTTGTGGTATGTGGATACGGATGGTGCGGAAGAGGTCTTGCAATGAGAGCAAAAGGCCTTGGAGCAAACGTAATAGTAACCGAAGTTGACCATATAAAGGCGATTGAAGCTGCAATGGATGGCTTCAGAGTTATGAAGCTTGAACAGGCAATGCCTTTTGCAGACATCGTAATTACTGTAACTGGTGATTTGAATGTCGTAGATGAAAAGCACATAAAGCTTGCAAAAGATGGCGTAATTGTTGCAAACTCAGGACATTTCAATGATGAGATAAATATTACTGCTATAGAAGGCTTATCCTCAGGAAAAAGGACAGTAAGGGATTTCGTTGAGGAATATACCTTAAAAGACGGAAGAAGGGTTTACCTTTTAGCTGAAGGAAGACTTCTCAACCTTTCAGCTGCGGAAGGACATCCTGCTATAGTAATGGATATGAGCTTTGCAAATCAGGCACTTGGCGCAGAATTCATACTTAAAAATGCAAAAGATATGAAAAAGGGTGTACACATTCTCCCCAAGGAGGTCGACTATGAAATAGCCAGACTCAAGCTTGAATCAATGGGAATAGAGATTGATACATTGACTGAAGAACAAGTTGTATACCTGTCATCCTGGCAGAGCGGTACATGATGTAATGCATAAAAAGAGCGCTGTCAAAGTATTATATAATACATCGGCAGCGCTTTTAATATTATTTCGGAGAAGTGATATAAATGAATTTACTTATAAAAAATGCTGATATTGCTTTAACGGGTGAAAGCATCACAGCTGAAAAAAACAGATTCATAGGCATAAAGGGCGGATACATAGACTTTGTTTCTGATTCCGAAAATGTTCCAAAGGACTTCAAGGCTGATAAGGTAATAAACGGTAAAAACCGCCTAGTCATGCCCGGACTAGTTAATTCACATACACACTCATCAATGACACTTCTAAGAAATTATGCAGATGATCTTCCTCTGCACGAATGGCTGTTCAACAGGATATTCCCGGCTGAAGAGAAAATGACGGGTGAAGATATATACTGGGGAACAATGCTTGGAATAGTTGAAATGATAAAGTCGGGTACGACAGCATTTGCAGATATGTACCTGCAGATGGATTATGTGGCAAAAGCAGTTATTGAGACTGGGATAAGAGCAAATTTATCCAGAAGCCCTATGGTTATAAAGTCTGACAAGGATCATAGTCTGATAGATGAATCAACGCAATGCTATGACTTTTATAAAAAATATAACGGGATTGCAAACGGGAGGTTAAAAGCTAGTGTTGAAATACACTCGGCGTATCTTTTTGACAAGCCTGCCCTCAAGCTTGGAGCAGACCTGGCCAAAAAGATGGGGACCGGTATTCAGATTCATATACTTGAGACTATGAAGGAACGAGAGGATACAATAACAAAGTATAGCAAGAATGCTCTGGAAGTATGCCTTGAATGCGGAGTGCTTGATGTACCTGTTATTGCTGCACATTGTGTTCATCTGGACGACAATGATATTGATATACTTCGTCAAAAAAATATAAGTGTTGCACACAATCCTACCAGCAACCTTAAGCTTGGAAGCGGAATAGCAAAAATACCTCAGATGGCTGAAAAGGGAATAAATATTTGTCTCGGTACTGATGGGGCTTCAAGTAACAATAATCTGAATATGTTTGAAGAGATGCACTTAGCAGCGCTTATACACAAGGGTTTACATATGGATCCTGCAATTATTAGTGCCGGCGAAGTTATAAGAATGGCAACTCTTAACGGGGCAAAGGCTCTTGGTTGGGGGGATACTCTAGGACCTATAGAAAAAGGCAAGAAAGCAGATATTATTTTAATTGACATAGATAAACCTCATTTTTATCCTTTAAATGATGCTGTTTCATCAATGGTGTACTGTGCACAGGGTTCTGATGTTGATACGGTGATTATTGACGGGAAGGTCGTAATGGAAGACAGGAAGCTTACTGCTATTGATGAGGAACTTGTTAAATACCAGGCTTTTAAAGCTTCGAAAAACATAACTGTTTGAAGGTGAAAAGATGCCTGCTTTCTTGACAAAAACCCCTTTGTGGTCTAATATTTTATATGTATTTTGGTTTGCTGGTGTGGCTCAAAGGCAGAGCAGCGGTATCGTAAACCGCAGGTTGCGAGTTCAATTCTCGCCACCAGCTCCAGATAAAAAATCCTTGGAATTGTAATTATTCCAAGGATTTTTTTTGTATCTGTTTAGTTTACGTCATTTTACCGATATATATATTGATAAAATGTTTTATGTTGGAGGACTTTATGAGCAGAATAAGAATCGTTAAACTCGAAAAATTCTTAAAATGCCCGGTATGTGGGGGAGAGAACTTTTCTTCCGATGACGTTGTCATTCAAACAATCAATTCAAACGGAAACAGGTTTGATGAAACTCATAAAAAGTTTGGATGCTCAAACTGCGGCTGGAATATAATATTTGAAGAGAAATATGATACCCAAATCAACAGCAAAAATATTATAATAGAAGAATAAAACCTTGACGGGGGAGGCCTTATGAATAACCCTAATGAAGTTTTGAGCAAATTAAGAGAATGGCTTAAGCACGAATACAGAATCACCGCAGAACTTGAAAATAAAAGCCACGATGGTGAAGAAAAGAAGCGCTTATACACAAAACATAATACAATTAAAATAATTTTGGAGAAGCTTGATGAACTCGAAAATAATTATTAAAAAAGAAAAAATCACCTGATGGGTTTTTGAAGTGCACCCCAAATGTTAGACGAAAAATCTAAATTTGGAGGTGCATTTTTTATGGCTAAGTATTCAGCGGAACTAAAGTTTGAAATTGTACAATTCTATCTAGCTGGTAATGTATCATTTAAAG
>JAEWTV010000005.1 GCA_023397675.1 Bacillota bacterium | reverse complement strand
TATTAAGGGTGGGCCGCCATATGATGAATAGCTTGCTTTGAAAGAAATTTATTTTACAATATATTTTTCAACAGTGGGGAAATAATTTTTTGAGCAAATATCTATTGGGGATTAACAAATTGATTTTGCTTCTGGTTCGATAATATTCGGACGAGAAGCAAAAATTAATGTTTGACTTAAATGTAATTGCAAATTTACTGCAAGGGCAAATTTTTGGGTTTTAGCATTTTTCGTGCAGTAGAAAAATTGGAAAATATATATCCATCCTAGTATATCTATACCAGGATGGATATTTTGATTATAATTTCTAAAATCAAAATTTTGATTTAGAGATCAGAAAACTAAAAATAAAAAATTTAGTAATAATTTTTGGCCTAAGGATAAGTATACAATATTCAGAAATAGTTTAAATACAAATTACAAACCAATTACTAACTGCGTTATCATCAGTAACGAGTGAAATTGATGTATGCGTATAGTTTCCAGTACCTCCTGAATTTAATTGATTCTGGGTTGCAAGATTTACGATGCCACTTAACGCTATAAAAATGTAGTTTGCGTAGATCGGTAGCGTTGTTGTAACTACTATAGTGCTATTCATTCCTAATGCTGGCGTACGACCCCACTGTTTAGAAGCCAACACTTATAACGTCACCATTAACACCGGTACCTACTATCCAATCAGCATTAAAACCAAGTACAAATTTTGATTTATCTATTGGAACAAGCCATGCACCCCAATTCCCTTCAGGAATTTGATTAAATGTTAACGAGGATGCAAATACTTTAGTTGGATACTCAATTGGAAAATATTTGTAATCGGTTTTACTACCAGATTCATCAGTTCGCATCCACTGTATTTAGTTTCTTATCCTGTTTAAATAGAGGAATATCATATTTTGTATTAAAGGCCAAGGGCTAACAGATGCCCTCCAAAATCAGGAGTATTAAATTTCATTATGACTCCATTATTGAATCCAGTATTAAATACTTGAATTTTGTTTTTGGAAATTACCGATGCACCAAATGTGGCGCACGCGTCAGCAACATCAGTTACTTCTACAATATATTTGCTTGTATTAAAAGATATCGGTAAATTTACATATAAATTAGAATTTTCAACTGTATATACATTATCGCCAATATTCATCCACTGTTTAGAAACCAACACTTATAACGTTAAATACTCTTTGTTCTGCAGTAGCAATATAATCATTATAAATACCAGTTAAAAATTTTGACTTATCTACTACAGTAAGCCAAGGAGTATAAAAAGTACCCATATTTATATTATCAACGGTCGATGTGGTTGATAACGCCTTGTTTGGATATTCGATTGGGAAATAGATATAATCTGTTTCAGCATTTGATTCACGACAAACCATCCACTGTGTTTAGAAACCAATACTGATAAGTTTTAAATTAGTTTTACCCTCGCTGATAAAATCATTACCGAAACCATCTAAAAATTTTGATTTATCTATCATATATACCCAATCTGAAAATCTAGAACCAGCAGGCTGATTAATTGTTACTATAGTTGAAAAAGCTTTATTCGGATACTTAATGGGGTAATAAATATAACCATATTGACCATTTGATTCAGGAGTCTGCATCCATTGTGTTAATAAAAAATCATACTCAATCCAATGATGTTTACAATTATGGATTGAGTATGATAGGTATTGAATAAATTGGATACTTTAATAGCAAACAAAGAAGCAAAATTCCTGATCTGTGGTATAAAGTTCATTTGTATATCTATTAACTCCAACTATATAATCATCAGTTGTTAATGTCCATAAATATAAATCGTATGAATTATTTTTTTGGTTGATTTCAGCAGTAAGAAATGCATAATCAACATCCGTTATTTTAGTAGCACCAACTACCCTTTTCTTTGCAATAGGGTATACTATTTTCTCATTTATATTACAAAACTTCCACTGTTGAGAGAAACGATTTAGTAATACAGAACGACTGCTAATTGTTCACTCGTATGAGTATAAGTCATCATGAACAATTAGCAGTCGTAATAGAATATCATTTAGTTTTAATTACTCACTATCAGCATCCTACAGCTATGTAGCGGCAATCGTAAACTAAACTCATATTCGCACGCCATGATCCATACCAAAATGTAACACTAAACCCAACTGGCGGGGATACCAGTTCAGTATGAAATGGATTATAGACCAGTGTCACCAAATGCTGAAATGATATTGGAAATGTATGTATCGTTCTACTCAATCCCGTTCCCCACTGTTGAGAGCAAGAATCAATTCTGTATTTGACATTTAGCCACCGATTGTGATGTACGAAGTAGCTCCATTTTCATTCGCTGACCAAAGTGTGATCGTGCTAAGTGTATACGCCGTAAAACCACCAGGAGTGTTACTAGAACAACTACTTGCAATTGCTTTTAGAGCATATTTAGGAAATGATACTGGTAAAGGTACTTCAAAGTTAAGGTTGGATGCACCTATTTTTCTTTGCCCGACTCCCCACTGTTGAGAGTGGAGAATTGGTATCAAGTTTGACATCTAACAAGCAAAATGGATATATTAACGACCTATTGCTACCCAAAATGCACCTGGAGCAAATGGATA
>JAEWTV010000139.1 GCA_023397675.1 Bacillota bacterium | reverse complement strand
TAAATTTGTATTAGAAAGCCTTTTGGCTCTTAATTACTTACTCTGGCTTGTAGTATTATTACAAGTTTACTCATTAAAATTTACGAGTTCCTTATCGTTTTACCCTATCTAATTTTCAATGTCCGCTAAAATTGTAATTAACTTGCATTGCTGCTTGCTAATTTCAACTTTATTTTTTTGTCCGCTCCGTGAGCGGCTTTTATATATTAACACGCTGCCTTTACTTTGTCAACACCTTTTTATTTGGTAAATTTTAACCTTTACTGTTTTATTTTGATGTTTGCCGCTGTTTGCGACAGCTATATTATGTTATCACGGTCAACAGCCTAAGTCAAGGTCTAAAATAAAAGGTATTTATAAGCATTAAAATTTCTTATCACTCAGTAAACTGTTTTATCTTTAGTATCATCACAAATACTTAATTTACTTCCGTTTTAATCGCCATCTCTAATCAGACTGCCTAATTTTTTGATATCCTCTATATAAATGTCCTTTAATGAGCGATTATAGATAATACTTGCAGGATGATATAAAGGATAAAGTTTGTATGCTGAGCTGTCGATAATTATATGCTGCAGCCTGCCGTGATGTTCACCCATACATATCCCATGGTTGGATAATAAAGATTTTAAAGGTACACTTCCCAGAGTTACAATGTATTCAGGTTTAATTATGTCTATCTCACTTATCAGATAGTCCCGGTTCTCATTGATTTCAATTTTGGTTGCAGGCCTGTTAATATTTCTGCCTGTTCTTTCATTAAGCTTTGATAATCTATACTTTATTGCATTTGTAATAAATATGTCTTCTCTTTGGATGCCAACAATATTAAGGAACTCGCTTAAGTTCTTTCCGGCTGCACCTACAAAAGGTTTGCCCAGTCTAACTTCATCCTTGCCCGGTGCTTCACCTATTAATATAATTCTGGTATCTATGTTGCCTGCGCCCAGAACAATCTCCTTATCTCTAAACTGATTCCTATATTTATCATACAAAGTATTTAATGATTTTGTATTGGACATAAGTTATTACCCCTTTAAGCAAAACAGTCCTTCTAAACGAGGACTGCCATTAAAATCTTATATTTATCTTTTCCTTCATTAATATATGAACAATTTTTTATTTTTGTGTACTTAATTCTTCAAGCTTTTCTTTTACTTGTTTCATATCATTCCACATATAAACCTTTTTTGCTTCATCTCTTAAAAGTGCTGCCGGGTGAAATGTAGGCATAATCCAACAGCCTTTTCTGTTAATCCATTGTCCTCGTATCTGAGTTATTTTAGATTCCTTGTCCACTATATATTTTACAGCTGTTGCCCCAAGACATACGATAATCGAAGGCTTGACCAAAAATACCTGATTCCTTAAATAGCTAAGGCATTTTTCCGCTTCCTCATCTAACGGAACCCTGTTATTCGGTGGTCTGCACTTTACAATATTCGCAATATAGTAATCAGTTTCTTTAAACATCAAGGCATCCAGAAGTTTATCCAGCAATTTGCCCGCCGCTCCTACGAAAGGTAATCCCTGCTCATCCTCCTGTTCACCCGGACCTTCACCGATAAACATAATTTGAGCATTTCTATTTCCACGACCGATTACTATATTAGTTCTGGTTGCCCCAAGACTACATGCCTTGCAGCCAGTACACCTTTCAATCAATTCGTCCCAACCTGACATAGCAACCCCTGACATATCCTTTTACCCTCAACTTTTATCTAATACTGTCATTAATACCTTGTTCTCTTAATTCTTTACTTATTTACTTCATTATAAATGTAAATTGTACACTGTAACTGTACACTAACTAAACTCCTCTTTTCTCCGGGTCCCAAATTATCTTATGTAGCTGTAATTGGAATCTCACATCAAGCTTGTCCTCAAGCATCCACTCAACAATGTTACTGTATTCAACAGAACCGAAAATTGGAGAAAACGTTATAATGCCTTTTTTATGGTAATCTTTAATGACCTGTCTCGCCCACTCATAGTCGCTGCGGTTCCCAATAACAAATTTTATTTCATCTGGATCACGCAAAATATTAAAATTCTTAAATTGCATTTTATCTGTTACTTCAGATGAAGGTACTTTCATATCCATTACAAAGTGGTGCTTGTCTAGTAATTTTACATCTTTCAAATCTATAGAGCCATTTGTTTCTATTGAAACCTCATAATCCCGCAAGAGCTTCAAAAGTTCTGGCAGATCCTTTTGCAGCAAAGGCTCCCCGCCTGTAAGACAAACCCGCTTATAACTATACTTTTGTATTTGAGTAACAATACTTTCAGGAGACATCTCAATACCATTACTGTATGCATATTTAGTGTCACAATAGCTGCAGCGCAGATTACATCCTGTGAAACGTACAAAAATTGTTGGAAATCCAGCTGTAAGACTTTCTCCCTGAATACTTAAGAAAATTTCATTAACTAAGATCCAAATCACCTTCTAAAATCATTCTCAATTCTCAATTGACTTTAACTTGCCATCTCGTCCTCTATCAATTTGTTTTTAACTCTTGATCTTTTAACTGTAAACTGTACATTGTAAATTGTACACTGATCTATACCATATCTTCCTTATCTATAGTAATAAAACTGGTAGGCGTTTCCCATAGCACAAGCCTTTCAAGTTTTGGACCCTTGTCAGGCAATCTTTGGACTATTTGCTCCCATATCCATATTCCTATGTTCTCGCAAGTAGGGTTAAAATCTAAAACTTCATTAAGATACAAATGATCTATTTGTACAAGGACCTGTTCTTCGACAATATCATTGAGGTCGTGGAAATCCATTACTAAACCTTTTGAATCTGTGTATCCCTTTACTGTTACCTCAAGCTTGTATGTATGCCCATGTATGTTTTTGCATTTGCCTTCATAATCATTTAAATGATGAGCACTGTCAAAGGTGAATACCTTTGTTATACTTACATTTCTGCTTTTCATTTATTTGCCCCGCTTTCATATTCTACAGGATCAGTTAGTCCTGCTTCTCTAAAACCCTTAAGCCTTAGAATACAGCTGTCACAAATGCCGCAGGCCTTTTCGCCGCCTTTATAACAGCTTGTAGTCAAATTCAAAGGTGCATTATTTTCAGTTGCAAGTTTAATAATCTCTGCTTTGGATAAACGTAGTAGAGGGGTAATTATTTTAACCGGATTTCCCTCAACACCGCTTTTGGTTCCTACTTTAATAGTATTTTCAAATGCTTCTATGAATTCTGGTCTGCAATCAGGATAACCACTATAATCAATAGCATTTACCCCTATATAAATTGCTTCTGCGTCAACGACTTCAGCATATCCAACTGCATAACTCAGAAAAATAATATTTCTTGCAGGAACATAAGTCACGGGAATATCGTTATCTCCTTTATACTCAGGAACATCAATCCCCATATCTGTAAGAGCACTGCCGCCTACATTTTCCATTTTGATAATTTTATGAGTTTTTATTCCATAATGATTGACCACGTTTGCAGCACACTCAAGTTCTTTTTTATGTCTTTGACTATAATTGAATGAAAGAGGATAAACATCATAACCTTCCTTTAAAGCGACTGATAAACAGGTTACGCTGTCAAGCCCACCTGAAAGTAACACAACTGCTCTTTTCATACCTACCTCCAAATAAAAACTGGATCAAATAGACCTTTACTTTGTCAGCTGTAAATACATGAATGCTCTATTTAAGCACTCCTTCACTGATACTAAACCCTATTATAAATGTATAGTGATTAAAATACAATTATGTATTGAATTATAGGCCATATGCACAGCACCCGATAGCACCGTTAAGTTGAGGTTCAGGAGGAACAACAATATCCCTGAAACAGGTTTCATGCTTTATAAAATATATAAGTGCATCGTTCTTTGCAACTCCTCCTGTAGCTACGAGCGTATTACATGGAAAACGTTCCATCAATGGCTTAATCCTTTTGAAAAGTGAATAGTTAACACCGGCTGCAAGACATTCAACAGGATAGCCTTCAGAGATACGCCCTATAAGTTCGGATTCTCCAAAAACAGCACAGGTGGAACTTAATTCAACTGGTTCATTATAATGCTTAATCAACTCTTCAAGAGTTATATCCAAAACATTTGACATATTCTCGAGATATCTTCCGCAGGAAGCCGCACATTTATCATTCAATATCATATCCGCCATTCTGCCGTTAATTACAGAAATTATTTTACTATCCTGCCCTCCCATATCAAGCAGTGTAAAATCCTTAAGTCCAGTTTGCCAAACAGCTCCAAGAGTATGTGCTTTCAGCTCAACGATCGTTTCAGAACCGTCAACATTTACATTGTTTCGGCCATATCCTGTGCTGATGATCCTGTCAGTACCGTTGATGCCAAGTTTATCAAAATCAACCATGATAGTACCGTTAATGTTCTTACAAAACTCCCTGTAAAAAGCAGAAGTATCAATCATTCTGCTTTCAGTCAGCGTACCTTCATTAAATATAACTATCTTAACAGATCTGCTACCGATATCTATCCCAAGTACTTTCATGTCTTCAACTCTCCAACCTAGATTTGTGATTTTGAAAAAAGTCAGAAGCGAGTAGTGCAAGGCGCAAGATAACTGGGGAACGGAGTTTATTCTTACAAATGAGTACCTCTATGAATCTTGCAACACAGCAATACGAAGGTTCTGATGCTTTTTACTTTAGCATTTCTATAAAAGACTCTACCCTGAGTTTAGTCCTTGCATCAAGCCCACCAGGCCTGTCACCTTCAAGTGTCAGTACGGGAATTCCGAGTTCTTTCCTTATAACTATGTCTTCTATACCTCTAAAACAGAACGCTTGTGTATAATGGACTATTCCATCTATCTTCCTAAGCTCAATCTGACTTTTTATATCTTCCAGTCGTCCACTGAGGTCATAGGGATAGGTGAACTGCCTGTAAACTTCTACGATATCATCGTTGTCTATTCCATGAGCCATTGTAAACTGACGCTGGACTTCGTTATAAACAAACCTTGCATCATGTTCTTCTACAAAATCGTATATTTCTGCAAATATAGGCGGCACTCCTATATAACCCAATCTAACATGCTCCCTTTTCTCATCACGTTGTTCTGCCAAAGCAATTGTAGCTTCCAGTTGGGATGAAAATTGGCAGAAGTTGCTGTTAAAATCGCTACTGCTTACCTGCCAAAGATGATTTTCGAAACCCGATGCCTTATTATACTTCCACGTAAGCCCATCAAGATACAAAAGTCTTTTCCTTATTACATCCAATTGTTTTTTTACCTTTACACAATCGTCCAAAGCAACGTTAAATACTTTGCACAGAGCTTCAATTTCATTTTTAAGCAGTGTATAGTTTCTGGAATGAGGATAGGAAAATGGAATACATCTAATATCGTTCAAACTAAGAACTTCTGTTAATGCCCTGGTGTTTGAGCAGTCACCTTCCACCACACTAATAATTGTATCTAGATCTTCAGTTGCCATAATAGCTGAAAATATACCTTTTATCCATGCACATGTGTTACGCGGGAAACCGTTGCTCTCGGCCTTCTCAACAAATGCAGAGGGGCTTTCTGATATTACAAAAATATTATTAAGGTCAACAGGCATAAGACCTGCAGCATATATAACTTCAACCGGAATACTTGTGGTAAAACCAATCTTTTTCAAGTTTGACCTCCAACACTAATATAAGCTTAATATTTTAATTTTATCTTATAAAGTATAGTATTTCAAACCATTTAGTATATTAAGCCGGTTTACTATTTAAAAAAGTTATCTTCAATCATCGAAGCTGTTTTTTTCTTGTCGTGTATAAAATACCACAGGTCATCTTCATAGACCGAATCCCCTGGAATAACAAAGGATTTTATATCATCATATCTGACATTTTTCAAATACTGGAGGTAATAATCTACATCTCCAAACTCTATATTTGTCTTCATGTTTTTTTGGAGAATAGAAAATATTTCAGGAGCTTTTGATATATATTTCAATCTAAGCTTCTGGTCAATAAAACTTTTGACAAATTCCTGTTGGGCCTTAATCCTTCCAATATCACCGTCGGTATAGCCCTGTCCTTCTTCATTACCCTTCCGGTATCTTACAAATTGCTCTGCTCTACGTCCATTCAAGAGCTGTGATCCTTGGTTAAGATGAACATGAAGATTCTGATAAGGGTCGTCATAATCCATATCAAAAGGAATTGTAAATTGCACCCCATCAAGTACGTCGATTATTTTTCGGAAGCCTTTAAAATTCAAAGCCATATAATACGCTACAGGCAGACCGGTTATTTTCTGGACTTCCTCAATAAGACGCTCCTTACCGCTAAGCGCCGTAAGGGCATTCAGTTTCTCATGCCTTCCCCCGTATATAACACGGGTGTCTCTTGCAATTGAAAGTATATTTATCTTACCCAAAGCAGGACTGATATTGAGTAAAAGTATTACATCACTTCTTGCACCTTCCTCATCGTACCCGATAACAAGAGCATTAAACGGGCTTGGTTCATTGCCTGGAGCAATATTTTCAGAAGAATTTCCACTTGAATTAAGCTGAAGCTTATGCCTACTTTCTATCCTTTCCCTATTAATTTGTTTCATATATGATATTGCTGCAACCCCGTCAGCAAAAAGCAGCATCGCAAAAAAAACAGAAAGTCCGAGAATTGCTTTTCTCATGGGCACTTCATCCTTTAAACAGATTTTGAGTATATTATGTGCCCTTACTTCCTTTTAAATGCAAAAAAACCGAAGAAAACATATTCTCCGGTTTTCTCCTTTATGAAATTAAAGCTTCAATCTTGATTTAAATCTTTCTACAGCTTCTTCTGTACTTTCCCTGCTTCCGAAAGCTGTAAGTCTGAAATAGCCTTCCCCGCTAGGCCCGAAGCCTGCTCCAGGAGTTCCAGCTATATTTGCTTCACCCAGCAGCTTGTCAAAGAATGTCCATGAGTCAAGGTTATTAGGAGTTTTAAGCCATATGTATGGTGCATTTACTCCTCCATAAACTTCAATTCCAACTTTTATAAGACCTTCTCTTATAATTTTTGCATTGGTCATATAATAATTGATAGTTTCCCTTATCTGTTTTTGGCCTTCGTCGGAATATACCGCCTCTGCACCTCTTTGAACTATATAGGATACACCGTTGAATTTAGTAGCCTGACGTCTGTACCACATCCTGTTAAGTCCAACAGCTTCCCCAGCACTGGTATAAGCAACAACTGACTTTGGAATTACACAGTATGCACATCTGGTACCTGTAAAGCCCGCAGTCTTTGAAAAGCTCCTGAATTCTATTGCTACGTCCTTTGCACCTTCTATTTCATAGATGCTGTGTGGTACATCCTCTTCATGTATATAGGCTTCATATGCAGAATCGTAAAGTATTATTGCTTTGTTTGCCTTAGCGTAATCAACCCATTTTTTGAGCTCAGTCTTATTCAATGTCATTCCTGTCGGATTGTTTGGGAAGCACAGGTAAATTAAATCAACCTTTTCTTTTGGAAGATCAGGTACAAATTTATTAACCGCTGAACAAGGCAAATAAGTTACGTTGCTCCATCTGTTGTCTGTGCCATATACTCCTGTTCTGCCCGCCATTACGTTGCTGTCCACATACACCGGATAAACAGGGTCTGTAACTGCAATCTTGTTATCAAGACCGAACAATTCCTGAATGTTGGCAGTATCACTTTTTGCCCCGTCGCTTACAAATACTTCATCCCTGTCTATTTTTACTCCGCGTTTTTCATAATCCACTTCAATAATTTTTTCAATAAGAAAATCATAACCTTCGTATTCAGGGTAACCCTTGAAGGTTTCTACATATGCCATATCATCAACAGCTTTGTGCATTGCATCAATGGATGCCTGAGGAAGGGGTCTGGTTACATCACCTATTCCAAGTCTTATTATCTTTGCATCTGGGTTTGCGTTCTTATATGCGTTTACCCTCTTTCCAACTTCGGCAAATAAGTAATTACCGGGTAATTTTAAGTGATTTTCATTAACAAGTGCCATTTTCTTCTCTCCTAACTTATTTATCTTTTTAAAAGATTATCTAAATTAATATTACATTAACTATTAAAAAATCATCAGAAGCGAGTATAGCTAGGCGGCAAAGGAGCGAGAAAGCGCAGCATATTTTTTATATGTGAGCATTTCAAACGACTGCCAACAACACTAGACGAAGCTTATCATGATTTTTATATATTATGTCTAAAAATTATTAGAAGCAAGCAGTACTAGGAAGTCTGAGTCTTAAAAAGCGGAGCATATTGGTATATGTGAGCATTTTTAAGACGATAGCTGACAACGTAATGCTGCTTATAACAATTTTTATATATCAATTTCGCCGTCGAATACTATAACTGCCGGTCCCGTCATATAAACATGATTATCTTGTTCATTCCACTCTATTAAAAGATCCCCACCTAACAGCTTCAGTGCAGCAGTCCTGTCACATAACCCGTTTAGTACTGTCGCAACCAAAGTGGCACAAGCTCCAGTACCGCATGCAAGAGTCTCACCTGCTCCTCTTTCCCAAACCCTCATTTGCAGGGTCTTCCTGTCAATTACTTTAACGAATTCGGTATTTGTACGTCTTGGGAAAAGCTTGTGATTTTCTACTTTAGGTCCTATTTTTTCAATAGGAAGATTATCTACATCATCAACATATATAACTGCATGTGGGTTTCCCATGGATACACATGTCATCTTATACTCTATACCATCAACATCAACAGATTCGGAAATAAAACGTTCCTTGCTGCTAACCACTGGTATTTTATCAGGTTCAAGTATTGGTTCTCCCATATCAACTCTTACCTTATCAACCTTGCCTTCTTTGAGATACATTTGAAGTATTTTAATTCCTCCAAGTGTTTCAAGGCTAACAGTGGTCTTATTAGTAAGTCCATATTCGTAAACATACTTTGCTATACACCTTGTTGCATTTCCACACATTTCTGATTCTGATCCGTCCGAATTGAACATTCTCATTCTGAAATCGGCAACCTTGGAAGGCATTATCAGTACAAGCCCGTCGGATCCTACACCGAAATGCCTGTCACTTATAAAACGCGCTTTTTCAGGTATATTATCTATCGTTTGTTCCATACAGTTAACATATACGTAGTCATTTCCTGCACCCTGCATCTTTGTAAATTTCATTTTCAAAACCCCTCCTACAAATATTTGTAACATAAAAAACCGTTATCTGTTTTCCTAATACGTTGATACCACTGGAATTAGAATATCCAAATAATAAAGTTCTTTATTTTAATCTTAGCCATTATGCAAGCAGTTAAAGCAGTAAATTTCAAAAACTAATTATTAATTATTATAACACATAAATTTAATGATACAATATATTCCACTGTCATGTTTCATCACCTAAAGGTTTGGTAACGCTTAATAAGTGCAGGAAACTTGTACTAATTTATGTTGCGGCTGTCATTTTACTATATTATAATGAATTTATGTGCAAAAGGTTTAACATTTAGGAGGTATATCGATGGGTAATGTAAATATAGTAAAAAAGGAATATAAGGGTTGGAAAAACTGTATCGAAATTTCAAATGGAATCGTCGATCTTGTTGCAACTACTGATGTAGGGCCAAGAATTATACGTTTTGGCTTTGAAGGTGGAGCAAATGAATTTTGTGAAGTAACCGATCAGGTAGGAAAAACCGGCGGAGACAAGTTTAATCTGTTTGGCGGTCACAGGCTTTGGCATAGTCCAGAAGGAGACCGTACCTATATGCCTGACAACAGCAAAATTGAGTGGAAGAAAAGGAAGAACGGAATTTCACTTAAACAGCCTGTTGAAGAGTTTACAATGATCCAAAAAGAAATGGAAATTACAATGTTCCCTGACAGCTCTGACGTTATGGTTTTGCACAGGCTAACAAACAAAGGTGCATGGACAGTTGAGCTTTCTTTATGGGCTCTTTCAGTAATGGCAACAGGAGGTAAGGAAATTGTCCCTCAAACGCAAAGGGATATTGCATATTTGCCGAACAGAATGCTTTCATTGTGGCCATATGCAAAAATGAACGACAACAGGGTTTATTGGGGTGAAAAATATATTACTTTGAAGCAGGATACTTCTGCTAAGACAGCATTCAAATTCGGACTTCCAAATGAAGATGGCTGGGCTGCTTATGCAAATCACGGAAATCTATTTGTTAAAAAGTTCGATCATTTCGATGGTGCTCTTTATCCTGATTATTCGGCTTCCTCATATGAAACTTACACAAACGATTTCATGCTTGAAATGGAAAGCTTAAGTCCGCTGGTACCACTGGAACCGGGAGATTCAATAGAGCATGTGGAAACCTGGTCACTTCATAAAGGTATAAAGGTTCCTGAAACAGAGCAGGACATAGATAAATATATTCTTCCACTTGTAAAATAGAAAGCTTAACAGTTTAAAATAAATATTATGGGGAGCATTTACAATGCTTCCCATAATTTTGCTTAAGGCTTGAATTTAATGATAAAACGGAGAAAAAGTATGGTTATCTCAGATAAGTTAAAAAAATATGTAACACCAGAAACCAAAAAACAATTTTTTAGGTATCTTGTAACCGGTGGGCTTGCAGCCGCTGCTGAATACTCATTATTCTATGTTCTCAATATTCTTGTAGGCCTTTCCCTTATTCTATCCAATTCTGCGGCTTATACCTCCGGCTTTGTAATAAGTTTTATACTCAACAGGGTATGGTCATTCGAATCCAAAGGCCATCTTGGAAGGCAGCTTTTGTTGTATACTATTCTGTTTGGCATAAACCTTGCACTATCTAATATTCTTGTTACGCTTTTTACAAATCAGCTCGGTATAGCAACAATGATTTCCAAGGCAATAGCAATGGGTATTATAGTTTTATGGAACTTTGTCATTTATAAAAAAATCATATATAAATAACAGATCAATTTAAACTCTTCCAACCATTTTATATTGAAACCATTCCAATACAAGTATACCCAGCCTCATATAAATTTTAGAATCTTACCTAAAGTAAACAATTACCAAATTATATTAATATGATTAAAAAGGCACAAAAAAAACACAGAATTTAAATTCTGTGTTTTGGTGGAGGGGGATGGATTCGAACCATCGAAGTCGGTGACAACAGATTTACAGTCTGCCCCCTTTGGCCGCTCGGGAACCCCTCCATATTGGAGCTGGCGGACGGAATCGAACCCCCGACCTGCTGATTACAAGTCAGCTGCTCTACCTGCTGAGCTACGCCAGCTTACTTAGTCAAGCATGCGACATGCGCTTGACACTATGATAGTATAACAGCAGAATGATTTTGTGTCAACACTTTAAATAATGAATTTTTGTCCAATTTCTTATGTTACATTACCCTTCATTTTGCCAGATACAGCATATCAATATCGCCAGTCAGCTTTTCCTTCTTAAATATCTTATACCCCATCTTCTGGTACAGGTATAGATTTTTTTCACTTTTGTGGCCTGTAAAAATCTCGAATCTTTTATTACAAAAGGACTCTTCTACCTTTCTAATAAGGCTTGACCCAATTCCCTTGTTTTGATAGTCAGGATGTACTATCAGCTTGTAAATAGTGCAGGTGTCTCCATTAACAGCAGCCCTGACAGAGCCCACCATTCTACTACCGTCAGTAACTTTGTAAAACTTGTAATTATCAAATTCCTTTATTATATCATCCAGGCTTTGGGTTAGAGGTGGAATTTTAAAGTCGTTATAAATTTCAGCTTCACTTAAATAGCAAAGCTTTTGAAGAGAGAGTATTTCTTGTGCATCCAATACAGACGCCTCTATAATGTCCATTATTGCCTCCTGCTATTGTTGTTCCTCTTTCTTAATCTTGTCATACTCCTTTAATGCATCTAAGACCCCTTCAGTCACTGCAGACCTAATAATAATAAAGAGGACACTAAAAAAAGCTGCCGCTCCAATAATCCAATAAAAAACTACTTCCATTTGACCCTCCTGACAATATTATTAAATCCTGAATACTTAAAAATATTTTGTAAAATTCTTTTGATCCTTCTTAAATAAATATCCGTGGTTATTATAGAATTTGTGGGCTTCTGTACGGTCCGACCCCGATGTAAGCCTTATTCCGGAAAAACCCGACTTTTTAGCCACACTTTCCAGTTCTGTAATTAATCTATGTCCGACGCCTGTCCCTCTATGATCCTGTTTAACAACAAAGCCCAACAAATTCAGGAGCGAATCATTAAAAAGCAGTTCGTATGGGCTTGCATGAATATATCCAATAATCTTTCCATGTATCTCTGCAACAAGTATTATATCTCTTGTATTCGTTAATATGTGCTCTATTCTCCCTTTAACTTTTTCCTTTGGATTTGAATAACCCAATTGCATATTCAATTCCGAAATATCTTCATAATCTGATGGTAGCACATTTCTTATCAGCATTTGATGCATTTTCTCCTCACCTACTTATCCTCAAAGTCCTTAAATAATAGACTAGGTTGTATACCAGAATTATTCTGATACTTCCCGCTGATATATTTATTGTAATCCCCTTCAATGGAGTGGTAATAAATCTGGCAAATTTCAATGTCAGAATAAATTTTTATCGGTTGAATACAGTAAATCTCCAATGTCCAATAACCTGCAAAACCAACATCGCCAAAACCTGCAGTTACATGAATAAATAGCCCCAGACGTCCAATAGAAGATCTTCCTTCAAGCATTGGAACATGATTCTCAGTCCTTGTATATTCAATAGTACGTCCAAGATAAAGTTTATTAGGCTCCAAAACAAGGCCTCCATCAGGAATAATTAATGTCTTTGCTTTATTTTCCTTTTTCATGTCCAGTAATTCATCTTCATAGACAAGTAATTCATTGTAGAGCTTTAAATTGTAGCTGTTTGGATTTAGCTGATTTGTACTAAAAGGTTCAATAAAAATATCTTTTCCAAGCCTGTTTTGAATTTCTTTTCCTGAAAGGATCATTATTTGGAAACCCCCACTTATAAATATACTAAGTACTATTTACTATTATAACAAACATAAAATTACTTTTCATAAAATTATTTGTAAACATTTAACTAACATGAACCTTCGGCGATACAATAAGTATTAATGATAGTAGCGATACTATTCTTTTATATACAGCCTATAAGAAGAATCACAGTTCAATGCTAAGCCTTACGACAGAGTTCTTTAAAGATCCTGTAAAACACGCTGATGAGCTTCAGGAATATGACATTGCTTATTTGCTTATTTGCAAATTCTTTGAAAGTGAGTCTGAAATGAAAAAATAAAGGGTTCGAGCCCCAACCTGTTTTTAGGCATAAAAAAAGCTCTTGTTTTTCACAAGAGCTTTTTCCTTGGCGACCTGGAAGGGGCTCGAACCCTCGACCTCCAGCGTGACAGGCTGGCATTCTAACCAACTGAACTACCAGGCCATATTTAATTGACAATTGTTTTGCCAATTAATATGTGGTGACCCGTAGGGGATTCGAACCCCTGTAGCCGCCGTGAAAGGGCGGTGTCTTAGGCCACTTGACCAACGGGCCATACTATAAAGTATGATAAAAATATCGATCTTACAAGTATCGATTAAGGTACCGTGCTGACCGACAAAGTATATTTTATCTGCGATAGAGCAAAATGTCAATAGAAAATGATAATTTTTTTGTTCTCCAATATATGCCTTGTAAATAATAATGCCGGTTAATTAACCGGCACTTGATTATTTAGCTGCTGTTACTGAAAGAATCGCCATAGTAGGTTGATTTTTATCTTCTTCACTTGACATTATCAGGATTGAAATATCACTCCCATCCTTTTTGCCGCTTATTGAATATGTTCCGTTTGAGGCAAAATCGCCCAATTGTTCTGAATTTTTCATTATATCCTTATAATACTCATATATCGTAGCAGGGTCTTTCTTAGATGTAAAAGAAACACTGTACGTATAGCCATCACCGCTATTTGCCTTGTTTCTGCTTGACATGACGATTTTTCCGCCTTTATAAACAGGAAGCACATCATCAGGATAACCCTTTGGAAGAGACACTCCACTACCCGTATCTACCGCTATTTCAGAGTCTCCTCCGCTGCTTTGAAGTTTTACCTTTCCGCCCTCCTCATCGATACTTATTTTACCATCACCAGTATCAATGGTTGTACCACTGCCACAGCCAGCAAATACAAAAGCTGACGCTAACACAATTACCAAAAGAACCGCTATTTTTTTCATGTCTACACACCTCCAATTAATATTGTATTTAGAGGTGTATAAAAATGATTCCAAAAACCGTAATATTACTTTATAAATATAATAAAAAAGGACGTCCCCGAATTTTTATTCGTGAACATCCCTTATTGGTGAACCATCCGCGACTCGAACGCGGGACACCTTGATTAAAAGTCAAGTGCTCTGCCAACTGAGCTAATGGTCCATATGGGGCTTAGGCAACTTATTTATGTTACCTCCGCCGCACAGATATATATACTACAACATAAACCATATTAATGTCAAGGTTTTTTATATTAATTAAAGCTTATCTCCTACGATTATAGTCTGTTCTCTGTCTTTACCTACTCCTATCAGCTTTATTTTAACGCCGGTAAGTTCTTCGATTCTTGACAGATAAAGTTTCGCATTGCGTGGGAGTTCATCATATGATTTTGCGCCGGATATGTCCTCTGTCCATCCTTCAAACTCCTCATAAACAGGTGTACATTTTGCAAGTTCATCGAGGCTTGACGGGAAGTAGTCAATTATTTCGCCATCTTTATTATAAGCTGCACAAAGCTTTATTTTATTAAGCTTACCTATGGTATCAACATGATTTATAGCAAGAGCGGTAAGTCCATTTATTCTTGCAGCATATTTAATCATTACAGCATCAAGCCAGCCGCATCTTCTTGGTCTTCCGGTAGTTGTACCGTACTCCCATCCCAGTTCTCTAATCGTGTCACCAATTTCATTATTCTGTTCAGTCGGGAAAGGTCCTTCACCAACCCTTGATGTATATGCCTTAAGTACTCCATAAACCTCATCAATATACTTAGGCCCGATTCCCGAGCCGGTGCAGACTCCGCCCCCGGTAGGATTGGATGATGTAACGTAAGGATATGTTCCGAAATCCAGGTCAAGAAAAGTAGCCTGAGCACCTTCAAAAAGAACATTTTTACCATCATCTATAGCTTTAAAGAGAACAACACTCGTATCGGTAACATATTTTTTAAGACGCTTTGCATAGGCCTGGTATTCTTCAACTATATCCTCAAGTTTAAAGCCCTTGCCTCCATATACCTTTTCAATGATAAGATTCTTTATTTCAAGACTGTTCTTTACTTTATTATAAAAATTCTTTTCATCAATAAGGTCACACATCCTTATACCGCTTCTCTCGGTCTTATCCATGTAGGCTGGACCAATACCTCTTTTAGTGGTTCCGATACTGTTACTGCCGCGGAAATTTTCCTGAAGCTCATCAAGTACCTTGTGATAAGGCATTATAACATGTGCTCTGTCACTTATAAGAAGTCCGTCGGTGTTTATTCCCTTCTCATTCAATTCATCTATTTCTTTTAATAAAACCGCAGGATCTATTACAACACCGTTTCCGATTATACAAGTCTTACCTTTGTGCAGGATTCCTGAAGGTATCAGATGAAGAGCATATTTAACCCCATTGGCTACTATTGTATGTCCTGCATTATTGCCGCCCGAAAACCTTGCGACTACATCTGAATTTCCGGCAAGCATATCTATGTATTTACCTTTGCCTTCGTCACCCCACTGAGTTCCTAAAACGACTCTTACAGCCATACTACCAGTCCTCCTGTTTATAAAAATAGCTTTTTTAGATCTGCAATTTATTGATTTATCATTCTAAAGTAAAAAGCAACAACAATATAATACCAGACTCACATACACTAAAGCAATCTTTTCCGAATATTTTTTACAATTGCTTAATAAATGTTCGAATTTGAATCAGTCAAAAAAAATATACCATCTGTAGATATCTTATACCGTTATTAAAAACTAAGGGGGCATCTGCGCCCCCTCTTAATAGTTTATCAAAATAAACTTTCAAAATTACTTGTTTATTGATTCAAGGTAGCCATTAAGATCTTCAACTAATTTATTGGCATCTATTCCATGTACTGCACATGCATCTTCAAGACTTTCTCCTGAAGCTGATGGGCATCCAAGGCAATGCATGCCTGCATTCATTAATATCGGAATAGTTCCTCTGTCAATTTGGATGATATCGGCAATAATCATATCCGGTGTAACCTTTTGCATAAGTGCACCTCCATTTATTATAGTGTAATTTATTTAATGTTTATAAGTAAAAAGCCTGCTGCTTATTACTATAAAGACCAAAATAAATCTCAAACATAATTATTATACAACATAATTGGATTTTTATATATATTGAGTTTCTAAAAAAATAATAGTTGTCGCTACCTATTTAACAAATTGTTTCCTACCTTCTTCATATAAATTATTCCCATAGCTATCAATAATAACAACAGTTTCAAAATCCTTAACTGTAAGCTTTCTTAAAGCCTCTGCACCAAGTTCGGGGAATGCGATAATCTCCTGGCTGGTTATACAATCTGATATAAGGGCTCCAGCCCCTCCTATTGCTCCAAGATATACAGAAGTGTATTTCTTCATCGCATCAATTACACCGCTGTTTCTCAAGCCCTTCCCAATCATGATGGAAAGCCCCAGTTCAATCAGTATAGGCGCATATGCATCCATTCTGCTGCTTGTAGTAGGACCTGCAGATCCAATTACCTCCCCCTCCCTTGCCGGACAAGGACCTACATAGTAAATAGCCTGCCCATTTACATCAATCGGAAGCGGAGTACCATTTTGAATCATTTCTATCATTTTTTTATGCGCGGCATCACGTGCTGTATAAATAGTACCGCTTATTTTTACTGTATCCCCGGCTTTAAGCTTGGATATCAAATCTTTTGAAAAAGGAGCTGATATTTCGTATAACATTTGTTTCCCCCTGTAAGAAAGTTTAAAACTACAGTTCTACTTCGGCATGCCTGGTTGCATGACAGTTGATATTAACTGAGACGGGTAGTCCTGCTATATGAGTCGGGTAAACATCAATGTTAACTGCCAGGGCAGTTACCCTGCCTCCCAACCCAGATGGACCTATCCCAAGATTGTTTATTTTCTCAAGCATCTCTATTTCAAGGTTTTTTACGTATTCAACATTATTCCTGTTATTAAGAGGTCTTAAAAGCGCTTTTTTTGCAAGCAAAGCCGATTTTTCCATGTTGCCGCCTATTCCTACTCCAACAACTATTGGCGGGCAAGGGTTGGGACCTGCAATGTCTACAGTCTCTATAATGAAATTTTTAACACCTTCAATCCCATCTGATGGCTTTAACATCTTTAATCTGCTCATATTTTCGCTTCCAAAACCCTTGGGAGCAATGGTGATTTTAAGTTTGTCGCCCTCAGCGATATCATAATGTATTACAGCAGGTGTATTATCTCCTGTATTTACCCTGTTTATCGGATCTGCAACTATTGATGCTCTAAGGTATCCTTTTTTATAACCGCGTCTTACACCTTCATTTATTGCCTCCGTAATGCTTCCGCCCTCTATATGCACATCCTGGCCCAAAGAAACAAACATTACTGCCATTCCGGTATCCTGGCATATAGCCTTTTGCTTTTGCCTTGCAATTTCAGCGTTTTCAATAAGGCTTGAAAGTATGTTTTTCCCTATCTGAGACTCCTCAACAGCGCTTCCTTTCTTTAAAGCTTCAAGGATATCATTGTTAAGATAGTAATTAGCCTCTATACAAAGTTTTTCTACCGAGTTAATGATTTCTTCAACATGTATGGTTTTCATAAATCCCCCACAATTAAGCTTAATTATATAACACAAGCAACATTTAGAATTTTAATATACTTAAAAACAAAAATCAATAGACGTAAGCCTTATATCTGTAAGGTACAATAGATATTATATAAATATTTCCACCACTATTAGGCCTATTCAATAATAATCTGATATAATAATAATATGGTTTATTTTAAAAAACCATCATACAGGAAGGGAGACATATTATTGAAAGCATTAAGAAACGTTCTAGTTTGTGTAACGCAGCAAAAAACATGTGAGAGGCTTATAGTAAGTTCGGATGATTATAGAAAAGACCCCGAAAGTGAATTATTTGTTCTTCATGTAGCCAAAAATAATTGGAATTTTCTTGATAACGACAAAGAAGGCGAAGCGTTGGAATACCTTTTTAAAATATCAAAAACAGCAGGGGCCAATATGACAGTGATAAAATCAGATACAATAGCTGATACGATTGCTGAATTCGCTGAAAAAAACAACATAGGAATCATTATAATGGGTGCATCTCCAGATACTAGACAGGAAAGTAATTTTTTCGACGAATTACAAAATATTTTGCCGGATGTTGAAATTTGTATTATACCTCAAACATGAGATAGCTGTAGGTGTTGAGAGGATTTGGGAAACAAAAGTATATAATTATATACTTTTTTAACGGTAAAATCAACCTTAATCTTATAAATACTTAAAAATATAGTGCTTCAAGACTAATTTGTTTGTAAAAGCTTGACTTGGTGCGACTTTCATTATAAAATAATGTCGAATTCCAAATTTAGGAGGTTATGTACATGAATAAGACAGATTTGGTAAACTCAATTGCATCTAAATCAGGACTGAACAAGAAGAACAGCGAAGCTGCTCTCAATGCTTTAATTGCATCTGTAGAGGATACTCTTAAGAAGGGCGATAAAGTTGTTCTTGTTGGTTTCGGAACTTTCGAAGTTAGAAAAAGGGCTGCTAGAAAAGGTAGAAATCCTCAGACTAAGAAAGAAATCACTATTCCAGCATCAAACGCTCCAGTATTCAAGGCTGGTAAGGGTTTGAAGGACATAGTAAACAAGAAATAATAATTTGCATCAAAAAAGCCCTCTTAAGAGGGCTTTTTTACTTGCTTTAAATAGCTTTTTTACTGTTTGCAAATCTGATTTTCTCTGCTGCAGTCGCAATAAATTCCGAATTGGTTGGTCTCCCTTTATTGCTGTGACCGAAGATTTTATCTATAAAATCCTTGTTTCCCCTTTCCCATGCGCTTTCTATGGAATTTCGTATTGAACGTTCCACCTTTTGTGAACTAGTACTGAACTTTTCAGCTATTTCTGGATATAAGGTTTTAGTTACCGATTTAAACATCTTACTTTTGCTTGAAAGCACCTGCACCAAAGCTTCACGCAAATATTGATAACCGGTCATATGTGCAGGTATCCCGACACTTTTAAGAAACTTTGATATCTGGGATTCTACATCATTTTCATAACCTGCATTTTCCATAAGCTTCATATCACTAAAATCATTTTTTTCAGTATACAAGTATGTATAGTTTTCATGATAAACCTGTCTTATTCTGGAGAGAAGGCTGTCAACGTTAACCGGCTTCACCATATAATACTCAGCACCAAGTTCTATTGTTTTTTGAATCAAGGTATCCTGTCCTACTGCTGAAAGGATAATAACAGAAGGTTTTTTGCCTTCATTTTCTTTAAGCCTTTCCAGCACTCCAATACCGTCAAGGTTTGGCATAATCATATCAAGAACAACAACATCAGGTTTGAACTTATCTATCATTTGAAGCCCTTCATATCCGTCATAAGCAATACCCTGTATTTTTATGTCCTTCGTATTGATTAAAATGTCATGTAAAAATTCAATGAACTCTGCATTATCATCGACCAGCAGAACATTAATCAATTTCTGCATTTTATTACACTCCTAACAATAAAGGAAAAAACAATTGACAGCAGGGTTAGTTGAGACATAAAAGACAAAAGCCCATAGACATGAGTCATCCATTAGTACAATTTCAAATGTCCTTTTCCATATTTTTAATTACTACTAAATATAATTTGACATAAATCTTAAAATTCCTTCAAAAATTTCAAAAAAAATAAAAGCAAAGGTTTTCTTTGCCTTTATTTTCTGTAAAATTAATTATAATTTGTTCCACTTGGAATCTATAGGCGAAACACAATTAAAACTTTGTGACACAAATATTGCGTCAAGCAAAGCAATTCTTACCATTGCCTCACATACAGGGCAAATACGAGGACAAATACATGGGTCATTCCTGGTTTTAAAAGAAATATCTGTGTTTTTTAAATTAACTGTATCCACTGTAGACTGCGTAACAGAGATTGTCGGTGTAGGTTTTACCGCAACTCTGATTCTGATATCCTGCCCTGTAGATATCCCACCAAGAAGTCCACCGGCATTATTTGTTTTAAATGTCACCTTCCCAGTGTCTTCATCTATAACAGGCGTATCATTTGATTCAGAACCTTTCATCCCAGCACTTTCAAAGCCAGAACCAAATTCAATACCCTTTACTGCCCCAATAGACATCAAGCCATGAGCCAATGTAGCACTCAGCTTGTCAAACACAGGCTCTCCAAGCCCTGCAGGTACATTTCTTGCAACAATTTCAACCACACCACCACAGGAATCACCTTCAGCTTTTATTTTCAGGATTTCCTTTATCATTTGTCCGGCAGCTTCTGTGTCAGGGCAATTAATGTCATTCATTCGATAATTTGCTTTTGCAATCTCATAACTTACAGGCTTTGCTTTAATTCCGTGAACCTCAGTTACATACGCAATAACATCAATATTCATCTCATCAAGGACCGCCTTGGCTATAGCACCTCCTGCAACCCTTGCTGCAGTTTCACGCGCAGAAGCTCTGCCTGCTCCGTATAAATCAGCATTCTGCCCATACTTTTTATAATAGGTATACCCTGCCTGCCCAGGCCTTATAAAATCTTTAAAATACCTGTGTTTTTCTACATGTTCGTTGTCAATATCAATATTAGGAATAATGAGCCCAACTGGAGCACCAGTTGATACATCGTTTTCCATGACACCTGAAAAAATATACACTTTATCTTTCTCTTTTCTGGGTGTATCCAACTCAGACTGACCGGGGCGTCTTTTATCCAGTTCAGACTGAATAAGTTCAGGTGTTATTTTAAGTCCTGGCGGCACACCATCAACTATCGCCATTAATCCCCCGTATAATTCTTTGGGGATGTCAGGATTTTTCCTAAAGGCTCCGCCGTATGATTCACCGCAGGTTGTTATCCTAAAAAGCCTTCCAAAGGTATTTCCCATCATATAAGTTGCCCTCCAAGAACTATTTTTTCATAATATAAAGCTATCTCCGCAGTGATTTCTTCCACGGTTTTTCCTGCGCATTCAACAGTCATATCCGTATATTTCTCATATAAAGGTGTTCTTTCATTATATAAATCAAGCAAGGTTTGTTCACTGTTACGAGCGAATCTGCGTTTGCTGGTAATTCTTTTTTCTATATCCTCGTAACTGACTTTCAAATATACAATAATACCGTTTTTTTTCAGATGCTGCATTGACTTGTCACTGTATACCGCGCTTCCACCGGTTGATATTACATAATTATCATAATGTAACCCCAACAGTACTGATTCTTGAATATGTAAAAAATGCTGCAGCCCATCTTCGTTAACAATAGAACTAAGTTCCCTGTTTTCCCTTTCACGGATTACTGCATCGGTATCTGCAAAACCCATACAAAGGCGAAATGCCAAAGGTTTTCCTACTGTTGTCTTTCCAGAGCTGGGCATTCCAATAAGAACTATGTTCATTCCATCAACTCCATTTTCCCTCCGCACGAATGCATCAAATCCACAAACTCAGGAAAAGTGACATTCATTGCTTCAGCTGTATCTATTATTGTTTCACCATCAGTATTCAAACCGGCAACCGCAAGCGCCATTACTATCCTGTGGTCATCATGCCCGCTTACTCTGCAGCCCTTAAGCTTGCTTTGTCTTATAATGAGTCCATCAGCAAGTTCCTCAATGTCCGCACCCATTTTTTTGAGTTCTTCACACATTGTATGGATTCTGTCGGTCTCTTTAAGCCTTGCCTGGGGAACATTTAAAAGTCTTGTTTCACCCTGTGCGAAGCAGCCTGCAACTGCCATTGCCGGAAGTGCGTCAGGTATTGAATTCATATCAATTTCAATACCTTTGAGTGTCTTTCCCTTGATTCTTATGCTTTTATCAAACTTTTGAACTTCGGCTCCCATATCTTCTAGGATGGATAAAACGAGTTTATCTCCCTGTGGATCAGTCATATCAAGGTTTTCGAGTACAAACTCCCCACCGGATATTGCTGCTAGTACCATAAAAAAGGTAGCTGAAGAAAAATCACCAGGAATAGGCATACTAAAGGGTTTATATTGCTGTGAACCTTTTATCAGAAAGCTTTTAAAGTCATTATTTTCATATTTGATTCCCTGCTTGTCAAGCCACCATAAAGTCATCTCAACATATGGCACTTCATTAAGGCAAGTTAAATTAATTTCCGTATCATTTTCTAAAAGTGGTGAACTTATTAAAACAGAAGAGAGGTATTGGGATGTAACTGCGTTCAAAGATGTTTTTCCGCCTTTTGCACGTCCTTTTATAAATACAGGCGCCATTCCATTACCCTTTGATGCAAAAGCCAGACCCCCAAGGTCATTGATTGTATCAAGCAATGGCTGTAATGGTCTTCTTCTAATCTGGTAATCTCCTGTAAAAATGGAATAGCTTTCTCCCAGGGCTGCTGCCATTACAGCGAATCTAAGCGTAGTACCCGAATTGCCTACATTTATTACATCATCAGGAGTTATTGGCCTTTTCCCAAAACCATTAACAATAAATTTTCCGTCCAGTTTGTCAATTCTTGCTCCCAAAGCGATACAAGTATCCACAGCGGAAAGCGCATCATTGGAAACAAGCGGTGAAACAATCTCGGATTTCCCTTGTGAAAGGCTTGAGATAAAAAGAGCTCTTATAGTGTGTGATTTTGAACCGGGTATTCTTACTTTTCCGGCAACTGTTGACTTACCTACCTTAAGAAGCATATGAATACTCCCCCTACCATTCTACATTGATCCCTGTTATTAAACTATGATAAGTTAATACACTATATAAGTCAAACATTTTTATTGTTTTCTTCTTCAGTTACAACCCTGTTTCTAGGTGGTGGAGGTCCAAAATACTGAAAATAGTTGCATTGAATTCTGCCGTTATAAAGCTTTCTCTTTTTATCTGCTCTTCGTCCGAAGATTTTTTCGAATTCAGGGTGCGAAGAAATTATATAATACGACCACATGTCCAGTTTCTTAAATACTGCACCCATTTGTTTGTAAAGCTTTTCAACGTCCTTAAGTTCACCAAGGCGTTCACCATATGGAGGATTGCACATTATAATGCCATATTTATAGTGTGAGCTTAAATCTGCTACCGCTCTTTTCTGTAAATGAACTACGGATTCAACACCAGCTTGTTTCGCGTGATAACGGGCCAGACTTAAAGCGTCTTCACTTATATCGTACCCCTGTATATTCAGTTCTCTGCCTGATTCCACAAGACTTTCAGCCTCATTCCTGACATCCTCCCAGAGTTTACTTGGGATTCTGGGCCATTTTTCGGAAGCGAATTCCCTCTTTAATCCTGGTGCAATATTAAGCCCTATAAGTGCCGCTTCTATCGGGATAGTTCCGGTACCGCAAAAAGGATCTACAAGGATTCTATCCTTATTCCACCTGCTGATGAGAAGCATCGCTGAGGCCAGGGTCTCCTTAAGAGGTGCTTCACCTACAAGCTTTCTGTAACCCCTTTTGTGAAGCCCCGATCCGCTTGTATCTATTGTGAGGGTTGCAACATCTTTTAACAGAGCAACCTCTATTACATACTTGGGCCCGTTTTCTTCAAACCACTGCTTCTTATATCTCTGTTTCATTTTTTCTACAACTGCTTTTTTAACTATAGCCTGGCAGTCAGGAACGCTGAAAAGCTTTGACTTTATGGATTTTCCCTCCACAGGGAACTCTGCGTTTTCGGGAAGCCATTCATCCCAAGGAAGCGCTTTTGTTTTTTCAAACAGTTCTTCAAAAGAAAGTGCAGTGAATTCACCCATCCTGATAAGCACTCTTTCTGCGGTTCTTAACCACATATTGCTTTTACAGATTGCGCTTTCATCTCCCCTGTAAAGCACCCTTCCGTTCTCAACCATCTGGTCTTCATATCCTAGTTTTGTAAGTTCTCTTGCAGTTACTGCTTCTATTCCAAAGGCTGTTGTAGCAATTAGATCAATCTTAGGCATTGTGCCCTCCATCAATAAATAATGTTTTTATGTAATTAAATCTATTATTATTTAAAATAACTCCACGGAACAATATCAGGCAGATTACTTTCAAATTTAAGTTCTGTTTTCAGTGTAGGATGTTCTATAATGAGTCCATGTGACCACAAAGCAAGCTGTTGTCCGTCTTTACTGAGCTTTGCACCGTATTTTCTGTCTCCGAACAGCGAATGTCCTATTTGTGCAAACTGTACCCGTATCTGATGCGGCCTGCCCGTATGTAAATTTATTTTTACCAGGCTTAGATTCTGGCAAGAGGAAACAACCATATAATCCAGTACTGCAAGCTTTGAACCTTCCGTATTTTCATTAACCGCTTTAACAATGTTTTTATCATTATCCTTCAAAAGATAGTTTTTTAAGGTGCCTTCCTGTTTGTCAATGATACCGTGGACGACTGCAAGATAGGTCTTTTTAAAGGTTCTGCTCCTTACCTGTTCAGAAAGCCTTGATGCAGCTTTTGAAGTTCTGGCAAAAACCATAACCCCTCCAACAGGCCTATCCAGCCTGTGTACAAGCCCAAGGAACACATTCCCCGGCTTATTGTAACGCCGCTTAATATCTTCCTTTAGGATGGTCAGCATATCCGGATCACCTGATTCATCCTGCTGTGAAGGAACATTAACAGGCTTTTCAACTACCAGCAGATGATTGTCCTCAAAAATAATTTTCAACTTATAATGCCTCCCACCTGCCGTAAATCCCACAGGGCAAAATCAGTTTTGTTGCGGTTACAGGTAGTCCAACCTCTCCGCAGGATGACTTTCCGCCATATTTCTTTTCAATAAGCATTTTAAGAATATTTGAAAGTACCGTTGGAGAAAAGCCCGTTGTATAGGAATTTATAAGGACAAATAAAGGTTCAGGAGACAGTATGCCCAAACATTCCTCCATAAATCCATAAAGGGCATCCTCAATCTTCCATATTTCTCCCCTTGGACCTCTTCCGTATGAGGGAGGATCCATTATTACCGCATCATAAACCTTGCCCCTTCTTTTTTCTCTTTGAACAAATTTTATTACATCATCTGTTATAAACCTTACAGGCTTATCCTTAAGTCCTGATAGTTCTATGTTTTCCTTCGCCCAGTTCACCATGCCTTTTGCAGCATCAACATGGCACACCTCAGCACCCGCATATGCAGCCGCTACGGTTGCGCCTCCGGTATATGCAAATAGATTAAGTACACTTACCGGGCCCTTCCGGGACTTTATCCTTTCTATTATCCATTTCCAGTTGGCAGCCTGCTCTGGGAACAAACCAGTATGCTTAAAATCTGTCGGTTTTATATGAAAGGAAAGTTTGTCATAGGATACCGACCATCTGTCTGGTACCTTATTTATGTATTCCCACTTTCCCCCTCCGCTGCTGCTTCTGTGATAATGGGCATCTGCCGTTTTCCAAAGCTTTTCCTGTCCAGAAGAAGGCCAGATTATCTGTGGGTCGGGTCTTATCAGAACTGTTTTTCCCCAACGTTCAAGTTTTTCACCATTGCCTGTATCTAAAAGTTCATAATCCATCCAGTCATTTGCTATAATCATTTTCTTCCTCCAGAGATATATCTTAAATAAAAGTTCAATTCTAATAATGTTTTATGGTCCATATTATACCACAATAAACAAAAGTTAATAACACGAGGAGCACAAATAAAGACCAGGCTGTAAAACCCGGTCTTTGGTAAATGCAAATCTACTATTATTTTTTATACACTAATCTTTTTGCCTTTTCCGAATACAACCACAAGCCCAGTTATAATAAGAAATGCGGCTATAATTATACTTCCAAAATCCGACCACTTTGAAAGGCTTTCAAATACTGCGATGATTACTCCAAAACCCGTTGCCAGAAGCATAATTGATGCTGCAATAAGGAGACCCCTTTTTCTTGCACCGAAAAAGTAAAGCTGGAATAGACCAAAAGCTACTGAAAAAATATATACCGGCCATGTATAAGCCGCAAACTTCCAATTGGTAGCTACTTCAAACAGGAACAGCAGTCCGCAGACTGTTATAATGCCTCCTGGAACAAGAAGTCCCGGAGCTTTGCGGGATAAGAAATAGGATGCTTCAAATATTACACCTACACCTACTACTATAAACGGCCAAAAATCATTTTGACCGAAATCAAATATCTGTATATCCAAAACATAGTTTGTAAATAACAAGGCACAACCAATTAAAACTAATAGAACTCCAAAGAACATATTTCCCTTACGCATTTTAATTACCCTCCATAAATTAATTTCACAACTAACTAATTATACGTAATATATTTTTTTACTACTTCATACTTTCGCCTAATGTGTTAATAATTTTTTTCTTTATAATTAATGTTGCCAATCCCAGGCCTATCAGAATAAAAGAAGGCATAACACCACCAAAGTACTTCCAACAGGAAAGAATCTCAAAAGCTGCAATTACCAAACCTAATACAGTTATGGATAAAAGCATCATCATTGAGATAAAAACACCTTTGTTTTTGTTACCGTATAAATAATACTGAAACAATCCGATTACTACCCCGAAAGTATATACTGGCCAGGTAAACGCTGCATGCTCCCAGTTTGTATTGCTTTCAAACACAAACAGCAACCCATTGGTACAGAGTATGGCACCCGGTATCAACAGTGCAGGAACCTTCCTTGTATAAAAATATGCCACTTCAAAGATTATACCCATGCATATTACTGTATAAGGCCATACTCCTTCTCCAAAATCAAAAATATTCAATAAGGTGTTTGCAATCAGCAACACACAGCCTACTAAAATCAGTATAAAACCTGTTAAACGATTTTTATTACTCATTTTTCTTCCTCCAAACATTTAATAAAAAAGCTTTTTCAATTTATTAAACGGAGGAAGTTTAACTTATACTTCATTCTATTCAATATCTATTTTCCTTTTGAAAAACCTGTTTATTATACCTGTAATTATCAGAGCAGGTATAAGCAATGGATTTGCCGCATACGCAACCGCATTTCCGAGAAGCCCAAGCATTCCAAACTGTTCAGCAGTATCATCTACAATATAGGTCCAGGTTGAAGACGGTGCTTTGAGGCCTTCTTTGTCCATATTGATTCCGTTTTCGTCTATATAAGCCTTGTTAAATGTATTAACCATACTGCTTATAATTTTTATCTTCATTTCTTCAAAAGCAGCAGAAACCTTGGCGTTAAACTCATACAAAGGATTACCGCCGCCTATGCTTACCAAATGTATTCCTTCCTTGATATAGGTGGCATAGTCCAGAAAATCCGACCAGTATTTGCTTAAGAAGTACATGAATAATTGGTTTTCTACATTTTGGACCAAATCAAAGCCAAATTGGGCAGTTAACTCACTGTAACGTTCAGCTGACTGATGTTCAAGAATATTAAGCTGGCCTGAACCATTTAACAGTCCAAGTCTTATATTATGGACAGACTTCCTTTGCAATTCTGTAATTGTTGAGTATTTGCATAGGTTTCTTCTTATATCAAAATTCTGACCTTCGATAATTTTTTGAGCACTAATAATCCTGTTTATTATAACCTTATTAGTTATTAGTCCATCCTGATGTTTAGGGTAATATTTTTCAGGAATGATGTCTTTTAGCTTGTAGCGTATCATAAGATCATCCTCAAGGCTTGTAAAAAACCTTGTTGACCCTGGATCTCCCTGACGTCCCACACGCCCTCTGAGTTGATTATCAATTCTGAGGCTTTCATTTCTGCTGGTGCCTATTACATAAAGACCGCCAAGCTTTATAACTTCATCACGCTGCTCTTCATTTTCCCCGCCCAGCTTTATATCAGTTCCTCTGCCTGCCATATTGGTGGAAACCGTAACAGCCCCCAGTTTACCAGCCTGGGCAACAATCTCAGCTTCAAGTTCATCATTTTTTGCATTAAGCACGCTGCACGCTACACCTTCCTTATCAATTTCATCTGCAAGCAGTTCAGATTCTGTAACACTTGAAGTACCAATAAGTATAGGTCTTCCGGTTTTATTTACTGAAATGATTTCCTTCGTAAGAGCTTTAAGCTTCGCTTCCTTGTGTGTAAATATCATATCCCTATGATCAACCCTTATACACGGCTTATTTGTAGGGATTATAGCAGTATCCACCCCATAAAATTCCTTTAATTCTTCTGCAGCACTTCTGGCAGTTCCTGTCATTCCACAGATTTTAGGGTAAAGACTTATAAAGTCCTGCATTGTAATAGAATTAAGGATTCTTCCGCGTTGATCCGATTTAATGTCTTCCTTCGCTTCAACTGCAGCCTGAAGCCCATCAGGCCAGTGCCGCTTATCGGCAACCCTTCCTGTAAACTCATCAACAATTTCTATTTTATTTTTACGGACTATATAATCACGGTCCTTCTTAAGAAGTACCCTTGCATGGAGCGCGCAGTTCAATGCACTTAAAAGCCATATGTTTGATGCATCATAAAGGTTACCGCAGTTCAGAATGGACTCAGCCTTTTCAAGCCCTCTATCCGTCATATGAACGCTTCTTTCATATTCGTCGGTGTTAAAATCCTTACCTTCAATCATCTGCAGCACAACAAAATTCATTACCTCCGGGATATTTTCCTGTTCTTCCACTTTTCCAGCAAGGACAAGCGGAACTCTTGCCTCATCAACCATAAGGGAGTCGGCCTCATCGACTATTGCACAATTAAATGGACGCTGGACCATCTGTGAATTGCTGAAACAAAGAGAATCCCTTAGATAATCAAAGCCTGATTCTCTTGCGGTAATGTAGGTTATATCACACAAATAAGCCTTATTTCTTTGCTCAGTACTCATTTTCTCATTTATATACCCTACAGTTAAGCCCAAATAGGTGTAAACCGGACCCATCCATGCAGCATCCCTCTTTGCAAGATAATCATTAAAAGTAAGTATATGAACTCCTTTTCCAGCCAGAGCATTCAAATAAGCTGGAAATACTGCAGTCAGCGTTTTTCCTTCTCCTGTCTGCATTTCTGCTATCTTTCCTTTATATATTGCTATTCCTGCAATTACCTGAACATCAAACGGGTTAAGTCCAACAACACGTTTGCAGGCTTCCCTGACCAGTGCGAATGCTTCCGGAAGCAGTTCATCCATCTCTATTCCCCTTCGCGCCCGTTCAATAAGACTCTGTGATATCTCTTTAAGTCGTGTATCACTTAAATCCTCCACATTGAATTTATTTATCTGTTCCAACACAACTGAATAAGGGCTTAAATCAACTTCAACCCCTCCATATCTAACATGCTGTATTATCCTTTTAAAATTTTTGAACATAAAAATACCCTCCTGGTAATATAGTTTTTTGCACGAAAATAAAACCTTAAAAAACTATCTTTCTCAGGCAGGGCAGCTTGAATCGTTAAGACGGTGTAACCTTGACAGAATAAGAGATGTTAATATACATATTATATCCATGGATATAATAGCATATTTGGAAATGTGAAGGAAAGAGCATAATAAAGAAACACATACCAGACTAAGCGCTGCAAACACTGCAAAGTTACTCAGAGTAGCTGAATTTTCAAGCAGCTTTACTAAATCAAAATCCAAGTAACTGCTGCAGCATTTTAAAAACAAGGTCGCTATTAACTTTGTAACCCAAAGGAAAGCAGCAAAGCCTGCTGCCACTAGCAATAAACCCATATCCTTACATGTCCCTTTAAATAAGTTAATATATATTAATTTGCAATTTCTTTATATCTTTTAATCTTTTTTGTTGTTGTTTTAATAAATTCGGTTTCACGGATGGAAAAGTTCCTAATCCGCTTATAAAGAGGCATTCCATTGTTAATGTTTTTAATTATATCATTGAACACTGCTGTAATGTCCTCTTTGGTAAGAGTATGCTTTTTAAGCTTTTCTTTTATTAACTCAAGGTTGGGAAAAATCTGTGCATTAACTATTGTCTCTCCTGATTTCTCTTCATAACATCCCCATACCATGGATTCCTGTACAAACGGGCTCCGGTTGATAAACGCCTCAAGCTCTTCGGGGTAAATATTCTTTCCGTTTTTAGTCACTATTACGTTCTTACATCTTCCGGTTATATAATAGAAGCCATGCTTATCCATCTTTCCAAGATCACCCGTATGGAACCAGCCATCCTTCAGACACTTGTTGGTAGCCTCTTCATCATTATAATATCCAAGCATTACATTGGAACCTTTTGTTATAATTTCACCAATACCGGAATCGTTAGGGTTATTTAATTTTACCTCAACACCTGGTAATGGAAGACCTACTGCACCATCAACATAATACATGTCACGGTTTCCTATTACAAGAGGAGAACACTCGGTAAGACCATACCCTTGAAGAACGAGCATACCCAAATTTCTTAGGCCCTTTGTAACCAATGGGTCGACAGCAGCGGCACCCGTAATAAACAGTCTTATATTTCCGCCAAAATTATCATGTATCTGTTTAAAAAGCCTTCTTCTTATATCTATTCCTGCATAGTTATAAAGAATATTACTTATAAACATTGCTGCCTTTAGTTTGATTTTCGTTCCTTTCTTTTTTGATGCCTGATCCCATATCTTTTTGTACATGTTCTCCAAAATAAGAGGAACTGTAACAAGGACAGACGGTTTTACTTCCTTAAGATTTTTTGATATATACTTAAGGCCCTCATTAAAAGCTATTGTGCCGCCATTATATATAAAAGTAAGAAATCCCAGACTACATTCATACGTATGGTGCAGCGGAAGTATTGAAAGCGACGTATCGCTGATTTTAATATTAACAGTAGCACTAACCGCGGTTATATTTGAACAAATATTTGCATGACTTAGCATAACACCTTTGGCAAAGCCCGTAGTACCCGAGGTAAAAAGAAGAATACTCATTTTATCCCTATCAATTCCGGCATTGATAAACGAGTTGTCACCTTGCTCAATAAGTTCTCTTCCTTTTTCCAAAAGTGTCCTGAGGGATAATACACCATCCTCATCATTGGCGTTATCCATGTTTATGTAATATTTTACAGTCTGAAGCCTGTCAGAAAGCTTTTCCATTATCCTGGAATATTTCTTGGAGAATATTACTGCAGAAACCTCGCTGCGGTTAAGGAGGTTTTCAATATCCTGCTCAGGAAGTTCCTTATCAAGAGGTACTATTACGCCTGTTCCGTTAACAGTCGCAAGATATGTTACACACCACTCATAACGATTTTCTCCAATTACCGCAATAAAACCGTCCTTCAATCCCATACTAAGAAAAGCAGTGCCCAGAGAATCAACATCATTTTTAAATTGTTTATAAGTAATCCCTGAAAGTAAGCCTGGAGCCTTGTTATCAAGAAAAGCATTTTTATCAGCAAACAGTTTTGCGCTTTGATTGAGCATGTCTTTTAAATCTTTAATTTCCCTAACTTCATAAAGAAGTCTTTCCTTCATAATGAGCCTCCAAAATCTCCAAAAAAATAACCATTTGTCATCTTTGAATAAATGATAAATTGAAATTAATATTATATTAATTAGATAAATTATATCATATCATATTCAAATAAAAAACAATTGTACGCAGAGGATTAAACTTATTTTTTAAAATATTCCTGATATTTGAGAGGTTTATTTTGAAGCCAAGGTTTGTAGGAATTTCCCATTTCAGTCCTGTTCTTCAGGGTAGGATGGTCATATACCCATAATTCATAGAGCTTTCCCGGGTTTGGAAGCGAAAGACTTGTAACATGAAGCTTGATCATACTTGAATTGAAAGCGGCATTATCCTGTGTCAGTTCTAGTGCAAACCTGTCGGCTTCAGTCTCTTCATATCTTGAAACCGCATTTATTACCGGCTGTCCGACAAGCATAACAATATTTATTATTATTATTAAAAGGGGCAATGAAGCAATATCGGCAAGCTTTGAAAAGCCAAACCTGCCATTTGATTTTGCAAGTATCCATAATGCTATTTTGTTTATTATAAATAAGCATAGAATAATAAACAGGCCGCCCATTACAACACCTTTCCATATATGTCCCATCATGTAATGGCCTGTTTCATGGGCTACTATAGATAATATCTCACGGTCACTGAGGTTATTCATGGTTGTATCCCATAAAACAATTCTTTTGCTCCCAAACATGCCTGTCATATAAGCATTCATCTGATTGGTATCGACACTTTTTTCAATGCCATACACAGCACAGTCGCCAAGTGTGGTTCTGGCTAAAAGATGATGTATTTGAGCTTCAAGCTGCTGATTCTTAAGAGGAACATATTTGTTAAAAACCGGGTCGATAACGACAGGTGAAATAAACATCATAAATGCGAGGGCAGGTATGGACAAAAGCCCTGTGTAAAGCCACCAGCGCTTTGGAGATTTCTTTATTAGAAGGTATGGAATCCAAATAACAATGGTGCTTATAACCGTGTCAATAGCCATGCTCTTAACAGAATCACCAATCCACTTTAAAAAGGTCTGATTGGATAGTCCGAACGCATGAAGCCTTGCAAAACCGCTATAATAATCCAATGGAAGATTCAAAAGATAGTTGATTACAGAAAAAATCAAAAAGTACAGGGCAATTACAGTAAAAAAACTTTTACTTTTACGCTGAGCCCAACTTTTAATTTTAGCAGATAAGCCTGATAACAAAAAGAATGCTGGAATCGCCATACTCCAAACAAGTGATATTATCCATACCGTAACCTTGTTTGCCTGAAACTTATACGCGGCGTCTGAAGGCGCCGGAATTAGCGTTGCTGCCGTACCGTTGCTGTAACTGCTTTTTATATGGTCTATGTTTATTTTTTCGGTTATTATAATACTAAGTAAAAAACCGGCAAAAATACATATAAAAATGAAGACAGCTATTTTAAGCTCTTTTTTCATCAATCTGCCTCCGGTAATTAACCGGTTTAAACACCGGATTTTTGGTACCTAAGATTAAGCTGTGCCAAAGCCTTTATTACTTCCCTGCGCCTTAAAAGCCCAGGTTTTATTGTGTTTTGTGATATACCTGAAAACTTTTCGGGACTCCATTCAATATTTATTCCATCCGAAGCATTATCGAGGAAATCAGCAAACTCAGATAAGGTTAACGGGTCATCAGGTCTGAAACTGCCTGATCCTTCAGTACGTAGCCACCCTTTTCCAGTTATATATTCTATTCCCAACCTATAAGGATTATTCAGTCTTACATCTTTAAAAGCATTTTCTTTTACAGATTTAGCGTTCAATACATTATCAATTAAATCACGATAGTTGCTTAATAAAATTTCCGGGGGTGTTGCCATTAAAGCCAGCTCACCGCAGGTAATCACCCTGTCAGGCTGGAATGTATTGTTTTTATATCCCATTATATATCCTGCTGCAGACATATCCCTTACCTGTTCAAAAACCGGATCAGTGTCGTCTATATCCTCAAATGGGGATTTTGCTATAAGCTCAGAAGCAGTAATTACCTTGTAGCCAGCCTGAGATAGCATTTCCAGAGCCTCGTACAGTGCATCCGCAACAGGAGTCTGATGAGACATGTTAAAGCCGTCTTTCTGGAATATGATTTGTCCGTTTAAAGAATTAATGTTGCTTTCAAGTGCAGCCTTAATAGGATCAACCATTGCTTTTACATCCTGCCTGTAATCTCCGCAGGAAGGCTTCCATCCACCGCCGTCAAAGCTTGCTGCAAGGTAATTATAACCCATATAACGGTAAGCATCATATGACGTGTAACCATCCGGAATTTTATCTATATAGTGCGGAGGTCTTGAAAGCTTCATCTGATACCCCAGTTCATTATTCACCATCGTATGCAGCTCATTCAAATCGTTTATTACTTCCCTGAGGGTAATAAAATTAGCTCTTTTACCATATACAAGCTTCATAGGCCCAAAAATTATATGCCTGTAGCCGTGATTTGCAAGTTCATGTCCGCCTTTAACTATTTTTGATGCCAGTTCAAGCTGGTTTTTAACGCCAGCAAGCTTGTCATTTCCAAAGTTGGGATAGTGGTCGTATTTAACCCCGCTCCAGGTAAAATCATCAGCTTTTCCTTCGCTGTCAGGGTAATTTAATTCAGTTGTTCCTATAACATCAAAGGTTCCCTTTGCTCCAAATTGTGAAAGAATATCCAGAAGTTCAAGTGTAAGGCCTTTTTCACAGCCATTAACAGGCGGATTTGTAAAGGCAGCAGAAGGTCCGTCATCAAAGGTCATTGCTATATAACGGCCACTGCGGAGTGCTGCAGTGCGTTCTATTCTTCTTACCGGACTTAAATATCTACCCGCTGCTATTTTTTTGCGTGTTTTCCTGTATCGGTTAGCCTTACGTGCCATATCATATAAAAACATATCATTTACCCCCAACAAAACAAATCAAACAAAATTTCTAATACATTAATCCTTTAAATCAAACCAGCCTTCCAACGGTTTCTTTCCTGTACCAATAAGTCTTCCCGCTTCCATAATCAGTGAATATCCCATTTTTATAACAGGTTTGGGAAGCCGTCCTGGCGTATGCGCTTTTATTCTGCCTAATATCTGGCTTGCCGGTTCATAAAGTCTTGTAGTAGCATTTCCATAAATCCGACCGCAGCCCTCCAGCAGCGCCTGTCTGATAACACTTGTCCTGTCAGCCTTCAGTTCGAATAATTTATCATCAATCTCAAAAAAGGCTTTCCCTATCTCTCCAAGCCAATGTCCGTCACTTCCTGCCGAAAAAGCCTTCTTATATTTCACAGCCTCATCAATAGCCATTTTGTTGGCATCAATTGTTCTGCACAAAGCAGCACGACAATTATAGACTTCAATACCGTCTACCTTCTGCAGTAGCTCAGTATCAGCCTGCTTATGAAATCTGAAGGGATGAGCAAGAAAGATCAATGCGCCCTGTTCTCTTGCTGCACTGATAATATCCTGCCATTTATAGACACCTTTAGAGTCTTTAGTTAATATATTTTCAAGACCTTGTTTTATAAAATAAGTTAAAATATGCCCCTTATCCGAAGAATATTCAGCTCCTGGAACAACAGTAAAATCAGGAGGACAAATATCAAGAGCCTCCCTGCTTCCCTCAAAGGAATTGTGATCGGTTATTGCAATACCGTCTAAGCCTGCTTTTTTGGCGGTATTAATGATATCCTTCACACAACTCTTTGAATCATGTGAATATTTTGAATGTACATGAAGATCAATCCTCAAGGCCTATTCTCCTTAGCTAAATCTTTTTAAATGCTTGTACAATGTATTTGAACGAAGGCTTACAGTCACTTATCTTAAGAACCCCGTCGGATATTGCCGGATTAAAAAGCTGCCCAATAAATCTGAACACAAAAGCAGTCTTATTGCGGCTTCTTTTTAGGTATCCAGGCATGGACATCATATCCTGAAAAAGATATCTCATCCTTTTACCTTTTTTATATCTTTCAGGATACCAGGAATATTTAAGAGTGCTGTTATAAGGCACGGTTTCTCCATTAGCAGCACGGTATAACGCATAAGGAATATCACAACCCGCTTCTATAGACAGCGGAAGGCTGCCCCAGAATCTTGGGTTTATCTCCATGAGACTAACATCACCTTCAGGGTCCCCTTTAAACTCCACCATTGCCAAACCGCGCCAGTTCAAATTCTTTAACAGCCGTATTGCGTAGTCCACCAGCCGGTCATTCCACACACTTTCGCAAAAGCAGCTTGGCCCACCAGTTACCGGATATTCTCTTAATCTTTTATGGCAGAATATTTCAATCGGTTCCCCATTATTATCAAATACCGCAGAAACACCATAACCAGCTCCTGAAATGTACCTTTGAACAATAGGGAAACTCTGTATTTCATGCATTCTGGAAAACTCTTTTATAAATGTTTCAGGATCCTTTACAATCCTGTACCTTTCACCTGCTGTAAGCTTAAGCACTTCACCTTTTCTATACTTTATAACTACAGGGTATTTTAACCTGTCTGAAAGTTCCTTTATAGTCTCATCCTGCCCCAAGGTTGTTGTTTCCGGGCATGGTATTCCTATATCCGATGCAATTTTTAAAAGGCTATTTGTATCATTGGCTGTTTCAATGCTTTCTAGAGGAGGGACGATAAAATCAATCCATGGCTCAAGCTGCTCTTTTGAACTGCTTACAGCCATAAGAGTATCAAGTCCTACGGGAATGAGTACGGGCTTTTGTCCTGTTTTCTCAAGTTCCTTCTTTGATGCTTCAATGAGGCTGTTTATGAATTCAGATCTATGAAATGCAGCATTGGGTACAAGCCTGGATTCGGAAGAGAAACGCGAATAAAACCCCAGAATACTTTTTTGAGGTATGTTTTCAAATTCAACTGAAGTTACCGGGATTGATCTTTTACCAAGTGATCTTACCGCAGCAAGCCCCATTCTATAATGTACGTCAGTTACAAATGCCCTCTTCAAATTACATACTCCCCTTTACCCTTTGTACATAGCAAATTCTATCACTTTAGCATTTACCAGTCAATTGAAGCTCAGATCTGAAGGCTTATTCCCCATATTATAAGCGGCTGGAGAGTTATACTCTTATTAAAACATCAGAATTCTTTTACCTATTTAAAAATTATTCTATAGCCAAATTAAAGCTGACTAAACATAATAATTACATTACATCCCGAATAAAATTAATTAATAGCTGTTTGCAGCATTATAAAATAAGGTTGTGATAGGTTTGGACAGTAACCAGCAATTCCACACGGTAAGGGGTTATCAGCTTATTGAACAGAATAAAAAGCTTCTGACATCTTCAATGGAAGATTACCTTGAAATGATTTTCAGGAACAGCCTTGAAGAAGGATACATCCGAATTAATGAACTTGCCGAGCTTTTGAATGTCCAGGCCCCATCTGCAACCAAAATGGTTCAGAAACTAACCCAACTCGGACTTCTTGACTATAAAAAGTATGGAATAATCTTTCTCACTGAAAATGGTAAGGAAATAGGAAAATTCCTCTATGAGAGACATGCAGTTATAGAAAACTTCTTAAAACACCTCGGTGTAAGTGAAAGTGTGCTTGTTGAAACAGAATTGATTGAGCATAATATAACCGCCAGCACACTGCATAAAATTGACTTGTTGAATAAATTCCTTGAAAAATATCCCGAAGTCGCCGAAAAATTTAAGGAATTTGAAGGAACCCAACTAAAGTAAGCTACCTTACCAGACAGCTAAACCTTTCTGTAAGTTTTTCAATATCCTCTTTTGAAGGTTCTTTTGTTCCTGCAAGGCTGAAATCAAGCCCAAGCTGCTCCCATTTATGGCTTCCGAGCTTATGGAACGGAAGAAATTCTATTTTTTTTATATTGGATAACTCTTTAAGAAATTCAAAAAGCTGATCTATTCCTTTGGGGTCATCAGTAACACCTGGAACGACTACATACCGTATCCATACAGGAATACTTTGTTCATCAAGAAGCCTTGCAAAGCTTAAAACATGGTTGTTTTCAAACCCTGTAAGTTTTTTGTGTGTAACACCGTCCATGTGTTTTATATCCAAAAGCACCAGATCTGAATATTTAAGAAGTTCCAAGACTTTATTGTTCTGACAGCCTCTTTGGAATTCCCGTTCATACAAGAGTCCTCCGAAATAGCCATTTGTGTCAAGCGCAGTATTAATACCTTTTGCTTTACATTCCTTAAACAGAGCCATAAGAAAATCAAGCTGCAGTAATGGTTCTCCGCCTGATACCGTAATTCCGCCTTCTGCCCCATAATAATCTTTATAACGCATTACTCTTTCAATGACTTCTTTAACGGAGTATTCAGTTCCCGCATTTTCACTCCAAGTATCCGGGTTATGACAGTAAAGGCATCTGAAAGGACAACCCTGCATGAATACAACAAATCTGATTCCAGGACCATCTACTGTTCCAAACGTTTCGAAAGAGTGAATCCTTCCCTTTATACCCAAGCTATCCTCCAATAACTTAATTCCCATGGTTTGATTTATTCCAAGAACGAAAATGTTACAGGGTTTAAAGTCTGTAAATTCAGCTCAGGCAAATTCAAACTCGATGAATAATACCGAATGAATTCCATGAAATTATTCCTCTCAGACAGTGAATTTGCTGATCTTCGCTCTGATTAACAGACTCTACAACCCTTCCACATATGTTCTTTCCATAAATAAAACCATGAGATATAGCTCAAATTGTTACTTACATCCTGCTATAAAAAGTTCTCTTCAGAACTTCCTGTTGTTGTTCCCTTGTGAGCTTTACAAAGTGTACGGCATAGCCTGAAACCCTTATTGTAAGCTGAGGGTACTTTTCAGGCTCTTCCATTGCTCTTTCCAGCAGTTCCCTGTCTATTACATTTACATTTAAGTGGTGCCCGCTCTGCTTAAAATATCCGTCGAGCAACGAAACAAGGTTTTGCATTCTAGCTTCATAGTATTTACCTAAAGAATCCGGCAAAAACGATGCAGTAAAGGATATCCCGTCCTGGCAATACTTGTAGGGCAGCTTTGCAACAGTGTTCATAGCTGCAAGAATTCCGTTTGAATCCCTTCCATGCATAGGGTTCGCACCGGGAGCAAAGGGTTCACCCTTCTTTCTGCCGTCAGGGGTGGAGCCCGTTTTCTTACCGTAAACTACATTTGAGGTTATTGTCAGGACTGATAATGTATGTTTTGCATTTTTATATGTCTTATGCTTTCTTAACTCGCTATAAAAATCACTTACAATTTTAACTGCTATCTTGTCTACCCTGTCGTCATCATTTCCGTATTTAGGATAATCCTTTAAAACTTCAAAATCGGTAATAATGCCTTTTTCATTCCTTATGGCCCTTACCTTTCCGTATTTTATTGAGCTCAGTGAATCTGCCGCGACAGACAAACCCGATACGCCAAAAGCCATAAACCTTTCCACGTCAGTATCATGAAGAGCCATCATAACTCTTTCATAGGCATATTTATCATGCATGTAATGTATTGTGTTCATAGTATTTACATATAACCCTGCAAGCCACTTCTGGTAAATCTTGAAAAGCTCCATTACCTTGTCGTAATCAAGGAATTCCTCTTCATATGCCTGTGAGTAAGGTCCTACCTGTTCTCCGAGAATTTCATCTCTTCCTCCGTTAAGGCACAGCAGCAAAAGCTTGGGGATATTGCAGCGTGCTCCAAAAAACTGCATCTGACGCCCTATTTTCATTGCCGATACGCAGCATGAAATTCCATAATCGTCTCCATAAACAGGTCTCATAATATCATCATTCTCATATTGAATAGCACTGGTATCTATTGAAATCTTTGAACAATACTTTCTAAAATTTGCGGGAAGCCTTTCCGACCACAATATGGTCAGATTGGGTTCCGGTGCCGATCCAAGGTTGTAAAGTGTACGAAGGAATCTATAGGAAGTCTTTGTAACCATGTGTCTTCCGTCATTGCACATTCCACCGAGAGATTCGGTTACCCAAACAGGATCGCCAGCAAACAGTTCGTTATACTCGGGAGTTCTCAGGTGCCTTATTAACCGAAGCTTTATAACAAACTGATCAATTATCTCCTGGGCCTGTTCTTCTGTAATAATCCCGGCTTTTACATCCCTTTCAAAATAAATATCCAGGAAACTGCTTACACGACCAAGAGAGTTTGCTGCACCATTTGTCTCCTTCATTGCAGCAAGGAATGCAAAATAAATCCATTGTACAGCCTGAAGAGCAGTCTCCGCCGGGCTTGATATATCGAACCCATAGGTGGAAGCCAGAGCCATCAATTCATTCAGAGAATTTATCTGTTCATACACTTCTTCCCTTTGCCTGATTAAGTCGTCATCCATAGGCTTATCAGTTAAAAGATTCAAGTCATTGATCTTTTCATATATAAGCTTTTCCACTCCATATAAAGCAACACGCCTGTAATCGCCTATAATACGTCCCCTTCCATATGCATCCGGAAGGCCAGTTATAATCCCACACTTTCTTGCAAGCTTCATCTCTGTTGTATAAGCACTAAATACACCATCGTTGTGCGTTTTACGGTAGTTTTCAAAAATCTCATCGACCTTGACTGGAAGCTTGTATCCGTATTCTTCACAAGCCTGACGTACCATTCGTATTCCTCCGAAAGGAAGAATTGCACGTTTCAAAGGCTTATCGGTCTGAAGTCCGAAAATTACCTCCAAATCCTTTTGAATATAGCCCGGGTTATGACTTATAATATTGGAAACAGTTTCGGTATCAATATCCAAAACTCCACTTTTTTTGAATTCTTCATTTATAAGTTGTCTGCAAACCGACCACAGCTTATCAGTTTTTTCGCTGATATCGGACAAAAATTCTTCATTTCCATCATAGGGATTAATATTTCTGATGATAAAATCATTTACATCTATACTTTCCTGCCATTCACCGGTAACAAACCCTTGCCAGGCTTTTTCACACATAAAAGGCACCCCCGTTACCATAATTTGCACAGAATATAAAAAACCGCCTGAGTACTGTGTATACCCAGGCGGTCGATAATCTTTAAGCCATGCTCCCTGTGGTTAATCCACTTCCGCCAGTTACATGACCAATAATCTAAATTAACTTATATTTAAAGTATATATTTTCAAAAATGAAAAGTCAACGGCGAAAAAGTATAGTCTTATTTGTTAAAATATGTATTTACGCCATTATAAATTCCTTTTGCAATCTTCTCCCTGTAAGAATCAGTATTCATAAGCCTGTCCTCTTCAGGATTAGACATAAAGCCCATTTCAACCAGGAGCATTGGAACCTTGGCCCAGTTAAAGCCGGTAAGGTCGTTTCTTTCAACAATCCCCCTTGATTTGGCTCCAGTTTCTGAAACCAAGCCGTCAAGTACCTTTCTTGCTGCAGATTTGCTGTTGCCTAGTATGTTTTTATCATTTATATATTGACTTCCGGGAATAAGTACCGATATTCCTCTCACCGAGCTATCATCCATTCCGTCAGCATGAATTCTTATATAAAGATCTGCATTGCATTCATTGGCTATATTAGCCCTTGCTATATTACCAAGATCAACATTGTTTATTTCCCTTGTCATTACTACCGTGTAACCGTTTTGTTCAAGAAGGTTCTTCAGTTTTTCAGATACCGCAAGGTTAAGCTTATATTCAGGAACACCTGTTGCAACCCCCTGTGCGCCTCCAGGGTTCTGTACCTTCATTTCCTTACTGGACGGAGCAAGTGGTTCGGTCTTATTGTTTATTTTGATTTGATGCCCCGGATCAATACAAATTACTTTATGAACAGGTTTCTTATCCAGTTGCGATGAATTTTTAGATTCTTCTGAAGTAGTTGGTTGTTGGACTGTTTTTTCAGTTAAAGTAGCAGAATCCGTTATTGTGGTTGGAGTTTGGTTGCTTTGGATTTGGTTTGTTGAAGCAGTTGCGGCGGACACCATTGTTGAAGCTTTTACTGTAGTATTTGTATCAGTTGTACTTTTGCTACCACAGGATACACTCAGCATAAGGCTTATAACTATAAATAAAGCAATAATTACTCTTTTTCCTGAAAACATTTTCTTCTCCTTCTCTATTGAAAATTCTTTAAATAAAAGATCGCTAGTTGCGTCCTATCCCGAAGGTTTAATTTCTCTAGAAGACTTGTAACATAGTTTCTAACAGTCCCCTCACCTAGAAACAAGGCATTTGCAATTTCCTTGTTTGTCATACCATCACCTACAAGTTTAAGGATTTCAAAATCCCTTTCAGACAAATCAAAATCTTTGGCACTGGAGCTTTTCCCGTCCTTTATCAAGGTTGAAAGCGTTGCAGCAATTTCACCTTCAAAAACCATATTACCATTTACGACGGTTCTTAGGCAACTTACAATGCTGTCAGATGACTGGTTCTTTAGAATATATCCTGAAGCGCCAAATTTAATAGCTTCTTTAATATATTCATCATCCTTGAAGGTAGTTAGGATTACAACTTTAATATCTTTAAAATGTTCCTTAATTAGCTTTGTTCCCAATACACCGTCCATAACAGGCATTCTTATATCCATAAGAACAATGTCTGGTCTTAGTTTACGGCATAATTCAAATGCTTCCTGCCCGTTGGATGAGGTTCCAATTACCTCAATATCTTCTTCAAGTTCCAGAATAAGCTTCAAGCCATCTCTTATCAAAGCATCATCGTCAACTATTAATACTTTCAAAGATACCGCCTCCTTCACTATTAAACCTTGGAATTACACATACAATCAAGAAACCGTCTTCAGCGCTTATTGATACAGTTCCGCCGGTATTGGATACTCTTTCCCTGATTCCACTAAGCCCCATTCCTTCCTTAATGCTTTTGCATCCTATGCCATTGTCCTTGATATATAATCTTGTGTAACCGTCATTTATATCTATGGATATCTCAATTTTCGTCGCTCTGGAGTGTTTTGACGCATTGGTAAGAGCTTCCTTGATACTGGTTCCTATGATTTCCATATGGTTAGTCGGAAGCATATCGAAATTTCCTGTAAACCCAAATTGTACTGGGCAAAAGTTAAAATTTGATATTATTGTTTTAATATAATCCACACCAACAATTTCACTGGGTCTGATATTATGGACAGTATCTCTTAATAAAGTTACGGTATCCGCCAGACCATCTATTGATTTTTTCAATATCTCCTGCGATTTTTCATTGTCTTTCCTATAAAGCTTATGGGCTGCCTGAAGCTGTATTAGAATACCAGCTATACTATGACCTACATTGTCATGAATTTCTCTTGCTATTCTGTTTCTTTCCCTGGTTTCCGCAAGGTATGCAACCTCTCTGGTTGAATTCAGAAGCTTGTTTTTGGTTGCTTCAAGCTCATACCTGAGCCTTCTTTCATCATCAATGCTGTTTTTATATATAAGTTCCTTGTCGTCTTTTTTCCTTGTTACATAAGACAAAACCGAACATATACAAATCAACATGATCATTAAAATTGAATCCTTTGTATGCAAAAAATACATTACACCAGCAATTACAGGAAGCAATGCATAATAAGCCTTTTTATATATAAGGTCATATACTGTCAAGCAAAACAGGACTCCAAAAGATTTATCCAGCCATGCACCTATGCAGATTAACGCAAAAGATATTAAAACAATATAGATGTTGCTGCCAAACCTCTCCATAAAAACATTTAAGCCAACAATTAATACGAGTAAAGCTATTTTTTCATATGATACAACATCGTTAATTACAAATACTAAAATCAGGTATACAAGAAAAAGAAATTTAAATATGTATTTCATATGTACCCCTAAAGGTTTGATAGTCATATTATAGCAAATATAGAACAAAATCTCGACAGTGCTCTTTATCAAACCCTATTTTATATTCTAATATTAATGCTTTAAAAAAATAAAGGAACTGCTTATTGTCACAAGACAAAAACAGTTCCTGATATTTGAGCAACTAAGCAGTAATGTCCTCCTTTTTCCATGTGCCTAAGAAAAAGAGTATTACTGCAAACATAAGGACAATGACTATATCCTTCGATACTTCTAAAAAACCAACATTGTCGAGAAGTTTACCGACAGCATCCATTATCCAGTATACAGGTGTAAACTTTCCTATAGTTCTTATAACCTCTGTCGACATGCTATTCTCCCACCAGCATCCACCCAGAAAACTTGTTGGGAGAGAAATAAACAACCCCATGAAAATGGCCTGCAAGGTGTTTTTAGAAATGGAACTGACAGCTACTCCGAAGGAAACACACAGCACAGCTGCTGTAATATACAGCAGATACATTTTTATAAATACTTCTCCCATATATATTCCGATTAAGAATTTCAATATAAAAAACACTATTGTCACCTGTATTATTGATGTAAGAACGAAAACTAAAATGTTTTGAAGCATATAGCTTTTTAATGATACAGGTGCCGTTATTGTCCTGTAAAACGTGCGGTTTTCCTTGTCGTTAAGAATTTGTGCTGTATAAACTACTGATGAGAATAACATAAACATCAACAGAATACCAAGAGTCATATAGGACGAATTTCTGTTTTTACCGGTTATTAAATTGAAGTCCATTCCCTGGTCCTTAGCCTGATATATTTTCATACCTTCATAGAATTTTTCAGCATTTCTATTGGCACTTAATGCAATTGTCCTTGAAGAGTTTATATAACTTTTGACAAATTCACGGATTGCTGACGACTTAACAGAGTTTTCAAGGTAATACCCGTTGATTTTAACGTCTTCTCCATTAATGAGTCGTTGAGTAAAGCCCTTGTCTATAACCAGCACATAATCTGTATTCAATCCATCCAGACTTTCCCGTATTTCATCTTTACCAATTTGTATAAGTTTAGCCTTATTACCAAGAACTTGGGTGAGCATTTGAGTATATTGTGTTTTGTCCATATCAATAATACTGGCATTGTTGGTTGTTGAGTCTGGTGCCATGTATAATGCAATAAGCGTCAGGAAAATGGATGGAAGTATTAATATAACCAACAGTTGTATCTTATTCTTAAAAATTCTTTTAAGATTATTTGCAAGTACTATCATGCTGATCTCCTCCTTCCTGCCGCTGCAGTTAATGCAAAAAACAAGACTGCTTCTATTAAAAGGACTGCTACAGGCATCAAATTATCTGAGCCTAAAAATATCGTGTTTTTAATTGCTTTATAAACATTATTTATTGGACTAACTATATTTACATATTTGAAAAATCCTTCATCTGGTGATAAAGCATTTGATGCATTTACCAACAATACATTTACACATAAAATAACTAACGTACATATGCTTACTTTTTTAGTTAAATACCCCAATAGCATTCCAAGCGAAATGGATATAGATGAGTATAACAGGTAAGATATAAGTATTATTAAAATGTTTCCGTCCCAGTTTGAACCAAAAAGAAATTTCGATGCAAAAATGGTAACTATTGAGCATAAAAAGAGTGTAAATGAACTGCCTAGGAAATGTCCGGTTACGTTGGAATACTTTCCTATCGGAGCTACATTGAATCTAAGCAGAGTATTTTCCCTTACCCCGTTAATCACCTCGAAACTTCCAAGCAGTGCACCGTATAAAAGGAAAAGAAGTATGTTAAGATATGTCCACCGATCAAGCCCGCTTGGAGTATCCCCAATGGGAGGTACAGCTACATCCTTTATAGTATTAGGGACCTCAGAAATAACAGGTTTTAGCTCTATTGCATTCAAAGTATTAATTGTATTTAAAGAGTTTTCAAAACTTTCTAACAAAAGCTTGGCAGCTGGCATTCCATTATCACTGAATACCTTTATACCTGTGTTACTTCCAGAATTATAATTTTTCGAAAGCCCTTTTTCCAAGTATATAAATGTATCTGCTTTTCCATACAGTACCGTATTATAGCCGTCATTATAAGACGACTCATACCTGACATCGAATGCTTTTCCAACGTCCGGCGATTTGAGCAATGCATAAAATTTGTCCGATATTTCTCCCTTATCTTCACTATATACAGCTATAACCGACTTCAGCGTTTTTCTATGTTCATCAATATTGTTTGTACTATATCCTGTTAGCAATATAGTTATTAGGGGAGCAATAATCAAAAGCATTATATACTTCCAATCTCTTATATTTTTGAGGAAAGTATAGTATGAAATATTCAGGATTCTCATTTTCACACACCTCAATCCCTTAATTTTCTTCCGGTAAGTGTCAGGAAAACACCTTCCAGTGTCGGTTTTTCGGCATTTAACGAGAGAATTTCCGAGTCAGTCTCCGAAATTGCGTTAATGATGCTTCCAAGGTTTTTACTGTGTTTCCCGGATATTACAACAAGTTGTTTCCCAGTGATAGTGCAATCCTTAACTCCACGGATTTTCTTTATGTTATCTACTATTGTGAAATTAACAGATGACAGTTCTGCTGTAACTTTTTCATCTACAGCTACAAAGTTCTTCAATTCATCTGCGGTTCCTTTCGCAATAACTCTGCCGTGATCCATTATTGCTATTTTGGTACATATTTCATCAACCTCCTCCATGTAATGAGAGGTATAGATAACAGTGGAGCCTAGTTTATTCAACTTCTTGATTGATTCGAGGATATGGTTTCTGGATTGGGGGTCAATGCCTACTGTAGGTTCATCCAGTATAATCAGCTTTGGATGGTGCATTACCGCACATGCAATATTTAACCTTCTTTTCATTCCTCCAGAGAATTTTTTAGGATAGCTGTCCCTTTTTTCAACCAATCCGGTAAACTCCAGTGCCTCTTCAACTCTTTCCTTTAGCATTGAGCCTTTAAGTCCATATAGCTTTCCGAAATAGCTCAGGTTTTCCCAGGCTGTCAGATCATCAAAAACAGCAATATCCTGTGGTACCATACCTAGTTGATGCTTTATTTCCATCTCATTAGTTTTTAAGTCCTTATCAAATATTTTGATTTCCCCGCTGTCACTTCTGACCAAACCGGTAAGAATACTTATGGTTGTAGTTTTTCCTGCTCCATTAGGGCCTAGAAGGCCGAATATTTCTCCCTCTTCTATAGCCAAATTTACATTATCAACTGCCAGAACATCCTTATATCTTTTGACAAGATTTTTTACTTCAACTATCATAAATAAGTCCTCCTGCTATTTATTTGAAGTTTACAGGATAATAATAATACAAAGATATATAGCAATATAGTGACTTGCAGAACAACACAGTATGACAAATGTCATTTTTTATTGCTGCAAGCAGGAAAAGACTCCTGCTTAATAAAAGCAGGAGCCTCTGTTTCTTAAAAACCTTACTTTGCCGGAATATACAAATCGACTTCACAAGTTTCAGGTGTTTTTATGCAGCTTTCATCGTACTATTCAAAACCCGGTTTTTCAGCCCTTTTCATATTAAAATGTATCAATATAATTCTACAGAATTAGGTAATGTATTGTAAGTGGTCCCAGTCACCAACCAATGGGCTGTTTAAGATACGATACTTACGGTTTGTGTTCCAAATTTCGACAAGTTTATCAAAGTTTTTATCAGGGTCTAAAAGCAAATTTGCCAAAATATCAATCTCTGAAAAATCTTTTTCAGTTAAGTTATGAAATTTATCATCTATATAAGATGGCTGGAATTTATATGATATTTCATTATTCATAAGTGAATGAAAGTCATAAAATATTCCTCTTATTACAGCTTTTAATGAGTTTGTACCTAAACCATCTGCATAAATAAAGCGTGCCCCATCAACTTTGCCTTTTCTTATATCAATCCAAGCTCTACCTGACCAATCAAACTTATCTGTTGGAATATCGAACTGATTGAATCCTAAATCTTCTTCACAAAAAAAAGCATCAGCATCAAAGCTGATCCATCTGTTCGCATCACTATTCCAGTATTGATTAATCCAGTGGTCCCAACTTTGATTTTTATTAAAATATGGAGCAAATCCAGCTCTTGAACGGCAAGGAATTCCTTTTGCTTTTAAAATTGAAGACATTAATACTGACACATACCTGCAAGTAACTACTATTTTATTCTCAATTGCTCTTTGGAAGGTAAATCCTCTTTTATCTAATCTAAAAAGTTCTGCTGTCATTGCGGTGGCAGTTGACAAAACATCGTCTTCACAACGAAGCCGATACCAAGGATAGTTTGTCATATCACCATAAATTAAATTTTCATTAGCTCCTGTATTCCCTTGATGTAATGTTATACGATGTATTACTTGTGTACATATAAGATTCCCAAGCTCATTAATATCAGTCGGCAATTTTTTGAAATAATCTGCGTACAAACCTGAATAAGTGTATGTGCCTGTTTCTAAATAATGATTTAAAATATCATTTCTCATTTTTATACTCCTAAATTGAATATGTTATATTACAATACGTTATTTACATAAGTTTAAGGTTTGTTAACTGGATTATCCTGCCCGATAATATTACCATCACTGTCAGTAATAAATATTCCTTTTGTAGAATCTAATATTACATATTTATTATTCCAAGGGTCTTTTACAACAGCACACTTTCCAATTTTGATGTCAAAAGGCCCATATAAAATTTTACCACCAGCCTTTTCAATTTCCACGATCGCGTTAATTACTGAGTCTACTTTAATATCAATTTCTTGCTCATTTCGCTCATTTTGAATAACGACTTCAGTTATACTCTCATCCATTCCAAGACCTACTGCTGAATCTGATTTCCAAATGATTCTTAAGCCCAAGCTTTTGCAATAATAATCAATTCCTTCTTGTAGGTTAGGTACGTAAAATTGTATACAATCCACATACTTGAATAATGATTTTTTTGTAACTTCCATTCATACCCCTTCTTGTAAAATTAGACTTATAAGTTTGTATATTAAATATTTATAAATTCTTTTTAATCATGGCAGGTAAATGTTAATATTCGTATCTTTATTTAGAATTCTACTCCTAGTTATAAGCTTTTCTACTTTTGACGATTGAGGTTTCTGTACTGGAACGTTTGTATTCATCTTGTCCTCCAGAATTTTTATAACTCTTATGGTAGAATTTATTTTACCGGAATATATAAATCTACTTCAGCTAATTCAGCCGATTCTGCAAGCTTAGTACGGTTTTCATCATACCATTCAAAATCAGGTTTTTCATCCCTTGTATATTCTGAGGATGGGAACCATTTCCCATAAATTTCACCAAGAGCCTGCTGCACCGAAGATGGAATCAGACCTTTTGCAGTAAATACAGCATACTTTGCAGCTGGAATTTCCTTAATTTCAAGCCCTTCCGGAAGCCCATCCCTTGTATTAACTTCCACCCCGATAAAGTAGGTAAACCCACCGGACTCATTGTAATCAAGGCATATACCCAGAGTAACTCCAGGATTGACCACCTTTTCCGCCAGGATACTTTCAATACACCCATCAGAACAAACTTCATCCCAAAACAGTGGTATCCTCTTCTGGTTTGATTCAATATCACTTCCAAGAGTAATGCCTTTTCCAGCTACATAAAAAACTGGTTTTTCTATAATTGAATAATTCACATTAATACCTCCAATACTTTTTATAGTTCCATTTTCAATAAGATTAACTGCCCCAAAACAATTAAGGTCGGGGCGTATTCGCCTTGCAATGGCAGGCGGCTGCCCATAAGCTTTCCGAAAGGCACGGGTAAATGATTCCGGAGACTCGTATCCATATTTGAGAGCAATATCCAATACACGGCCGTCAGTAAAAAGAATATCATGTACAGCATATGAAAAACGCCTTTTACGAATGTATTCTCCCGGTGTAATACCAACAAGTGCTGTAAAAACACGGTGGTAATGATACAGTGAACAGGCTGCTTCACGTGCAGCATCCTCTACACAAATATCACCCACAAGATTTTGCTCAATAAAATCAATTGATTTTTGTATAAGCTCAGGATAATTCATTCGTATCTCCCCCGTGTCTGACATTATGGTATCATAAGTAAATAAATAAAACCTGACAGTTTTTGCTTACTATTGAAACTATCAGGTTTTTTATAGCCTAGATTAAATATTAAATTACCTTTTTTAATAGAGGAATTCTTTTAAAAATGAAATGGCTTAAAATAAAGCATATCGGAATAGAAACAATACACATAATTATGAACTTAACTAAAGGAGGTAATAAAACCGGTTTAAATAAAAGGGTGATAGTAATTATAATTGGTGCATGAAACATATAAACAGCAAAAGAGCTATCGGATAATGCCTTAACAAGTTTATTCTGCTTATTATATTTCTCTTTAAATAGTGCTATAATTCCAACGGACATTCCAACTGAAACAAAGGATTCCCATAATGCATAAGCCGCACTTTGCCAATGCAAGCCTCCGTTTATATCCTGGTTTCCTTCTGATGCCCCGCTGGCAAGCATTATAACAGCCCATAAAACAAATCCCACTGTTAAAGAAAATAGAATCCACTTTACCCCTGTTTTATACTTAATCTCTGAGAACCAATTATTCCTGTAAGACTTTAATCCAATGATAAAAAGTATAATATACTGTGCAAAATAACAGAGCTGCATGTTTAAAAAGCTAGTCCCAATAGGACGCCTGGTTCTAATTATAAAAGCTGTAAAAGCAATAATTATTATCAAGTATATTAACTTTTTAAATTTAGGAAAATCCTTAACCCTGGACTTTTCCTTATTGTTTTTGTGCTGAAAGCGCCGTACGAAAGCATATACAACATTAAATATTAGCAGTGCGAACGCAAACCATAATGGGCCGGACCACCCTAAAAAGTTGAAGCTGGTAATATAATGGATATAATCGGCAAACATGTTTGAACTTCCAAAAAAGTCACTTTGAAGTATGAAATACATTATAACAGGGTTAATTATAAGCATATATATCAAAGTTGGAATTCCCAAACGTATAAACCTATCCTTGATAAACTTGCTGAAACCTTTTTTATCATATGCCCCAGGAACAAAATATCCGGAAATCAGGAAAAGGAAACCCATAAAATATCCTTGCGTAAAGGATTGAAAGAAAGAAAAAACTATTGAAGAGAAGTAATCCAAAGATTTTCCTTCTTTGTAATACCACCCTCCAAAGCCGCTATAGGTTACTGCAAGATGTATCATTACAACAAAAACTATCATCAGGATTCTTAAGTTGTCGATATATATTAAACGTTCCTGTTTTGACCTCATAATCCCCCAATTGTTACAAAAAAATAGCACTAAAATAGCCACATTTTATCATTTTACTTGGAAAGTGTAAAGTCAGTATCAAATCTTACTTAGTTCAACTCTTTTCAAAAAACTTTTTATATGTATCTAATGATTTGACAGGTATAAGGTCTTCGTCTTTTTTCATGTATTCTATAAGCTTCGGATTCAGTTCTGCCGCAACGAGAAGATCCTTAAGGGCACATTCCAGGTTATTTGTCAATGAATTAAAGCAAGCACGATTATAATAGAGGAAATCAGCATTCTTTATATTCTGTATCCCGTTGCTTAATATTTCGATAGCCTTGGAATAGTTGCCTTCATTTTTATGGATGACCGCAAGGTTCAGGTAACTGTAAGGATATTTCATATTACGATTTATAGACTGGCTGTAATAGTCGATTGCCTTCTCCTTATAACCAATTTTATTCATTATAACACCCATATTGAAAAGCGCTTTGTAATGGTTCGGATTAATTAATATACACTTTCTGAACATTTCAAGGGCTTCATTATCCCGTCCGGTTTCCTCATAAATAACACCAAGATTGTTGTGTGCCCAGAAATCTTCTGGTTTAATTCTAATAACGCTTTTATAACTTTCAATGGCTGCTTCCTTTTCCCCAAGCTCATCCAAGGCATTAGCAAGAAAAAAATGCGCTCTGCTGTAGTCCGGATTTATTTCAATAGCTTTTTTATAAAATTGAACTGCAGATGAAAGGTCTTTTCTAGTATCATAAAGTACAGCCACCCCGTAATAAGCTCTTGCATCCTTTGGATCAGATGAAATAATTTCATTGTACATTCTCAATGCATTGTCAAAGTCGCCTGTCTTGTCATAAGAAACAGCCATATCAAGAAGCAGATCAGAGTTCTGTTTCCCGTTGCATGAATTATAGTCACGTCTATAGAATTTCAACGCAAGCCCTGGAAATCTTTCTTTTAATATATTGCCCGTCAACCTGTATAAGACAGTCATCAACATATGCCTCTCTACAATTCAATTAAACTAAAAAAATAATACTTCCAAAAATAAATTATTATACAACAAAAGTGTACTGTAAATTCCTCTATAAAGGTATTTTTCGCTTGCATTCCAAATTAACTTCCCATTATTTAGATTATCTTTATAATTCGAATTAATATGCAAAATGCACAAAAAAAGTACAGGCTTTACCTGTACCTTCCTGTGCTCTTACTATAAATCATTCTTAAAAAACAATCCGCAAAGCTCTATAAACTCAATAAAAGTAATATCATAATCTGCGGAATGTTCCCTTTCACTAAGCTCTAAACAAAACGGTATTATGCCGCTTTCACAATCATTTTTGTCCATGCTTAAACCTTAATCCTCTTTTGTTTCCTTTGATTCATTTTCCTTCTTACTTCCACAGCACCCATTTGGAAGCTTCTCAATTATTTCAGGCACCATTTCAATAAGCTTTTCAAGATTGCTGCTCTTTTTTATAGGAAGCATTTCAACGCTATCGCCCTTTATAACAAGCATTGCAGTTGGAGTAACCTTTGCTCCTATTCCGGCGCCCTCACCATTACCATTCATTCCTTTTGCGTCACCTTCTCCTCCACCGGAGCCGAGTGCAAAGCTCAGATTAATAATAGGAATCAGTGTTGTCTCTCCAACTTTGAAAGATTCGCCTACAACAGTCTTGGTCTTAAGAAAATTCTCCAGCCTTTCGAATAATGTGTTGATGTTTGCATTAGTATTAGTTTGCATATACTTTTTTCCCCTTTCTTAATTTAAACATATTTTTTACTGGTCTTGAAAACATGAATTTTACTACTGTCGGTATTAATTCTGCGATTATTATCCGCCCTTTAATAAGAAACCTGCCTTCAAGAACCTCATCATCAAAAATGGTATCTATCTTAACGTCATATCTTTGGAAGCTATTATTGAAAATACTTAATATTGCGCGCATCACCCCTGTATTGTACGGGTCATCAAACCCGACTCTTGCTGTCAAAATAAACTTCCTGGGCTTGATTTTATCAAATATTTTCTTGAAAACATGCAAACCTTCTTTAAATACTTCTTTCATCAAAGATATGCCGATCTTACCGGATTTTTTTTTCTCTTTCCTCTTTTTTTCCTTCTTCACATAATCCTTTTTAGTTTGGTTGGGTGATATTCCAAAAAAACTTATCCTGTTAAACGTACCCTTTCCTGATTCGTATGAAAAAACAAATTTTACTGCTCCAAACAGCCATTTTACTTTTGCTTCTACAAAGGTTTTTTCATACTTGTAGCCATCACAGGAATATTCAATAGGAATCACAAGTATTATTGCAATCAGGGCAATAATAAATATTATGATGTATGCCAATATTGCCAGTATAATCATTCCTGGGTCCTCGTTTTCAGTATTTTTATTCTACCGCCAAGCAGCTTTGATGAAGCTTTTGAGACAAGTTTTGATGAGTATTTGGCACCCGTTTTGATTAATGTGTTGCTTGTCTTGACAGCTGGAATATAATTAAGGATTTCTCCACCCAATTTAAAGCCATCCAGTGGTAAACCAACCACATCTTTAACAGTTATTTTGTTGTCACTTTCTTCAAATATTTTTAATAGGGCCGCGTCCCTTGCCATATAAATTTCCGTGGGAGCTTCCGATTCAGCTTCACTGAGTTCATCCATTTCCCACAAAAGAAGCTTCATCTGAGTGATATCTTTCCTGCAATGGGTACAGGTCTTAAGGTGTTGCTCAAGGAAAATCTTTTCAAGGGGATCTATAGTTTTATCCATGTATTCATAAAGTAAGTATTTATCAATTTTACACTCCATTATTACACCTCCCAGATCCCTTTCTTTACAAGGTCTTTGCGCAAAGCCTCACGTCCCCTGTATATATAAGTTTTCACAGTCCCCAAAGGGCATTTCATCAGCTTGCTTATTTCATCATAACTCATACCTTTTACATGCCTTAGAATAACAGCCATCCTTATTTCAGCGGGAAGTTGCCGTATCGAGTTTTCCAGAAGCTTTTTAGTATCACTTAAAATAACAATGCTCTCGGCACTTTCACCGGATACTGCAAGACTTTCATATGTACTGCCTTCATCATTAATTGGTATATCCAACGATACAGTCTGCGGTTTGCCTCTAATAAAATTAAGGCAGGTATTGACTGTGATGCGCTTGATCCAAGGCAGAATCGGGCTTCCTTCCCTGAAGCCTTCAATAGAACGGTATATCTTGATGAATACCTCCTGCAGCAAATCCATTGCATCTTCATTAGTCCGGGCATAATGATAACAAATCTTATATATATAGTTTTCATATTGCTTAAACAGCTGGTTAAAGGCATCTCTATTATGTTTTTTGCACTTTGATATCAGCTTGTCATCCGGATCGCTCACAATATACTATCCTCTTAAAATTATGACATCTTAACTTTTGATTTCATAAATATATACACATGAAATATTAAAAAGTTTCAAAAAAGTTTTAATTTTTTTAGTTCATTGCAAAAATTTGCTTATATTTCCGGTATAATTAATCACAAGCCTGTGAAGAGCTCTTGTGCAGGCTATATAAAGAAGCTTTCTGTCATACTCGTCAGAATAATTTACTTCCCCGGCATTAAAAAGAATTACCGCATCAAATTCAAGTCCTTTTGCCATATAAACCGGAATTATAACAGCCCCTTGTGAAAACTCATCCTCCTGCGTCAAAAGCTTTATATGAACCCTTTCTTTCATTCGGAAATATAGTTTTTCAGCTTCCTTTTGCGTTTTACATATAACAGCTATAGATTTATAACCTTCCTTAAACAAATCATTTATATCTGTTATCATGGATTGCTCCAATTCAGACATTGATTTTCTGTTTTCAAGCCGAGGCTTGCTTTCGTGCCTTTCAAAAGGTACAACACTAACGGTATTCTTAAGCAGCCTGCTTGTAAAAGTATTAATTTCAAAGGAAGATCTGTAACTCTTATTAAGAAACAGCTTAATTGTTTTACTTTTATGCATTAGTTCAGTTATTTCATCGTATATGGAAATGTCAGTTTGTTTCTCAATTGACTGGTTTACATCCCCAAGGACAGTAAATCTGGCATTTCTAAATATCAAGCTGAAAATCCTATAGTGAATCGGATAGTAATCTTGTGCTTCATCTATAACAACCTGCTTTAGATCCGAATATAAATCACTGCCTTCAAGCCTGATCTTGAGATAAAGCAGCGGAGCAGCATCTTCATATCTTATTTTACCAAATTCCAGGCACTCCAAAGTATCCGCTAAAATGCGATCCATTTCCTCTGGAAGCTTTAACCCATATGCAAGTTTATAAAACAACTCCATATCAGAAAAAAGTCTCTTATAAAGATTAATTACATCAATCCTTGTAAATACGTGAAGTTTGTCTGTAAAAATCTTTGATTCCTTGATTGACAAAAGCCTGCTGAAGGCTTTCAAATCAAACTCATGCCCGCCGACCCTCTGAACAGTTTTTTCTATTTCATGCAATCGTTCTTTCTGTAAAGGATATACTTTATCCAATATACGGTTTTCAATTCTTTCAAGACGTTTTGCAGCAGGCACACCTGTTTTGTTGTTAAGAAAAGAGTTCTTAAGGCTTTCTTTTGTTTCAATAATTTGCCCATGGTAATAAACATCATTGAAATCAAGCAGTCTGTGTTCATACTGCCAAAGAAGCCGATCAATTATTGTTAGAAACTCGTTTGAACCTTTGAATTCCAAGGACTTTCTTTTATAATATCTTTCACCTTGGGACGCTGTTTCAATAATATCTTCTATCTGGGTGTCCCTTGTCTCAACTCTTATTTTATTATCAAAACATTCATTGAATATTTCAATAAAAGTCTTTTGATTAACATTATCCTCACCAAGTTCCGGAAGTACCTCTGATATATACCCGCTGAACACATTATTAGGTGAGAGAATAAGTATGTTGTCAGATGTCAGTCCCGAATCCATTCCTTCATATAACAGGAATGCAATTCTGTGAAGGGCTATTGACGTTTTTCCGCTTCCTGCAACCCCTTGAACAATAAGTAAATCATTCTCCTGGTCCCTTATTATAATGTCCTGCTCCTTTTGAATGGTTTCAACTATAGTTCTCATTTTTACGGATGAGTTCCTTCTTAAAGCCTCTTGAAGAATTTCATCGCCAATTCTTACACTGCAGTCAAAATAGTAGTATAATTTTGACTTACTTATTTTATATTGACGTTTAAGCGTAACTTCTCCGTTTATTATACCTACAGGGGCAGTATAGGAAGCTTTTCCGGGTTCATATCTGTAAAATATGCTTGATATGGGAGCCCTCCAATCGTACACACATATATCGCCCGTTTCAGGGTTGATAACCGTGTGAGTGCCAATATATATTTTGTCAGCACTATTAAAACCTTCTTCAATAAAGTCGAACCTGCCGAAATAGGGTGAGTCGGACATTGATTTATATATTTGAAGCTGTTTTTTTGTTTTTTCATAGCTCGTATTCTGATTAGATACCTCGCTAAGGTACTGGGTTAATTCAACCGCATTACTAAGTTCTTGGGCATGGTGAGTACTATTTTCCCACATGTCTCTTCTTGACTCAAGCAATTTTGTTTTTCTTTTTTCAAGTGCTTCAGAAGTTTTGTTTTTAAGGATTTCTATAATCTTCAATGTCTTTTCAAGATAGCTTTCCTCTTCCTTATTGCCATGTTTATAGTTATCCATAAGCACACTCCTTTTTTTATTTAAAAACCCTTGACACATAAAACCTAAGGATGATATAATTATTATGTAATCATTTTATTAAATTGGTTTTTTATGCGCATTTATTAATTATACAATAAAAGGGGATTCATGTAAAACGTGAATGCCCTTTATTTTTGTGCGGAATACGGCTATTATTTTAATTTAGGTTTGAATTGCGTTAAAACATTTACTCTTCTATTATTTTCTTTGCTATATATGTACACTCGGCTATGTCTTTTAAAAAAACATCATCGCCAAATCTAATGGTAAAAATATTCTTTATTCCATTAGCTAAAAATTGTATATCTTCTGATTCATTTAGCAAGTTTAAAACTAATTTTATTTCAATTTCATATTCATCCTTTGGAGAGTAAGGAAATAAACTTATAGGGTCCCACTCATTTATGACTTTTTTTCATAAAACTCCCTTTCATTTTTAGCAAAATCAAGAATATAGCTTCCCGTTATCTTAGCCCTGAAGGCGCTTGGTGGAGTCACTAGAAATTCCTGCCTGCATTTATTAAGGTCTGGCGAATTCGTCATGGATGACGGATTCAAGCGGGTATGACAGGAAGTCATTGGAGCTGGCCGGGCAAAAGTATGTATGTAGGCTTGGAAGTTCTGTCACGGAATCCGTTGCGCCCGTTCTTTTAAGCCTCCGCGGCGAGCGGCGACTTTTGCCCCGCTTTACGTCGGTGAAAAGCGGGAATGGTAATAAAAAAGGCTTTTAGGAATTTTCCTAAAAGCCTTATCTGCTTTATCTTACCACCTGTTGCCGCCGCCACGGTTTCCGCCGCCACGGTTTCCGCCACCAAAGTTGTTTCTCTGCTGCTTCTTTGCTCTTCTGCAGTCAGGACATCTCTGTGGTTCATTTTCGAATCCCTTTTCCTTGTAGAAAGCCTGTTCGCCTTCAGTGAAAATAAATTCATTACCGCAATCCTTGCAAGTTAAAGTTTTATCTGCCATCTCTATATACCTCCTTAATTTTATTTGGATCATATAATTCCTAAATTCCCGCTCCACTAAAATTAAAGAGAGTTGTATTCGGAAAATGAATCCTTTAATATATAGTTACTGGTTTGGTTATTATATCATGAATTTACAGAATAAGCAATAGTTATGTTTATTTTAAATTCATTAGCTCCTGAATAATACCTTTTCCTTTTTGAACATTGATACAGCAAGTGCCAGAGTTATTACAACATATATAGCCGATGAAGCAATAGCTATCCCGAGTTTAAGGTAATCTATATTCCCTCCTAAAACCATTTTGAAGGAACATATAGTATTGAGTATAGGCACACCAAACATGTATGTCTGTATTTCATTAGGCTGTATAAACATGGTTGCATATGCAGGAATCATTGAGATTATTAAAAGGAAAGACAAATAAGTCTGGGCTTCCTTAAAGGATCTTGCAAATGTACTTAATGAAATTTGTATACCCGAGAAAGTCATGCCCATAAGTATCATAACAACTACTACAAGAACTGCTGCCAGAGGAGGCATATAGAAACCGCCACCGCCTGAACCCATTGTTATTGAATTAGGATTAACCATATAAGCCAATACAAATCCCAAACCGGTTGAGACAATGCTCATTAGCGCAAACATGTTAAGAGTAAGGTATTTACCCATAAGTATTGACAGTCTTCCTGGCCTGGTTGTAAGAAGCGGTTCAAATGTATTTCTTTCCTTTTCACCAGCTACAAGGTCTGTTGCAGCTGCCGTACCGCCTACAGCTATAAGTATTCCCAGCATCATAGGAAGAATCATAATAAGCATAGAATTATTTGACTTGTTTTTGTCTGCAACATCCTGTTCTTCTACTGTTGATGGCTTAAGTAAATCTTTACTTATTCCCATAGCAGTAATCCTGTCAGTAACTATACTCTGATTAAACTTCTCTATAGCTTCCTTAACAATTGAAACAGCAGCCTGAGACTTTGACTTGGAATTATCATAAAGTATTTTTATTGCAAAAGGTTTGTTTTCTTTAAGCTTGGCAGCATAATCCTTGTCAAACTCAAGTACAATACTGACTTTTTCTTTTCTTACTGATTCAATATCATTTTCTGCATTTATAAGTTTTATATTTTTATTATTACTTACTATCCTGTCCTGAACCAATTTTTTGATATCATCAGTATTGGAATTCTGAGCCAAAGCTATGGATACATTTTCAGTCAAATCCTTTTGCATTTTCTGTGCGCCGCCGCCCATCAGAAGCATTATTATAGGTATAAGTATAAGCGGGACAATAAAACTTGATATTATAGTCTTCTTATCACGGATCATATCCCTGATTTCTTTTTTAAATACAATCATTACATGTTTGAAATTCATTTGTTATCACCTACCAATCTTACGAATACATCCTCAAGGCTTTCGCATCCATGTTTTTGTTTAAGCTCATCAATGGTCCCGATGGCAACCATTTTACCTTTATGTATAATTGCAATTCTGTCGCACAATTTTTCTACTTCGCTCATTGTATGACTCGAAAATACTATTGTTTTATTTTGCTTCTTGCATTCAAGTATAAACTCATGTACATCCCTTATTGCAGTTACGTCAAGGCCTGAAGTAGGCTCATCAAAAAGCATTATATCAGGGTTATGTACTATTGATCTTGCAAACGCAACTTTCTGTTTCATTCCCTTTGAGAACTTGCCTGCCCTTTTGTGAATATATTCGCCCATTTCAAAAACTTCAGTAAGATATTCGAGACGCTTTTTTATATCCTCTTTACTCATATCATTAAGTTCTGCATAATATGTTATGTTTTCATAAGCAGTAAGCCTGTCATACAGCCCACTTTCGCCTCCGAACAGAATACCTATGGACCCTCTTACTTTTTCAGGTTGTGCGTTAATGTCAAATCCGTTCATTTCCGCAGTGCCCGAAAAGGGTTTCAGCATTGTTGCAAGCATTCTCAAAGTTGTTGTTTTACCTGCTCCATTTTCACCAAGCAGACCAAATACTTCTCCTTCGCCGACTTCAAAGCTGATGTTATCAACAGCAGTCAAGTCACCGAACTTTTTTGTAAGGTTTTTTACCTTAAGCACTTACTTCGCCCTCCTTATAATTTTCGATTCAATTTATTTTTAATTTTATTTCTTTCATTTATTAGCCCAACCATCCAATATCCAATCATTATAATGACTCCCGCAAAAAAAACAATCATAAAAATGTTGAGCAAGCTTTCAGCAAAATTATCGGAAGCATGCCTGAAATCCCATATTGATACTCTTAAAGCATTCAATTCTATTAAAAGTGATATTATAATTAATGGTCCGAACACCCTAAGAAGCTTATTGTACAAATTATACTTTGATTCATAATCCGTGTAAATTCTTTCCTCATTTCCATTAACAGCAATCTTGCGGAAATAGTACCATGTGCCGCCAGGAGCCCACCAGGAAAAAATCTCTTCCCATCCGGCGTCTTTAAACAGTTGGTGATAATCCTCAGTATCTTCTTTTTTGGTTATATAGTCAATCTGATATATGTATTCTGTTCTTTCTCCTTTTTCAAATTCATATTTCGTAGGTATTCCCCTATAAAGCTTCTTAAAATGATAACCATCCCTTGACATCTTTGAAAGAAATTCTTCTTCCTTCTCATGTTGATGTACATAGAAGGACCTTCTGACATATTTTCTATTTTCCTTCATTGCCAAATACCCTCCTGCCATTTGTATGGAGTTCTCCAATACGTTCAATTTCTGATTTTAGTACGTCTTCACCAAGTTTAGTGATTTTATAATATTTGCGTTTGTTTTCTTCTCCTGTAATCATTACAAGATTTGCTTTTTCCAGTTTGGATAACGTTCCATACAGGGTACCTGCTCCAAGATTGATACGCCCGTCAGTAAGGCTTGAAACATATTGCATTACGCCATAACCATGGCGTTCAATAACCAGCGACAAAAGTATATAATATGCAGTTTCACTCATTGGTATAAAATCTTTAATATTCATAAGCAATATCCTTATGTATCATTGCTTGATATATCGCAACGTGATATAAACCGTTTTTATTATATCGTGATGTGATATATGTGTCAATACAGTTTTATACTTTTTAAAATCATTTTTCAAAAAACACTAGATATAATAACCCACGAGTGTTAACCTGTTAAAAAGCATATATACGTAATTATAACTTGGGTATTAATTATACAATTAACCAAATGGAAACATATTATATAAATTCCTGTTGCGTTAAGAACACTTGTTTGGTAAAATTTACTTTATATTTATAGTTGTGTATGCAGTATCAAGGGGGGTAAAAAAATGAATATTATTGAAATTAAAGAACTTGAAAAAACCTTTAAAGTTCTTAACAGGCATGAAGGTTTGAAAGGTGCGGTCAAAGATCTCTTTTCAAGAGATTATAAATACATCAAGGCTGTAGATCAAATATCAATGAATATCAGCGAAGGTGAAATTGTTGGTTATCTGGGGCCAAATGGAGCTGGCAAATCTACAACAATCAAAATGATGACCGGCGTTTTGGAACCGTCCGGCGGATCATTGATTGTAAACGGGAATGTTCCGTATAAGAACAGAAAGCTTAATGCACAGAATATAGGAGTTGTTTTTGGCCAAAGAACACAGCTGTGGTGGGCTTTACCGGTTATTGAATCCTTCAAAATCCTGAAACAGATATATAAAATTGACGATAAAACATTTAACGAAAACCTTGAGCTCTTTGACAGTCTTGTTAACATCAGTGCTTTATATTCCAAGCCCGTCAGGCAAATGTCATTGGGTCAGAGGACTCTTTGCGATATACTTGCAGCTTTCCTGCACAATCCAAAGGTAATATTCCTTGATGAGCCTACTATTGGGCTTGATGTTTCAATCAAGAGTAAAATAAGGATGCTTATAAAGGAACTGAATACCCGCAAAAAAACTACAGTTATACTTACAACACACGACATGGGAGACGTTGAAGCCTTATGCCAAAGAATTGTAATAATAGATAAAGGTAAAATAATATTTGACAACCAGTTTGACAAACTTAAGGACATGTTTGGTTCCTACAGAACTCTCAAGGTAAGTATTGAAAACCTTGGCGATGATGCATTCAGCAAATACTCAGATATAATATTTACTCAATTCAATGATAAAAAAGCAATATCACTTAGTAATAGTGAAGAGGATTGGATGAGTATATCTGTAGACCAGGACAGAATACCTCTAACAGATGTATTGAACTACACTATGAAAGCTTTGCCTGTAAAAGACGTAAAAATTGAAGAGGTAGAAGCTGAAAGTATTATCAAAAGAATTTATGAAGGCGGAAAAGCAGCGGAAAATGCTCTCGCAGCTAATGCTACCTAAAATAGTTAATTCAGAGATGAATAAAAAATAATCAACCTGGGGGATGGTTAAAAATGAAAAGATATTGGGGGCTTTGCAGGGGCGCCCTTTTGGATAGCGTAAATTTCAGAGGACATTACCTGTTTACATTTTTAGGTAACATCCTATTTATAACTTTAATCTATTTTTTATGGATGGCCATATTCGGTAATTCAACAAAAAACATCAATGGAATGAGTTTTAACGATACATTTATGTATCTTACACTAGCAGCATCAATGTCTACATTATTAAAAACCTGGGGTGACTGGGATATGTCCCGAGCGATGCTTAATGGCAATATTATACTCCAGCTTTTAAGACCGCTTGATTACCAAATCTATAAGATATTTGACAACCTTGGTTTTGTCATAAGCAATTTCGTAGTAATATTTATTCCTTCATTTGTATTAATAGTATTCATATTCAATGGCGGAGTTGCACTTGGGATTAATATACTTTTCTTCATTGTCGCAATTATCATTGCTTACCTGATAAATAACAGTATAGATTTTATTATAGGTTCAGTATCCTTCTATACAGAATCTATATGGGGAATAAGCACTACCAAGGATATTATTGTACTCCTGCTGTCAGGCTCGGTAGTTCCTCTGCCGTTTTTCCCTGAAACATTGAGACATATAATTGAACTGCTGCCATTCCAGGCAATTTACAATCTGCCGCTTCAAATTCTCACCAATAAGAGCCTTCAGGTTACTGATTACCTCGAATTTATCGGAATACAAGCCATATGGGCAGTGCTGCTGCTTGGTGCAAGCAGGCTTGTATTTAAAAAGGCATCAAAATTAATTACTGTAAATGGAGGTTAGTGAGGTATGAAACTAGGTTTAAGATATTATACAAAACTGTATTTTAAAATAATTGCACAGGATATAAAATCCAAAATGCAATACAGGACTGATTTTTACGTAAGCTCTATTGGAATGATTGCAACAAACCTTTCAGGTTTACTTTCATTCTGGCTGCTTTTCAAATCCATTCCGGATATAAAGGGATGGAGCTATAATGAAATGATATTCCTTTATGGCTTTTCACTGCTTGCAGTGACGCCATCGCAGGTATTTTTCGATAATATATGGAACATAAGTAATTACACTTTGACAGGTGATTTTATAAAATACTGCTTCAGGCCAATAAATATTTTCTTTTATTACATATCTGATGTGTTTGATATGAAGGGCTTAAGTCAGATGCTATTCGGAATTTTGACATTTACTTACGGTTGGGTAAAGCTAGGAGTTCCCCTTACTGTTGTAAACATACTCCTTCTGATACTTGCTTTAATAGGAGCTTCACTTGTAATGATAGGAATAATGGTACTTGCATCCGCATCCGCCTTTTGGATCACAAATTCAACATCCGTCCTTGTCTTTATGTATAATTTCAAGGATTATGCAAAGTACCCGATGACAATATTCAATACTGTTTTTAAATTAGTATTCAGTATAGTAATTCCTGTAGGGTTTATAGCTTTTTATCCCAGCCAGTTATTTTTAAGACCGAACGCCACATCAGTAACAGCCTTTCTTTCACCTGTTGTCGGAATAGCCTTTTTCACACTTGCTTATTTTGTTTGGATGCGGGGTGCAAGAAGGTATTCGGGGACAGGAAGCTGATTTTACACCTGGAAGGTTTTTAGATTTGTATCAAAAAACTCAAGGAGCAATCCTTGAGTTTTATTTTGTTCTAAACCATGGAATTAACATGGATACTCTGGCTCTATATTGCTTATAACCAGGCCTGGATTCCAGAATATGCTTTTCCATCATAGGAATACTTATAAAAACAAAAAGCATTGTTATAAAAACAGGTCCGAGAATTGTTTCCCAATGTTCAGGTGCTATGCCCATTTGTATTATCCATATTCCCCACCAGAAAGATATTTCGCCGAAATAATTTGGGTGCCTTGAGTAACACCACAAACCTTCATCTATGTAATTACCATAAGAACTGCTACGCTTTTTAAAAAAGTCCATTTGTTTATCTGAAACGGATTGAATCATGGCAGCTCCCATACATACCACAAACCCAAACCATGCAAAAAAGCCGGTGCTGTTATTAGAAAAAATACCGAAGTAAGCTGGAATCATACCCAGGAAAACCATAAACGTAGGCATAAGATTTATCCCAAAGAGATTAGTAATAAACCACAGCCGAGGGCTCTTGCTTTTAAACATAGTGTATCTCCAGTCCTGATGCTTTACCCCGTGCCACCTTATGGCCCAATTATATGTCAGACGTATTCCCCATATACATACAGCAATTAGGTATATATAATCAGCAGTTTTAAGACTGGATCCATTTATCAGCATCCAGCATGGGAATATGACAAGTGGAGCAATACTCCAATAAGGATCATATAAGCTGGAATTGTGAAAAAGCATACCAAAAGCCCATACTACAAGTGTTGCCGTAATATCTGCAAGAAGTGTTGCAGGGAGTACGCCTGTTTCTTTAAAAAGGTTATAACATAGGACTGCTACCGTAAATGCAGCCACGTAAACCATAATAATCAAAACAAATGAAGACAGACGCAGTTTTATAGCTGACATATTAATCCTCACAAAAATATATAATTTGCCGTCCTTTAGTTATCATATTTATATCAAACAAATAAAATGAAGATTAAGTCTTCTTAATAAACTCGTTTTTACAAACAGGACATGTAACCATCAGCTTTCCCTTGTTCCTAGGAAGTCTGAGAGTGTTTTTACATTTAGGGCATTTAACAAATACATGAAATTGCTTCTGCTGCTGTCTTGACTTATAACCTGTACGTCTGCTTTTTAATTTGTATATGCCTTTCGCTATCCCCTGAACAATCTTATTAATAAAGGCATTATATACTTGAAGCTCGCGAACACGCTTCTGACGGTTTTTAGACAGCACTCTGAACAAAGCCCATCCTACTAAAATGACACTTATAACCCAAATATACTTAGATGTAACAAATATCAATGCAAAAGCCAGTATGATAAACATCAGGTTGTCTATACCATACCGGTCCTTCATAAAATTCTTAAACATTATATCTCCTATTCTTACCCATTACTTTTATCTGACTGTAAAAACCTGTTTCTACAGTCCTCGCTGCAGAAATAGTATTTTACTCCATCCTTTTTCAGTTCAAGTGAGTTATTTTTAAATATGAATTTACCGCATACTTCATCCTTCACCATTTCGAACGAATCTGCAGATTTTGTTCTTTTTCCTTTGGTACTTCCAGGATTGAACACCCTCTTAAGCTTCCTGTAATAATAAATTACAGGTATAACAATTATCAATAAAGGTATTAAAAAACGTAAAATAGCAAACATAAATTTTCCCTATTCTTTAAATATTTATATTATTTCAGCCATTTTCTATCAAAAACAGGATTCTTTCTATTCCCATTCCGCCCATACTTCAGGTTTATACCCCACTGTTGCTTTACCTCCGTTTCTTACTATAGGCCCTTTATAAAGCTTGGGATTTTTTAATAAAATTTCTTCTGCTGCGGGCCCAGTCCCAAGCATACTCATATTAAGCGTATTATATTCTTTGCAGCTGACATTAATTAATTCCTTCAAACCAACTGCAGCCTTAACACTGGCAAATTCGCCCTTGCTGAGGCCATAGCGTTCCAATTCGACATACTGGTAATTGATTTTTCGCTCCTTAAAATACCTCTCGGCTTTCTGTGAATCGAAGTTTTTCTTTAGCCCAAAAATCTGTATATTCATGTTGACTCCTCTATTTAACAGGATAACCTATTTCTGATCACAGCCTTCTTTAAGTGCTTCAACGTCCTTAATACGAATTGCTGAAAGATGAAAATCAATAATACCTTCATCCCTCATCCTGCACATTTCCCTTGACATTGAAGGCCTTGAAACATTAAGAAAGTCTGCAAGCTCATTCCTGTTCATATTAAGCATAACATTATTTTTTCCTGTTTTTTTGTACATATCAAGAAGAAAAGTGCTTATCTTTCCCCGAATGCTTTTTATGGTAAGATATTCAACCTTTTTATTCAGCATCAGGGCTCTTTCAGAGGTTATACCAAGTAAATTGGTTATAAGTGTCCTATGCCAGGGGCATACCTTTTCACACTGGCCTATGATTTTTTCCCGGGGCAGGAACATTATTTCACATTCCTCCTGAGAAATAACCGAAGCAGGCATCGTGAACTGATTTGAAAAAGCAATGATTTCTCCGAATATTTCTCCGGGGTTAAGTACACTAAGCATAACCCTGTTCCCACTTGCACTTTCCTTGCTTACAATTGCCTTACCCGAAAGTACAATTCCTATACCCCTGCATTTTTCACCCTCCATGGCAATATACTCATTTCTTTTATATGCCTTGACACTTGGGTTCAAACACTGAAGCATACCTAAAAGTTCATCAGGCGATATATTCCTGAATAATATTACCTTGTTTAATATATTAATATATTTTTCAAACATAATTTTATCCTCAATGCTTTTTGTAACTACAGATACAGATTATTATTTCACATTATATTATAATCAAACCATAAAGACAACAAAATACTATTAACAACAAATACAGGAGGTTATTATTATGAAAAGAAAAATTATAAACATAGATGAAGAGAAATGCAATGGCTGCGGACTTTGCGTTAACGCATGTCACGAAGGCGCACTTAAGTTAATTGGCGGCAAGGCAAGGTTAATATCAGAAAGCTATTGCGACGGACTTGGAGATTGTCTTCCTGAATGTCCGACAAATGCGATTACTATTGAAGAAAGAGAAGCAGATGCATATAACGAAGAGGAGGTAAAAAAGAATATGGAGATGGCAAAGAATAATACTATGCAGCCTTTTGCACATGGGTGTCCGGGAAGCCGCTCACGAATCATAGAGAAAAAGGCAGAAGCTGAAACAAGAAGCACTGAAAGAGCAGAATCGCAATTGAGACAATGGCCATGCCAGATAAAGCTTGTACCGCCCAACGCTCCATATTTTAATGATGCTAACCTGCTGATTGCAGCCGATTGTACGGCATATGCAAATGCAAACATACATCAGGACTATATGAGAAATAAGATAACAATAATCGGTTGTCCAAAACTTGACGACACCGACTATTCTGAAAAGCTGGCACAGATTATAGCCAATAATAATATAAAGAGCGTCACCGTATTAAGAATGGAAGTTCCATGCTGCGGCGGAATAGTGAATGCAACTAAAAATGCACTTATTGCAAGCGGCAAGATGATACCATGGCAGGTAGTTACAATAGGAACAGATGGAAGCCTTATAAATGATTGATAAAGAAAAAGCATATAACACAACTTTCCCACCTCGTTAATGCCTTACAGGCATCGGATTTGCAAAAGCGAAAGCTTCAACGCTTTTTCAAATTCAGTTGATTTTTATACCTGTAATGATGCCTGTAATATTCAATGTGGGAAAGTTGTAATAATAAAAATACTAAAGAGCATAATAGGTATGTTGAACTAAACTTTGGAGGTTTCTTATGCGTAGCATGTGGAAAGGCGCCATAAGCTTTGGACTGGTTCACATACCTATTAAGCTTTATTCGGCAACTGAGAAGAAGGATATAAAATTCAATCTGCTCCATGAAAAATGCAAATCACCTATTCAATATAGAAAGTTTTGTCCTGTCTGCAATACCGAAGTCCCTCTGAACGAAATAGTCAAGGGTTACGAATACGAAGAAGGTAAATATGTAATTATGAAGGAAGATGAGCTTGAGGGCGTTGGAGAAAAATCCAAAGCAATAGGTATTGTGAATTTTGTTGACCTCAGCGATATAGATCCTGTTTATTTTGACAAATCCTATTATCTTGCTCCTACCGAAGGAGGTCAGAAAGCTTTTGAGCTTCTTCGGCATTCATTGGAAAAGACTGGCAAGGTGGCAATTGCTAAAATCACAATCAGAACAAAGGATTCTCTTGCTGCCATACGGGCATATAAAAACAACATACTACTTGAAACCATGTTTTATCCTGACGAAATCAGGAGTACCAATGAATTGAGTGAATTAAAATATAATGTAACACTTCATGATAACGAACTAAAAATGGCTGAAAGTCTCATAACAAGCCTTTCAGAAGAATTCGTGCCCACAAATATGAAAAATGAATACAGAACGGCTATTGAAGAGCGTATAGAGAAAAAGATTGCAGGAGCTGAAATATCTGTCCCGCCTGGTGTTGAAAACAAGGTTGTTGATCTTATGGAAGCCTTGAAGGCAAGCATAAAGGCAGCAAAAGAAAAAACGGATACAGCCAAAACAGAAGATAAAGATAAGAAGCGAAAAACCAAAAAACAGCCTGTAAAAGCTTAAGGATGATTATTGATGAAAGAATTTATACCTATGCTGGCTACCAAAACTAAGCCCTTTGATTCGGAAAATTATTTATATGAAATCAAGTGGGATGGTATCAGATGCATTTCTTATATTGAAAATGACAGATATATTTTAAAGAGCAGAAATAATCTTGATATAACACAAAAATATCCTGAATTCAGGGAAATGACCTCATGGTTCAGTCATAAGCCTGTTGTAATTGATGGAGAAATAATAGTAATCCATGAGGGAAAGCCTTCTTTCAGTGAATGGCAAAAACGCGGAAATGTAACAGATGTCAAAAAACTTGAAAGGATGGCTACAGCCAATCCTGCGATATATATTGTTTTTGACCTTATTGTATATGAAGGCAGGGATTTAAGAAATGAAAAGCTTATTGAAAGGAAACGGCTGCTTGAATCTGTTGTTACCGAAAACCAACGGGTTATAATTTCAAAAACAGTAGACACAAATGGAACCGAACTATACAAATCTGCTGTAGACAACGGTCTGGAAGGAGTAGTTGCCAAGGATATAAACAGCCCCTATATCGGAGGTAAACGGACCAGGTACTGGTACAAGTTTAAAAAGATAATCGAAGAGGATTTTATTATATGTGGATACATCAAAGGCTCAGATAAGGAAATAGGTTCGCTCATACTTGGTTCTTACTATTCAGGAAGGCTTGTTTACAGAGGAACCACCGGGACAGGGTTTACCGGTAAAATTCTTGATTACTTAGAAAATTTATTTAAACCGGACATCCAAACATTATCACCCTTCAACAGTGAAATAAAAGGTTTAAAAAATAATGTGTGGTTAAATCCCAAATATGTTTGTGAGGTTGAATACCTCGAAGAAGGCTCTTCTGGTCTAAGACATTCTTCCTTTAAAGCGCTCAGAGATGATAAAGACCCCTCAGAATGTACAATAGAAAGACATTAGAGGCTAAATTAAACGGAGGAAACATGGAAGACAAACTTGTTAAAATAAATGACAAAACCGTAAAACTTACCAACTTAGATAAAGTGCTATGGCCTAAAGATGGCTACACCAAAGCAGACCTTATAAATTATTACTATGAGATTGCCTCCTATATCCTACCCCACCTTAAAAACAGGCTTTTCACCATGTGCAGGTTTCCACACGGTATTGACGGTGAGTTCTTTTATCAGAAGGATTGCCCGGAATACGCTGATGAATGGGTAAAAACATTCCCCATTCCATCTCCGAACGTTAAAGATAAAGTAACCAACTATATTCTGTGTAATAACCTTGAAACCCTTATATGGATAGTCAACCAGGCATGTATTGAAACACACCCCAGCCTATCTGTTGTTCCGGATGTATCTATGCCTGATATTGCTGTTTTTGACCTGGACCCTATGCCGCCTTCGACATTCAAAGATGCACTTAAGGTTGCTGTTTTGGTAAAGGAAGCACTTAATGAATTTGGAATAAAAGGATACCCTAAGACCTCCGGGGCTACAGGACTTCATATTTATGTACCGATAGAGCCAAGGTATCCTTATGAAGAGGTAAAAAAATTTGCTCAATATATCTTCAAAATGATAAACCAGGTATACCCCACCCATACTTCAATGGAAAGGCTTATTAAAAACCGTGAAGGCAAAGTATATCTCGACTATCTTCAGAATACTCCAGGTAAAACAATGGCCTGCCAATACAGCCTTAGGCCTGTTGATGGGGCTAATGTTTCCATGCCTCTTCACTGGGATGAGGTTATAGGGGAAAATATTAGCCCATCAGATTTCAATTTAAAAAATGCACTGTCCAGGCTAAAAGAAACAGGCGATCTGTATGCCGATCTCCTTGATATAAAGCAGCATATTGATAAGGTGTTAGAACTAGCCGATAATAAACAGCCTGCTTTAATTTAAGTCACTTTAAGGCAATATAAACATCAACAATTTGATCGTTTATATCCTGAGAATTATTATTATATAGTTCAAAATCAGTTGTATAAGCCCTATTCAGATCCATAGACCATATTTCGTTCCACGCAGCTCCGACTGCCTGTTGTATGTGTCCCCTGACTGAGAACATAGCATATTTACCTGCCGGAATAGTTTTTTTAATTAGTTCTGATTCACTCGTATACTCAGTTACCTCACAGCCTGCCAAAAACAGGTATGGTTTGGTAAAATCACCTTCATAATCGGTATACAGGCCAATTGTACTAGTATCAGCCTTGTTGGGAATGCCTTCGCATATACCACTGCCAATAAATTCTCCCCAAACCTGACCAATATCAGATACTGCCTTCATATTCTCATTTGTTGTTTTTCTGGCAATGCCTGTAACCTTCTTCTCTCTTAACTCTACAATTTTGTAATCCATAGTTTTCTCCATTCGTTTTTCTTACAGTATATAAGTTCATATATGACAGCAATATGTCATATTTAAAAAATAAGAAAAAGACCCGGAGGTCTTTTTCTTATTAAACTTTCTGGAACATATTAAGTAACCGCAGGAAATGACTTGCTTCACGTATTGTATGGTCTCCCAAAAGAGGTATTATAATGGATTTTATTTTACAATCCAGAATACCTTTTGTACCCTGCTCTTTGAAGTTACGTATGTCTGTTGTTGCTTTAAGGCTATCCTGGGTTACCTTGCTTAAAGGTAAAGTCTTATCAGCTGCCTGCTGAGCTTCCTTAACAAGATCGCTGAATTCACATCCAAAATTGTTTGCAGTGTTTACAAGATCATTTTCACTTGGATCGAGGAGACCTCTAATAAATAAGGCATGTTCCCCCATTATCCTGTTCCAAAATAGTTCCTGCTCGTGAGCTTCCCTTTCTATACTTACAGTCTCCCTGTTCTGCAGTCTTTGCATCATGCTGAGATATAGCTTTGCTTCACGCATTATGTGGTCTATTAAAAGCGGATAGTTTACAGTAAACATTTTACAGCTTAGGACATTGGATAAAATAACAGTCTTAAATTGTATCAATGCAGTTATTAAGCCTATTGCCCTCTGGTTAATACTATAAACTCTCTGCATAAGTGCTGGATTTGGTTGTAAGATTCCACCGCCTGCAAGCCCTGCTTCAGCCTGAGTGATACCTGTCGGAATTCTTACACCAGTGAAATATGCCGAAGCTTCTTCAGCCCTTAAAGTGTATGGCGTAATTACTTCACCCGAACTTAGGACACTCTGGTCTACAACACCATTTGAAAGCTGTACTACTTCATTCAGCAATTGATCAAATTGCATTCTGAATGCATCCGCCTGCTGCATAAAGCTCGAATCTCTAGGTGTAAAACCTATTTGAAGAAAGAAGGAATGCTCTTTCATGATTCTAGCAAAAAAAAGATGCAATGCAAGTGATTGTTTTATAAAATCAACATCTGATAGCATATAATTACATACCTCCAGAAAGGATATTCTATGCTATCAGATTATGTTAATATAAACACTTTAGTTACTCTTTATCTTACCACTTTCCCTTTTTCATGTGTCCCTCAATTTCAGCTTTTGATCTTTGCTTTATGACCCATGCTTCATCCTTTGCTTTTTCGAAAACTGATACACACGCTGGATCAAGATTTAAGTTTATTCCCTCTTCACAAAGCTTCGCCATCTTACCTGCCAATGTAATGAGTTTCATATGAATGTCATTAGTCCTGTCTGACTTATATATTTTATCTGCGTCTTCGCTGCTTAATTCAACAAATTTATCTTTTAGAGCTCCGCATTTAGGGCACTTATCGGGTGCGTCCTCTCCTTCGTGTACATATCCGCACACACTGCATCTGAACAATTTTTTCATTATAAATTACCTCCTGTTTTAAAATTAGAATTAACCTAAATTCATTAATACTTTTACCCATACAAATACATTTATAAACATTGAATTATAATTTATTTTTTCAAATAATAAAAATAATTGTTGCAACAGATACCGATTTTAAAATCAATTTAAAATATAATTGCCTCATAATAAAAAACTTAAGCAAATCAGGAGGTTACGTATGAGTGAAATGTTTTGTTTTCAATGTGAACAAGCCGCAGGAGGAAAGGGCTGCACCCGTGCAGGAGTATGCGGTAAAACTGCCGAGACAGCTAAAGAACAGGATAAATTAACATCCGCTCTTATAGGCTTGGCACGTGCTGTAGATGGTAAACAAATTGATAAGGAAGTAAATGAACTGATAATAAATGGACTTTTTACTACTGTTACAAATGTTAATTTTGACACAGTACGTATAGCCCAATTGACTGAATTAATAGATGAAACAAAGGTAAAACTTGGCGATGCAGATAATTACCCGGTCGAAGAACTTTGGACAGGAAATGAAGATATCAGATCCTTACGTTCAACACTTTTGCTTGGCATGAGAGGTATGGCAGCCTATGCACAACATGCGAGCGTTCTCGGCAAGGAAAGCAAAGAAGTTAATTCATGGTTTATTAAAGGACTTAAAGCACTTGGAGAGGAACATACCCCGGAAGAATGGCTTAATCTGCTTATGGAGTTTGGTGAAGCCAACTTAAAATGTATGGCTCTCCTCGACGAGGCAAATACATCAACCTATGGCCATCCAACCCCAGCAAGTGTAACAATGAAGGTAGAAAAGGGTCCATTTATAGTTGTAAGCGGTCATGATCTTCTGGATTTAAAAATGCTGCTTGAACAAACTGAAGGAAAAGGAATAAATATTTATACTCATGGTGAAATGCTTCCGGCGCATGGTTATCCGGAACTTAAGAAGTATTCTCACCTAAAGGGTAACTTCGGTACAGCGTGGCAAAATCAGCAAAAGGAATTTGACGGTGTACCAGCAGCATTCCTTTTTACTACAAACTGCCTTATGCCTCCAAAGTCTTCGTACCAGGACAGGGTATTCACGACTACAGTTGTAGGGTTTCCAGGCCTTGTGCACATACCTGAAACAAGCGGTCATAAGGACTTTACGATCGTAATAAATAAAGCCCTTGAGCTTGGGGGATGGCGTGAAGACAAACAATTCACAGGTATAAACGGTGGTTCGGTTGTTTCTACAGGCTTTGCAAGAAACACTGTTTTAGGAGTTGCCGATAAGGTAATTGATGCTGTAAAAGCAGGGGCTATAAAACATTTCTTCCTTGTTGGCGGCTGCGACGGTGCAAGACCAGGAAGAAACTATTACACCGAGTTTGTTAAACAAACACCAAAGGATACGGTAATATTAACACTAGCTTGTGGAAAATACCGTTTTAACGATCTGGACATAGGAGAAATCGGAGGACTTCCAAGAATCATGGATATGGGACAGTGCAATGATGCCTACTCTGCAATTCAGGTAGCGTTGGCACTTTCCAAAGCGTTTGAATGCGGTGTTAACGACCTGCCTTTGACTCTCGTTTTATCATGGTATGAACAGAAAGCCGTTTGCATATTGTTATCATTGCTGGCACTTGGAATAAAAAATATTTATATTGGACCTACACTTCCGGCATTCTTTTCATCCAATGTGCTTGGCATACTTGTGGAGAAATTCGGATTAAAACCAATCAGTACACCTGAAAGCGACCTTGCTGCAATATTAGGATAATGTAATCAAATAACCAAAAAGTGCTAATGCAATTAAGCATCAGCACTTTTATTTTTTATAAGCGTCATTCTATTGTAAATTCATCAGCATCTTCATATACTTCTTCTTTGGAACCTGTAAGCCTAATGATATACCCTCCGATTGTTCCGCCTGCAAATGCAAGTACAAGCGTTATAGCTATACCAATAAGCTGAGCGCCTGCTATACCCGGTACAACCAGTATTGCTATAAGACCGCCCAATAACCCAGGCATACCGTGAAGATTATGGACACCGCAAGTATCTACGATTTTAAATACTGACTGAATTTTAGGCTGTATAAATACATAACCAATAACACAGATTGCCCCTGCTAAAGCTCCTATTAAGAAAGCAACAGGCGCTTCTACCAAGTTGCAGGTTGCTCCGATTGAAACGCCCCCTGCGAGCGCTGCATTTGCTATATCTGCTATAGCAGGTTTGCCTTTTCTGAATAAAGCGCTGAAAATATACGTTACAAGCGTAGCGCCACATAAAGCTAAAATAGTATTAATTACTGTCCTTTCAAGGTCTGCTTCTGGAACTATTGCTGCACAAAAACTTGGCCAGAATAACCAAAGAACCATGGATCCCAACATAGAAAATCTATCTGAAGTCTCATCACTTTCAATTTTCTTTTTCAAATGTTTTGACTTTGTTAAAGCTATAGTCAACCCTAAACCAAAGTATGCACCAAAAGCATGAATTATAATTGATCCGGCCGAATCAACAAAACCTTTTGTCAAACCGAGACCGTTATCCAGTACAAGCCATTCATTAATCATATAAACAGGAACAATAAGGATTGAAAGAATTGCATATTGATAAACACGAAGCCTGCCAAGTACCGCCCCCATTGAAATTAATCCTGCTGCGACAGCAAATTCTGCAAAAAGTAAAACCTGAATATTATCTGCAGGAATTGCTTCTGCTGAAATGATACCGGTAGAACGGAGCAACAGATAAAGAGGCACACCGGCTCCAACAACGAGATATGTGCCTGTAGTTGCACTATATCCATACTTCTTTACAAAAACCATTAGAAAACCAAAACCAACCAGCAGCATTGCCATAATGTTAATAGAAAAGTTATATTGCTGAACTCTCCTTAGTCCACCAGCAACCGACATATTTCCAGCTTCTGCTGCAAACACATTGGTTGAAAGCAACAACATTGTTGCAAGGCATACTAAAAAAACAACCTTGTTTTTTTTCATATGAACCCCCGAAAATATACTTTTTTATTTGGTTTTATACCGTTAACCATTTTATTTAAAAAATCGAAATATGTCAAAGTTTTTCAACATCAGAAAATTTGTACTTTTCCTTTTTAGGCAATAAAAAACGCCTGTGATTAATCAGGCGTTAAAACCAGGAGTTAATTTAAAAGTTTTTTGCCAGTTCCTGTGCCTCTCTTATAGCTTTACCTACGATTTCGTCAACGTTTTCGCCTTGTACATCAAGCTTATTAGCTGAAATAGTCGAAAAATCGGTTATTCCAAAGAACCCAAGAATTGTCCTAAGATATCTGTCTCCCATTTCAAAAGAATTGTGCGGTTCGTGACTATAGTCTCCGCCTCTTGCAACTATGTTAACAGCCTTTTTGTTCTGAAGCAGTCCTACAGCTCCGCTTGCCGTGTATTTAAATGTAATTCCCACCATAGAAATGTAATCTATATACGCTTTTAGAATCGCTGGAATATTCAGATTCCACATAGGTTCCGCGATAACATATTTATCTACCTCAGCAAACTGATATGCATATTTTATAATGGGATGATTTTTACTTTCTTCGGTCTTTGGGCCAAATACTGCGTTAATATCATCGCCGGTAAGGAACTTAATGTTTTCTTTATATAAATCAAGAGTAATTATTTCGTCACCAGGATGATACTGCTTATAAGCCTCAATAAAGCTATTGGATATTTTGAAGGTTCTCGATATATTATCCGGCTTGGCATTTGCTTTGATATAAAGAATTTTACTCATAGTCATTCTCCTTTATAATTTATTATTCAATGTTATATTACCCCAAAAAAATATAATAAACACATCCGAAGAAATTGAAAAAAAGAACATCCCTAGATTGTATAAAATACAACCTTTGGGATGTTTTTAATAGTCTCAAATATTATAAAAGTTATTAAAGTCTGAACTTATTAACCAGGCTTTCAAGTTTATCAATACTTTGTTTAAGGCTTAAAGACTGATTGCTGACTTCACCAGCTCTATTCCTTATAACAAGTACCTTTTCGGCAATATTGCTGGCACCTTCAGCCCCTTCATTACTTGCTTTTGATATCTCGTTAATTGATTCTGTTACGGTTTTTATTGATGTAAAGAGGTCTTTTGAGGTATTGCTCAAATCTACCACTAAAGCTTTAACAAAAGAAGCATCCTTATCGTAGTTTTCACCCACATTGACAGATTCTTTGTAGCTTTCTACCACCTTTGTCTCTATGTAGGATAAGGTGTCTTTTGAAATAGCTGTCAGATTCTCAACTGCTTCAAATACACTGTTAATAGTAGACTGTATTTCAGTTACGGTTGATTTTGAATCTTCAGCAAGTTTCCTTATCTCATCGGCAACAACTGAAAACCCTTTTCCGGCTTCTCCAGCACGGGCAGACTCAATTGATGCATTCAAAGCAAGAAGATTGGTCTGTGATGAAATCTGAAGTATAGCATCTGATAATGCTTTAATCTTTTCTACATCACTGATTTTCTTCAACGCTTCGTCCATTGCCTTCTTAATAGCCAGACGTGTTTCATTAGCTTCTGTTTGAAGTGCCATGGAACTATCTTTCAATTGTACAGCCTTGTTGCTTATTTCATTTGCTGAAACAGCTCCCTCACCGGCCTTGTCTGCAATCCTTGCAATGGCGCCTTCAATATCCTGTGAAGTTGCATTTATTTCCTGTGTCGAGGATGCCGTTTCTTCTATTCCTGCAGATAGTTCCTCAACCGTAGATGAAGCATCTTCAAGTTCCTTTTTAAGCTCTGAAATCGTCTCATTAGTGATGTTTAGTGCAATATTTACATTATTTGCTTCCGCTGCTATTGACAGCATAATATCCTTTATTGAATTATGCATTATTTCCATGGAACCGGATAAATCCCCAAGTTCATCTTTTCTATTGAATTTCTTAATGTTAATATTCAGATTACCTGCAGCCATCTCCTTCATACTGGATGCAATATTTTTTATTACCTTTGAAATTCTACCTACAAAAAGGAATACGAATATTATGAAGAATGCCATTGACGCCAGAACTATAATTGCAACAACTACCATCAAATTATTGATATCTTTGGTAAAATCCTCTTCAGTAAGGGTTGATACAAGGTAAAAGCCCATATCTTTAAGATATTCGGAATAATATAATTTTTTCTGTCCATCTAGAGTACCTTTTACTATATCAGATTTTTCAGACAACAATGTTTTACCGACATCCTTAAGACTTCCAGAACTTATTTTAAAAATGGTATCTGCCTTAGAAGCATCCTCATTGTAGCTGTATTTGGGATGAATTACAAACCTTCCGTCCTTGTCAAGGACAAAAGGATATCCGGTTTCCCCTATCTTTTCCTTTGCGAATAAATCTGACAGCTGTGCAAGCCCAACATCAAGACCAACAACTGCGTATTCTCCATTACCTTCACCTTTTATTACCTGGGAGAGTGTAACAACTGGTTTCTTTGTATCGGAATCTATATATACATCAGTATAAACTAGTTGTCCGTCTGCCTTTACAGCTGCAGTGTACCATGGTCTTTCATTAGCTTTCCAGGAGGGGTCATCCGGGACCCATCCAGAACCGCATTCCACAGAACCATCGGGGAATCCCGTATATATATCTATTATTCCATAATCCTTTTTGAATTTGTTATAAACTGATACAAGGTTTTCGTGAATTGTCTTTTTCGCTTCAGGAGTTTTCTTGTCATCTACGGAAGTTTTATTAAGAACATTAGATTCAAAACCTGTTTCATTCTGAAGAATAACTTGTCTCTGAGCAAAAAAATTGTTTATTTTTTCTCTCATATAATCAGTCTTTGTAATAAGCTGCTGGTTTGATTGGCTGGTTATACTGTTTTTTGTTTCTATATAACCGATTATTGCTACAGCGGCAAAAGAAATAATTAACAAACTGATTATAACTATTAGCATTTTTCCTTTTAGACCTATTCTCATCTCTTTTTCCCCTTTATTTGAAGAAATTCTTATTAGTTATTAAATTCAACATATAAACCCAAAATCCTTCTTAATGTGACATATATAGACAAAATACACAGAGTACATTTTTTAAAAGAATAAAGTCTTTGAAAAAGACTATAATGAAGACTTTAATGAAATGCTCTTAACTGAAATTAATAAATCAAGGTAGAACTATAATTTCCTAAACATTATAAAAAGCCTGACAATTATCAGACTTTTGTTACCGGATGCCTACACACTAACCTTATTATATATATAAATTAGCAGCTATGAAAAACCTTCCTAATAATCAGTTAATTATTTACAATAATTTCTTAACTTAATATTGACAGAATATTATTGTTCGATTATCATAGAACTATGATGAACTTAGATATGGTTAAAATATTTAAAGCTCTTTCGAGCGAACAAAGATTAAATATATTCAAAATGCTTTATGATTGGCATAAAACATCAGATGGCAGTGATACCCGCTTTTTTGACGATGGTATTGAAAAATGCTTTACAAAAGCGTGCTGCTGTATGAGTTTATCCAGATCAACAATATCCCACCATTTTAAGGAGCTTGAAAATGCTGGTCTGATTACCTGTACCCGAAATGGACAGAACTTTAAGTGTAAGATTAATATGGAAGCCGTAAATGCAATAAGAGATTTTTTAAAGTAATTATTTTTTTGGTATACTGTTCGACATTCTTAAAACCTTATAACTATAGAACACTAATAGATTTAGTATTTCAATAAATACTATTTGTTAAGGAGGTCGCTATGAATTGGAATTATAATCAGGTCACAGATATGGTTATTGAAAGTAACAGCGGAAGTCTTTTAACCATGGGTTTATTTGGGCTTGAAAAAGAATCCCAAAGAATAACATCCGGAGGAGAACTTGCGTTAACTCCACATCCAGCTGCATTTGGAGACAAAACTCAAAATCCTAGGATTACAACAGACTTTTCAGAAAGCCAGATAGAAATGATTACGCCTCCCCTTCCATCCATTGAGGAAACCTATAAGGCTTTAAAGCAAATAAATACTGAAGTGAAAGAAGGCATCGGAAGTGAGATGCTCTGGCCTTTAAGTATGCCCCCCAAGCTTCCGGGTGATGATCTTATACCTATTGCAAGGTTCAATGAAACAGAAGAAGGGCGAAAAAAAGAGGAATACCGTGAAAACCTCGCGAAACGCTATGGCAGGAAAATGCAGATGATTTCCGGCATTCATTATAATTTTTCCTTTGACAACAGTTTGCTTAACCTTTTATATGATAATTTCGGTAACGGGATGGATAGGCAGGAGTTTGTTAATGAAGCATATGTTTCTGCAGCAAGGAACTTTTTACGTTACCGCTGGCTGTTGATTTATCTCTTTGGTGCATCGCCTGTATGTGATTCAACATATAACCCTGTAATAAAAAAAGAGCTTGCAGTTATACAAAAATGCTGTCCCGACTGTTGTGATATAGTAAAGGATTTCAGCAAATATATAACATCCCTGAGAGTAAGCAGATTTGGCTACTCAGATACCAATGATGGAAAAAACAATGTCCTTTTTAGCAGTCTTTCAGAGTATACCGAGAAAATAGAAAAGATGCTTGCAGAAGGCAGCATTCAAAGGGAAAGCGAATTCTATTCTCCTATCAGGCCAAAACAAGTAGTTTCAACCAGTGAAACACAGCTTGAGGCACTACGTAAAAACGGTATCAAATATATGGAGGTGCGGATTATTGATTTGAACCCCTTTGAAGAATTGGGTATAAGTATTGACCAGCTGCGCTTTCTTCAGATATTCATGCTGTTCTGTCTCCTTAATGAAAGTCCTGAAATAACAGAAACTGAGCTTGAAGAAATAAATTTCAACCATCACCTTGTTTCACTCTATGGCAGGAGAAAAGATTTACCTCTATATAGATACAGTAACAATTATAAAGTGTTAAGGGACTTCGGCGGGGAAATTTTCAAAAAGCTTAGTGATATAGCGGTAATTATAGAAGACAGTACAGGGGATAAAAACTATATAACAAGCGTGGGCAAGGAATACCAGAAACTTATTGATCCGGAACTTTTACCTTCACAAAGGATAGTATCTGAAATGTCGAAAAGCAAGGAAAGTTTTCTTCAGTTTGGTGTCAGATATGCAAAAAAATATTCTCACGTATTAGCAGGGAGGACTTAAAAATGGACTATAAAAAGCTTGAGCTATCAACCCAGATTCTTATCAAGGAAGCATTAAACCGCGGAATAAAAGTAGATGTTTTGGACTGGGATGATAATTTCATAAGGTTGTCTAATGGAGAAAAAACAGAGTATGTAAAACAGGCAACAAAGACTTCAGTGGATACTTACATAGCTCCTCTTATAATGGAAAACAAAGAAGTAACAAAAATTATTCTTAAGGAGCATGGCATGAGAGTGCCAGAGGGCTTTACAGTCCGTACTGTTGAGGAAGGCCTCAAAATTGCAGATTCCTTTAAAGGTAAAAGTATTGTAATCAAGCCTAAATCAACAAATTTCGGTAAGGGTGTTCAGATACTTGCTAAAAATGCAACTGAAAAGGAATACAGATTCTCATTGGAATATGCTTTCGGATATGACAGTTCAGTACTCATAGAAGAATTTATTTCAGGAAATGAATACAGGTTTCTGGTAATCGGTGACGAGGTAGTAGGAATTTTGCACAGAGTACCGGCAAATGTTACAGGTGACGGAATCCAGAGTATATCTGAACTTGTTGTAGAGAAAAACAAAGACCCATTAAGAGGTAAAGGTTATGTAACACCTTTGGAGAAAATAAATCTTGGGGTGACGGAAAAGGAATACCTTTCGCAGCAAGGTAAAAATATTGACTATATCCCGGCAAACGGAGAAACTGTTTATTTGCGTGAAAACTCAAATATTAGTACTGGCGGAGACAGTCTGGATTTTACAGATGAAATACGTGAGGAGTATAAGACTATTGCTGTTAAAGCCGCCAAGTCAGTAGGTGCAAAAATATGCGGGGCCGACATAATAATAAAGGATATTACGGCAGCCCCTGACATAAGTAACTATGGAATTATCGAATTGAACTTCAACCCTGCAATTCACATTCATGATTACCCATATAAAGGCGTAAACAGGAAGGTTGAAGATAAAATTTTAAGCCTATTAGGCTTCTAAACTTAGGTCAGCCGGTAGTGTATTCATCTATACGCCACTTACCGTCCTGACCTTTAATAAGCTGCACATAGAAAGATGTCTCCTTTTGTTCTGGGTCAAATGCTGAGATTTCGGCGGCTTCCATGTCTACATCTATGAAGAATCTCAGTTTACCATGAGCACTTTCATACTTTATGTTCTTTGCTTTTGCCCATTTCATACCAAAGACATCGCCTTTGTGTATGTATAAACTGTTGTGATGTTCAGTTGCCAGAGTACTCATTGTTTTGTAATCGGCTTTTGCAAAAGCATCGAAATACTTGGTAACCACTCCCAAGGCATCACTACTTTGATCAGAGGTTGTCTTACTGTAAACTTCAGCAGATTTTTGGTTGGTAACCATCTCCGAGGCATCACTACTTTGATGAGGGCTCACTGCATTTGTATTCTCTAGATAAATATCAGCAGAAGGCTGGACAGTAAAAACGAAGTTTGCTGAGTCTCCTATTATGTTTAGCTTCTTTTCAGCTATAAGTTTTGTACCATTTCTTATTTCGGCAACAAGAGAAATTTTTTCTGTGTTTACCTTTCCATTAGTCATAGGACTCCAGTAAACAGGCGTCGATATTGGTTGCTCACTGTAATTTCCCTTGTTTTCAATCGGTGAAGGTGGGTTCCAATTTAATAATTCACCATAATTAACCGAGTATTTTACTTTAAAATCACCCTCATTATATCTTGCAGTTATTTTTAAACCTGGTACACTTGATATTGCCAGAGAATATTTTTCCGAGTATATTTGAAATCTCAGAGAGAGGCTGTTTATTAATAAATCCAGCGAATCCTTATCCTTTGCATATTCTCTTAAGTCCTTAACATAATTTTGCTGAAGCTGCGATCTTGAATAACTGTACTTTTTCCCACCCCCTGGATTGTTGTCAAATGTAAATTCATCCAGATTATCTATAAGGGCAAAAATCAGAACCGCATTGTTTCTGAAAGTATCTTCAATAATTTCTTCACTAAGTCCCGATGCACGAAGGTCATAATCAACAGTCATTCCATAAGGCTCTTTTTCAGTTTGAAGTGATATACCCGTTTTCATGTTGCCAAGAGGTAAGTTTTCAACCAGGTTAAGGTTTTTCACATGATCACCTACATAAGGATTTTTAAGCTTTATCAGTTTCTCCGATGAATAGTTTTCAGTATTCGTTATTTTCGGAGGAATACTATTTTTATCACCATTTTCAGCTGCATTTGTAAGCAAAACTCCACCAAGGAGAGCCATGCATATCACACCCGTCATTACTGCCATTCGTCTCTTGCTTTTAAAGAAATCAGCCATTTTAATCATTCTGATTCTCCTTTCGATATTCTTTTTATCATCAACCATGCCGATAAGCCTTGGAGCTAGTTTAACGGCAGTGAAGCTTTCAAGAATGGACAAAAGAGCTTTTCCGTATTCTTTTTGTTCATTCCTCTCAAGTAATCCTAAAACCTTTTCATCTGCCGCAACTTCAATATCCTGGCGGATTTTCCTGAAGCAAAACCATATAACAGGGTTAAACCAGTGAATCGTCTGAAGTATAAGCAAAATATAATTTGCAGCAGTATCCTTTCTTTGAAAATGAGCAAGCTCATGAAGAAAAACGTAGGATATATCCTTGTCACTTAAGTTTAATATATCAGGCGAAACAAGAATTTTTGGCTTAATAATCCCAAAAATGGCAGGTGTTTTTATTATATCCTGAATAACAATTGGAATATCCATACTTATATCAAACTGCTGTTTACAATTTTCTAAAATCGAATAAAGCCTGTCAGGTATTTCCCTCGAATTTTTTCTCACTTTTCTGTACAAGGAAAAGTGAGTATATAACAGCCACCCCAGCATGGCAGCAACACCTATCATCCACACATAAGGCAATACCTTCTCTGCAACTGCCGCAATGGATAGTGTTACATCCTTAGCCTGCATTCCGAAAGGAATTTTCATATTATCAAGCCTAAAGGCTTCTATTGATTTATGATAGGTCTCATAATCAAGTGAAAAATCAATATTATGCGGTACTGCCGGAACAGTGTTGAAAAGGCTAAAAATACTTCCCGGTCCAAAAGGTATTACAAGTTTTAATACAAGTACAAACCAAATAATATAATGCCATTTTGGATTTATCCTGTTTTTCAGAATAGTTTTAATAATTAATATTGAAATTCCGACTATACTTGCATATAGAGAGGTAACAAGTATAGTCTTAAAAATACTTTCCATACTTATTCCTCCTCATCCAAAAGCTGTTTAAGCTTATCAATATCTTCTTTTGTAAGGTTTTTTTCCTTTATAAATGTGGAAAGCATTAAGTTAACAGAACCATTATAAAGTTTTTTTAGGAAAGACTCGTTTGCATAGCTCCTGTACTCTTCTTCTGTTATTTTTGGAGAATAAAGGTATGACTTGCCGTCAATTTTTTTTGCATTTACAGCTTCCTTTGAAACAAGCCGTGTTATCAAGGTATGTATGGTCTTGGGCTTCCAGTCCGATTTCCCTTCAAATCTGTCAACAATTTGAGTACTTGTAGCTTCACCAAGCTCCCATAATATTTTTATAACTTCAAGCTCTGCTTCAGATATCTGAGGTATTGCTTTCAAAAAAATCACTCCCTGTTGGATTACAATTGTAGGATAATTATATATTACACATGTAAGAAATAATTGTCAAGGGGTTTTATAAAAGTTTCCAACAAAAAAGCAGATAACTTAATGTTATCTGCTTAAGATTTTATTTTCTATTTGGTAATCTTATAAACCGCACCTTCAGGCATACTAATTATTTTTTCAACATTATAAAGTTTTCCAACGTCCTCGGGAGTGTAAATGGAGTTATTCTCCACCGTGCTGAACCATACCAGATATGAAGCTTTGCTGCTTTCAACAAGTTTCTTAAATTTCTCAACACCATATATCTCAGGGCCGTTTTTTCTTGGTGTGTATTTAGCATCAATGCCTGCAGCAGTGTTAACTGCAGCCGCATCATTAGTAAATACAGTACCATCGGGGGCTGAACCTCTTATGTATTTTATAAGGTTATTACTTGTCCATTCTGTCGAAGCATATCCGCCTGTTCCGTATTCAGTAGTTGTTTTAACAACCTCTGCTGTCCTTAATGCTGGATATAAAAGCCAAACGGCTGTTACCAAAACCAACGCTCCCGAAAGAATCTTTCTGGAATCAATTGATTTGAATATGCTTTTTGCATTGTCAACAAGCAGTACTGCCAGAATAATAAGAGGAATGTAGACAGGTATCATATATCTGTCGCCAATCGGATCAAAAGCAACCTTGGTTGCAGAAATTATCATATATACGGTATAAATTATTATATAACCCGCAAGAACCAGAATAATCCGTTTGTTGGATGTGCTTTTAAGCAATCCATCCTTACCGCTTTTCTTGATAACCAGGTATACAGCTCTAGCTATCAGAGCTACTATAACAAGGAAAGCCAATATTGATAAAGCAAGCATAAACTTTTGTCCTGCAGACGGAAGAAGATTTTCCAGATTGTTATATGGGAGTACCCATGAAGCAAGGGTTTTTGCTGTAAGCTTAATATTATGAGCCAGCGTAACAAGCGCCGGAGGACGTACACCGACAAGTGTTGATGATTCAATATAATTTCTTATTACCCATATCAACGTTGGAACAGCTGAAATTAATCCAAAGGTAAAAATATTTATTACTCTGATTTTAAAGCTTTTTTTCTGTAACAGCAGCACTAGACATGCAATTGCTATTATGGTAACACCCATATAACGTTCCAGACATGCCAGAGCTGTAAAAACCGACGCCCAGACAAGCCAGCGCTTTCGGTCTGTCCGAATATATTTATCAAAAGATATGAAAAATGCTGCAAAAAATAGAACAAAAAGTGTTTCAGTCCAAACGTTAATTGACATACTCAAAAGCGGTGGTGCAAAAAGTACTGCAAGCGTTCCAAGTAAAGCAATTACAGGATTTCTCAGTCTTTCTGTAAACCACTTACCACAAAGAAAAACTATTGCAGCAAATGCAAGTGCATTTATATATCTTGAAGCATCCATTGCATTAATACCCAGCAGATCTGTTCCCGAAAGAAGCGTCGGGAATAACGGTGGCCACTGAATAAATGGACTTACATATCCGAAATATTCGTAACCGTTGCCGTGCGATAAGCTATCAGCAGCATAAATATAAGCAACCGAATCATGCGTTACTCCGGGACCATACTTTGAAGTACATATCAATACAAGAACAAATCCCGCAAAAGCAGCTGCTATAAGCAGCAGGTATTTTTTTAATTGAAGCTTGCGTTCATCAGACATTGGTAACCTTCCATTCATTATTTAGTATAGGTTTTCCAAGTTTGGAAAACATAAATAGTATATCTTAAAAGAGCTTTTAGTGTCAACAAACAGTGGTTTGCAACTACTCTGAAGTTCAACCACAGCATTAATTTAAGGGATAAATGCTTTTGTTACTGAATACTGAATTTCATTTTATGAATAAGGTTTTGTCCCATAAGTGACAGATAAATTTCGCGCATCGCACTTCCTATTTCATTAACGGTGATATTTACCGACTGATAAACCATTACGTGCATTGGTATACCCCAAATTGAATATTCGATTCCCGGAACAATTTTAAAACCGGATTTTTTATAGAAATCTATCCTCTTATTGCGAATTTCCTTTTCAGAAATTGTTTGTGCATCTTCAGGCTTTTCTACTTCTACAATAATACCTTTACTATTGGAAAACAGGCCTTTTAATTTCTCAAGAAATACTGTTCCGGCCCCCTCTCCCCTGTAGCCCTTATATACTGCCAGCAAGTTTATGAGTACATAACCACTTTTATCACCTTCTGAGCAAAAAGTGTAGGCAATGTCAAAACCGTCCTTTGACAATATAAACCCTTTCTGAGCACCCGAACTCAAATGATTATAGAGAATATTATATGGTGGGTATTCTCCAGATGCAAAGTCACTTACTATTCTTTCATAAATATCCTGTAACTCATTCAGTTCCATATCCTTTACAGTATAAGAAGCCATTATAACCTCCAGTTATAGATTTCAGTCATCTATAATATTTTCTGATACAGCCTTTTTAAAGTCAAGGGATACTATATTTGTTCATCAAAAAATGCAAAAAAATAAAGGCATCAGACTGCCTTTATTTTAATATATATATTAATTAACTTCTATTTGATATCCATCGGTATTAATTCCAAAGTCATCTGATTTACCGATAACATAAGCCTTCATATACTTTACACGGTCCTTTATTCTGTTATATACGCTCTGTTCAAGCAATTCATCGAACTCAACAGTTTTTCCAGCTTCAATAGTTGTAGAAGTGAGCATCATAGTAAAAAATCTTCCGTCAGACCACCTGTAAAGTTCTTTTCCATTTGAATCAAGCAGTGTGAAATCATACTTTTGTCCTGAACTATGGCTGAATACCAAGGATTTATCTGATACATTGGCAATAGATATTTTCATTGTAATACCCAAGCTGTTCACCTCAAACGAAGGCTTTATTTCTGCTTTAACTTTGAACTTGTCTATTGTGGTCATTAGCCTTTGTACAAAGGTTACGGTTTCAGCACGGGTAGCAGCAGCCTGAGGATAAAACATATTGTTTCCACTGCCGTATACAATCTTAAGCAAAATTGCTTCAATTATATCATTCTTATAAGCTGCAGTGATTTTGTCATCATCAGCAAAAGGTGCAGGCATCATTTTAATAATCGCATAATTCCCGCCTGTCACATCCTTCAAGGCATTAATAATATAATGCACCATTTCATCTCTTGGAAGAGTGTTGCTCAGCTTAAAGCTTCCCTTTCGGTCTATAATGCCGGCTGAAACAAGGTCATACAGATCTGCAGAACCAGGCTCTTCATTACTTACATCGTTAAAGAATTCTGTTATATCCGGAGCTTTTATGTATTTTATTTTAATATCCAGTGCTTTATGCAATGTGCGTACAAATTCGCCTCTTGTTATTTGCCTGCCGGGGTTGAATTTACCGTCTTTTAGAGTAAAAATATCAGAATAGCCGTATTTAAGTATAGCTTCTTTCGCCCAATGACCGGAAATATCACTATATTTAATATCGGAATCACCTGCAGCAAAAGCAGGTATGCTTAATAATGCAATTGAAAGTGCTAAAAAAAGTGTTATGATTATTTTCTTCATATATAACCTCCGCCTCTGTAAAAGTAATAATTTGTTCGAACAATTCTATAGACGTAGGTGTAAAAAAATAGTTCCCGTGATAATGTCCAGAAACCGCTTTAATATCAATAGTTTAGAGTTTATACTCCAATCGTGGTATTTTTCTGTTCCCAATCACCAAAGAATCTATTTCACCAGTAAGTTGAGCTCCCATCTTAATATAAAAATCCTTCGCCTGCGGACTGGTAACAAGGTTGATTTTATTTATGCCCATGTTACCCATAGTATAGATTAAATGCTTCCACATTACCTTTCCATAACCCTTTCCTATAGAACAGGGAGTTATATAAAAGTACTCCAGCGAAGCCTCATCCTTCTCTGTTGTTACACCATAAAAGCTAATTATAAGGTCAGATTCCTCTAGTACATAAACAGTATTATCCCTGATGAATTCTCGGGTCACCTTATATATCAATCTGAAATTCTGCATGTATTCTTCATTGTATCCCCAATATGCCTCTGATTCAGAAGCAATGTCAGTCAGAATACCCGTTTCTCTCTCTTTAGCCGGTCTTATTGTAATCATAGCCCCACCTGTTTCTATATTTTATAAATACATACTCTCTAAATACTTTAACCCGCTTGTGGTTTTAAAATACTTTTGTTTTATTGAATTTATGCTATCTTTGTCCATGCAGTCTTCAAATATATTAACCAGGAAATCCGCCTCAACAAGTACTTGAAAGTCAAGTCCGTCTATATTTTGATAGCTGTGGTGGTTACCTATAAGATAACAAACCCTGTTAATTGTATTTGTTTGTACCCCTCCATTTTCAAGGATCTGTTTTGCTATAGGGGGGCCCTCTATTTCCTGATACTTTCCGGCGGAAGAGTTGTATTTTTCTTCAGCTGCTTTTATGCCTATATCATGTAGTGCAGCTAAAAGACAGATTACTTCCTTAACCTCTTCCGAAACCTGCTCAGTTTCTGCAATAGATAAAGCAAAGCCATAGACTTTCAATGCATGGTTTATTCTTTTAACATCGCTGCCAAAGTATTTAATCATCTCGGTTGTTGCACTAAACATTAAAAATCATCCTCCTGTCGTATAGTTAATTGTATTCCAGAACAATTCCGAGTGTTTTAGAAAAGCGCTATTCCACTATTGCTCCATATGCGCATGCCAAACGTACAGCTTGTGAAATGTCAAGGCGAGTGCCTTTTAAGCAAATATTTTTTAAGTCCACTCCATTAATTATTGCATCTCTTAAATCAGCACCCTGCAAATTTGCCTGTGAAAGGATAGCATGTGATAAATCAGCCCCACGCAAATCTGCTTTTTCCATGTTACATTTATATAAATCAGCATACAAAAACCTGACTTGTCTTAAATCAAGGCCCTTTAGGTTACTTAGCTTCAAGTTGGTATATGACCAATCTCCTTTGATTATATTTATGCCGGATATATTGGCCTCAACAAAGCTTGAACCAGTCATCTTACATTCCCTAAAACTTGCGCTGAACAGGTTTGCATAATCAAACCTGCAATTTGTAAAAGCAGTTCCCTCATGAGTAGATGCATTCAATCGGGCACATTTCAAATTACAATTTATAAAGGAACACTTTTGCGTCTCAATATCTTCCAGCCTGGCCCCTGTAAAGGTACACCCATTAAATTCGCACTTAACAATTCTTTTATCGCTAAAATCCGGCTCATCAAACACTATGTTAGTGTAAACTTGGTTTTCTATACTTTCCATTTTAATTCACCTGTTGGAATAAGTTTTATTAATTATATCCTATTAGAGTAGTACAATAAAGCTTATGTAGATTTATTGGTACCACTTATTAAAATTAATAAGAAACTTGACATGAAACACAAAATTATATACCATATAATTATACCGACCGACGGTTTTTATAAGGAGATTATAAATGCTAAAAGAAGATATTAAAATATGCCTCCAGGAAAACGGAGATTTTTTAGACCAAATCGCCGAAATCGCATACGATACTTTTGAGCAAAAGATGCTACATATACTTCTGCTAAATAAAACAAGAGAGCAGGGTATTAGGATTTTGAGACAAAGTTTAAATCTCATTTGTCCGACATATTGTGCATTAAAAAATGGCAATGTTGTTGGTTTTGTTGGGATAGAGGAAAATAGGCATAACAAATTTCTTAATATAGGAATAAAACATCTTATCAGTGAATTTGGTATACTTGGTGGTACTTTAAGGAGGATCAGACTCCTTGTATTTAACCTACCACATGCCAAAAACAATGAATTATATATCTACGCTATAGGAGTTCTCCCATTGGAGCGTGGAAAAGGCACTGGTGAAAAACTGCTTATGCAAGTTGAAACATATGCAAAAGAAAAAAATAAAAGCTCCGTATCATTAGAAGTGGTAAACACAAATAACGGAGCTATCAAACTTTATAAAAGGCTTGGCTTTGTTGAAACAAAATACTTAAACTATGGCACTTTTACCAGGAAAGCCGGATTTACCGGATCATACCGCATGCAAAAGTGTACTAATTAATATTTGTTCAACCAGAAATTTCACTGGTTTTTTTCTTTTTATAAAAAGCAAGTAATACCAATGCTATGACTGAGGCAACAACAACTGTGAGGTATACCTGTTTGAAACCGCCGTTAAGGGTTTTTTGGAATTCACCTTCGATTTTGTCCTTGCTTTTATCTATTTCAGCTAAATAATTATCCTTTGCGGTTTTGAATGCCCCTGGAATGGCATCTTTTAAAGTAGTCATTTTAGTCACAGTATCCTTCATCTGTGTTTGTGCCTGTTTCATTTCCTCAATAGCCTTAGCGTCTATTCTTGGGGGTCCGCCTTTACCTGATTCAGTGTTACCCATCCCTTGAGGATTTGAGTTCATAGCATCAATTCCGCTTTGAATACCTTTCTGGGCACTTTCAATAAATTTAGGGGTCTTTTGATCAAACATATAGCTTGAAAACTCTTTTACAGTTTTAACAATTGTAGTTACATCGGACGATTTCAAAAGTTCAAGCAATTTATCAGGTATCTTATAATTACCACTGACACTCATATTTATTTCAACTTTTGTCATTGAAGCAAAATCCGGCATATCTTTTAATTTATCTTTCATAACCGGGTTGCTTTTTAACTTAGTTATTGTACTGCTTAGCTCCTGTGCATAAGGCAGTTGTGGCACCACTACTTCCTTTGGCAGTAAAGCCATAACATTAGGCTGAACAGCAGTACCCGCATGAGCAAGGAAGCCTACCATAATTGCAGGTGCAATGGCAGTACCTATGGAACGTATGAGGGAAAGGGCTGCGAGTGCGGAATTGGATTCCTCCTTTTTGGTATTATCAAGCATCATATAGTTAAGGGGGGTACCTATTGTAAAGCCAATACCGACACCTATGAGCACCAAGCTTACTACAACTGTTATTGTATTGGGGTTTTCAGTTGCTACAAGTACAAGAAAGACAGATCCCATTATTGATATTAAAAAGCCTAAGCCTAAGATCAGCTTTGCTCCCAATTTATCAATCAATTTACCTGATATAGGCGCTGCTATACCCGAGAACAAACCCAGAATGATAACAAAGTATCCCCCACCTCCTGATGCAACCTTTAATGCATTCTCTGAAAACTGTGGTACAAAGATCATTCCCATAAGAATTATTCCTGAAACGAATGCAAGGACAAAAGTTATTATAATCCTTGGATTTGTAAAATAACTTAGGTTCATAACCGGGTCTTGAGCTTTTTTCTCAGCTAAGATGAAGAACGGAACAAGTACAATAAAAACTATAAGGTACGGTAAAACAGAACTACTGGTTAAGGTTGTTCCAAAGTTGAAGAAATCTATGTTTTTTAAACCATACAAAATGGAAAGAACCATTACAGTAAGAATAGTTATTCCCAGAAAATCTATTTTCTTTACATTTGATTCCCTTGTATTAGGTAATTTTATAATACCAGCGATTACTATGAAAATCGTTATCGGAATATTTACATAAAATATAAACTGCCAGTTGTTTTTACCGAATAAATCAAGTATTGCGCTTCCGGCAGAGGCACCAAATATGTTGGCTATTCCATAAACTCCGCCAACGAGTCCAAGTGCCATCCCTCGTTTTTCAGGAGGAAATGTTGTACCGAATTCAGCCGTTGCTATTGGGAGGATTCCTCCTCCGCCTATTGCCTGAACACACCTTGCAGCCAGAAGAAGTTCAAAGCTTCCAAAGTTCTGTGATAAGCCGCAAAACAAAGAACCTAAGCCAAATAGAGATATGCTCAGAAGATATATATTTTTTCTTCCATACTTATCAGCGAACTTACCCATTATAGGAATACTTGCAGCATAAGCGAGGGTATAAATTGTTATCATCCATATTCCCGTCTTCTCATCTACAAGTAAATTATTCTGAATTACTGTTCTTGCCGGAGTGACAATCCCAGTATCAATTGCCCCCATGAATATACCTGCAAGATAAATAACCATAATCAGTACCATGCCGGATTTTTTACTTTTCACCATTTCCCATATCACTCCAATCTTCACTTATTGCCTTTGTTGTGTTGGCTGCGATAACTGCTATAGCTTCATAAAACTTATCCTTATCTTCCTGGTTTAAGCCTTCAAAAAGGTAAGTATTCCAGTCATCCAATACCTTTCTCATGTGGTTGTTTATTTCTTTCCCTTTTTCAGAGAGTGAAACCAACTTTTCTCTTTGATTTTTAAGGTTGGTAAATCTCTTGATGTACTGTTTTTTTTCAAGTCTGCTTAAAGTCTTTGCAATTGTGCCCTTATCTATCATAAAGTGCCGTGCTATTGTTTCCTGATTTACAGTTTCCTTATCAATCAGGTATGCAAGTATAGCCTGTTCTGCGTGACCAATATCAAGTTCCTGAAGTTTTCTGTTCAAATAAATATGGCTGTAACGGACTATTATAGAAAGGTTATTCATTAGCATTAATCATCACTCCCATATTGAATGTTGCATTATTCAACTGTTGTCTTTGCAACTATTATGCTATAAAGATACATTAAAGTCAATACTTCATTATAAGTTTAATAACAGCAAAAAGCCCACACAATGTATGGGCAGGTCAATCAATCAAGTTATATTAGTGACCCTTTTTCTTTTCTTTCTTTTTTTCCTGTTTTTTTAAAAACTTCACATTCTCAAGCTTCTCCCTATACTCCTTGGAAAACACCTTTCTTTCTACCTTTCGAGCTTCTTGTTCAAGCTTTATGGCCTGCTGGGCTTTAGTACCGATTCCGGTTTTTCCAAGTTCCCTGTTAACTTCTCGCTGAACTCTTTTAGGGTTAACTCTTTTAACCTCAGTTTCGAAATTTTCAACTGGCCTTGAGAATTGAAGATGTTGAAATTTTTCGAGTATGAATTTATACACTTCGTAATCCTTAGGTTCAGAACCAAATACAACTCTTGAAACACGAAGTCCATCAGTGTCGGAATGCTCGAAAACTCCTACCCAGAATGGGTCTTCAAAAAAAACAGTAAGTTTGATATTCATTTTTTATTCCTCCTGTTTTAGCTCGCAATCAAAGAACGGACAACCCCAGGAGGGCAGGTTACTGACAAGACATTTGCCTTGCGCCCGGACTACCAACCGGACTGTGTTTTTATCTCCGCAATTATTATATATGAAGACCAGTAAAAAATAAATTGTTTTATATTTACCGGCTGTTAAACACGTTATTATCCCTGAGAAACAACTGCCTGAGATAACGCATCCTCAACTGCCATCATGATTCCTTCCGATGTGCGTGTTGCTCCCGAGACTGCATCCACGGATACAGACTGTGAACTAACTATCTTCTGAGGTATAATTTCGAAAGGCATTTGTGCAAACCTGGGTGTTTCATTACTTGAAACAATTTCAACAGAGGCAATTTTACTGTTTTTTACTGTAACCTGTACCTGCAGGCCAGGCATGTATCCACGTCCTACTCCTGTATAAGTTCCATCCTTATATTTTTGCAGACTGTTGTTGTTTGTTGTTTTTTCCGATGTTGAAGGAGTCGTACCCTGCTGATAACTTGAAGTATTTTCATCAGCATTTGGTACGTTTCCCTGTATAATTGAAAATAAACCATTGGAGTCAGATGAATTATTATTGTCACTGACGATGCTAATATTATTCTTGTTTCCAATACCTTGAGCTACCAGATTATTCAAACCATATGTTCCCATTAAGGCTGAAATGGCAACTGTTCCGGCAATTACAGGGTTAATAGTTTCACGAACAGCCGTCATCTGCGGATTTTTTCTTGGGCAGGCATCCATACATTTAAGGCAGTAGATACATTCTCCGCTTTTTACCTTTTCCATTTTAGTGAGTTCAATTCCCATAGAACATTTACTTGCGCACAAGCTGCACTTGCTGCAGCTATGTGTCGGCTTGCTTATTCTGAAAAAGCTGAACTTTGATACTATTGTAAAAACTGCTCCAAGGGGACATAAGTATCTGCAGAAGAATCTTTCAATAAATACTGCGCCAATCATTATAACTAATAATACTATAAAGCTGGTAGTATAGGCAGATAACATGCCTGGGAACTCCTTAAGCTGTCCGAAAGCTTCCCATGGACTCAAGCTGTTAAGAAAATTCCCCTTACTGTTCCATAAAAATACCAATCCAAACAGAAGCACACCATATTTTATAAGCTTAAGATACTTGTCTGCTGTTTTATTAACCTTAAAATTAACTTTAAAAAGCTTTTTAGAAAGATTGTATATAAAGTCATTCAGGGATCCGAATGCGCATAGCCAGCCGCAGAAAAACCTTCCAAATACAATTGTTACAGGTATTATTGCCAGGGCCTCAATTATTCTCGGAAAGAGTTCATTAAAATTGAAGCTGCCATTAACGATCATTAAATAGCTTTCCTTTATTGCATCATATGTTAAAATAAATAATCCTGGGAAAACTATAAAGAAGAAAATCTGTACAAAAAACCTAAAAAGCTGTTTTCCAGATACTTTGAGTTTCATTTTGCTCCCTCCATTTCTGTAATATTATCCTCAACGGTAATTTCCATTGTTGTTGTGTATAAGTGCTTTGTCTATATCTATTTTAATATTAATACCACTTTAAATCTCCGATAAACTGTGGCAAAGTTAAGGCAAACAAAATACAATAATAGCTGTGAACAAGCACATTGACTAGATTAAAGTGTTTCGACAACCCATCTTGGTCTTTTTTACCAATCCAATTTTATATATAATATATAAAAAAACTATAAAGTTTATTAAGAGGTTCTATGGAAATACTCAAGTTAGCTTTTGGTACTTTGTTAGGTTTAATAATTGGTGCAATAATCGCGAGATTACTACATATTTTGAGTGCTCTATTTCGCAGCAGAAAGAAAACAAAAAAATAAAAAGGGACTAATAAACCTTTTTTATTAGTCAAAAACCCCTTTCTCAATCACAGCTAAACCTTTTAACGTACTCATTAAGCCAAATTTTTCTTAAAATTAATTAAAACTCCAATATTAATCTATAGTTTAATACATAATATCCTTATCAGTAATAAACATGGTAATATGTGATAGGCAGTACGTTGTGCCGTCTTCTCCATGTACATCCACCTCGCACCTGCATATTGTTTTACCCTTGCTTATTACTCTTCCTTCAGCAATTACAAGACCCGAAATTGCAGCTTTGATATATTCAGTAGAAGCATTCAGTGTAACAGCTTGTTTACCATTGTAAACCATAGAAGTTCCTGCAGCAACATCTGCCATTGTATAAAGTAATCCTCCATGCATGCTCCCCATATAGTTTTTGCAGTAATCATCAATAATCATTTCAACCTTTGCGTATCCTTCACGCAATTCTGTTAACTTCATGCCACTTTTTACCGAAAACATGTCACTGCAATTAAAATGTTCCCTAAAGTTTTCCAGTTCCAATAGTCAGTACCTTCCTTTATACATTTAATAAAATGGGCAGGAGATTTTCTCCCCTGCCCACGTTTAAATTTAATTAAGCAGTTTCTATCTTGTTTGCAGCTTGTAAACCAAATTTTTCAACTGCATGTTCACGCATTTTATATTTTAGAATCTTACCTGCAGCATTCATTGGAAATTCATCCACAAAATCTATATAACGTGGTGTTTTGTGTTTAGCCATATGGGTGCGGGTATACTCTTTGAGCTCTTCTTCGGTAAGTGTCACACCTTCTTTTACTATTACACAGGCCATGATTTCTTCACCATACTGTTTGTCAGGAACACCGATAACCTGGACATCCTTAACCTTCGGATGAGTATAAATAAAGTCTTCAATTTCCTTAGGATAGATGTTTTCACCGCCTCGTATAATCATATCCTTTATACGTCCGGTTATTTTAAAGTTACCGTCAGCATCGCGTCTGGCGAGGTCACCTGTGTGAAGCCAGCCATCTGCATCAATTGCTGCAGCTGTTGCCTCTGGCATTTTGTAGTAACCTTTCATAATATTATATCCACGTGCAACAAATTCTCCGTCAACATTATCAGGCAAGTCTTCTCCTGTTGCAGGATCTACAATTTTACATTCAACTCCAGGGAGTGGGCGTCCTACAGTATTTACACGGGCTTCCACAGGATCATCAACACGGCTCTGTGTACAGCCTGGAGAGGACTCAGTCTGACCAAATACTATAGTTATCTGAGACATATTCATTTTATTCACAACATCCTGCATAACCTTTACAGGGCAAGGGCTTCCAGCCATTATTCCCGTCCTCATGTGTGAGAAATCTGTCTTTGGGAAATCCTCATGTTCAAGCATTGCAATAAACATTGTCGGAACTCCATGGAAGCAAGTTATCTGTTCTTTATTTATGCAATCAAGTGACTGTCTTGGTGAAAAATAAGGAATCGGGCACATTGTAACCCCGTGGGTCATTGAAGCAGTCATGGCAAGCACCATTCCAAAGCAGTGGAACATGGGAACGTGTATCATCATTTTATCAGCAGTTGAAAGATCCATGCAGTCACCGATATTCTTGCCATTGTTTACAACATTGTAATGTGTAAGCATAACTCCCTTGGGAAAACCTGTTGTACCCGAGGTATACTGCATGTTGCAAACATCATGCTTATTAATGGACACTGCTCTTCGGTAAACTTCTTCTATGGGAACTCTCTCCGCCATATCCATAGCTTCGTCCCAGGTAAGACAACCTTTTTGCCTGGAATCTACTGTAATTACGTTGCGCAGGAAAGGAAGCCTTTTGGAATGAAGCGGTTTTCCCGGCTCATTTGACTCCAATTCAGGGCAAAGTTCTTTTATAATGCCTACATAGTCAGAATCCTTATATCCGTCTATCATTACAAGTGTATGAGTATCCGACTGACGAAGCAGGTATTCGGCTTCATATATCTTATAGGCAGTATTTACAGTAACAAGAACCGCACCTATTTTGGTAGTTGCCCAGAATGTTATATACCACTGCGGTACATTGGTTGCCCAAATTGAAACATGGTCACCCGGCTTAACACCAAGTGCAATCAAGGCTCTTGCAAAATTATTTACATCCTCACGGAATTCCGAATAGGTTCTTGTATAGTCCATGGTTGTATACCTAAAGGCGTACTGGTCAGGGAACTCATCAACCATCCGGTCAAGCACCTGCGGGAAAGTCAAATCAATAAGCGAATCCTTTTCCCAAACAAATTTTCCGGTCTTAGCATTATTATCGAATAAATGAGTTTTAGCAATTCTTTTCTCGGTATATCGGGTCATAAAGTTTGCAAACTGAGGGAATACAATACCTGCGTCTTCAAGGTCTGAAGCCCAGCGTTTAACCCATTCAAGTGAAACAAAACCTTCATAGTTTATTGAGCGTAGTGCGAACATAAAATCATCAATAGGAAGATTACCTTCACCCATCATACGATACTTTATTGTCCCATTTTCAACAATAGAATCTTTAACATGAACATATTTAATATATGCGCCAAGGTTCTGAACGGTTTTGCCCGGAGTTTCCCCAGCAAAGCGGTAAGGGTGATGAGTATCCCAAAGTGCAGCTACTGCATCACTTGCTATATGGTCAAGGAGCCTACGCAAACGGTCAGTATTTGAATAAACACCGTTAGTCTCAATAAGGAGCATAACCCCTTTTTCTTCGGCATATGGAATCAATTGGCTTAACGCATCAATAACCTTTTGATCATCTACCTCACCATTTGGTTGAGGCTCAAGATCAGCAAGTACACGTACGTAAGGGGTTCCCAGCTTTGATGCGAGTGTAATATACTCCTTAATCTCACTGCAGTTGTTTTCAGTTTTTTCTGAGAACTTAAGGCAGCAGCCGGATGAAAGGCATGGAATCTCAAGGCGCAGCTTGGATAATTCTCTGATTGTTTGCGGCAGTTGTGCTTCAGTAAAAGGCTGTGCTTTTACTGCATAGATTTCGTTACCAAGTCCGCGGATTTCAATTCCGTCAAATCCAAGATCCTTAGCCATTGAATAAATGTCCGTCCAGCTAAAATCCGGACAGCCGAGGGTCGAAAATGCAATTTTCATAGTAAATTCCTCCTAATCAAACTTAACGTACTAGTCGGCCGGTTTATAGTTTTAGCCAAGGGCACAAAAAAAGCCTTCATCCCTTAGCATTTCTGCAAGAGACGAAAGCTTATGCTTCCGTGGTACCACTCTCATTGGTATAAATATACCCGCTTAGCAGCATCAATCAAAAGATAAATGCCATCTCGTTGTAACGGCGAGAAACCCGTTCACACCTACTTGCAATAATAGTTATATTATAGCTTTCAGCTGACTGCTCAAGGGGGAGTTCACTCCTGTGCTGTGCGCTGTCTTTCAGCAACCGGCAGCTCTCTGTAGCAACAAACTTCAGTGTGTTTTCCCTATCAACGCATTTAATTATTGTAAATCATGTTATCAAGATTTAAACTTTTTGTCAATATATTTTTATTCCTTTACATATCAAAAAAGTCTATACATAATATATATTCTTTATTGTCAACATTAGTGAATATCTTTGAGTATGTAATACAAATATTTCCTGTTGCCAGTGAAACATACGGGTCTGTAATATGCTTTCTCAATTTTGCATTTACGAGATTATAGTAAAACATTTTCATTGAATGGTCGGTACCCATTCTAGCGGAGTAAAAAATCAGATTTTCTTTACCTCCATCCTTACAGCAAAAGCATATTGTATCACTTATTTGAATTCCGTTTTCATCAAGTACGTATATACACTGAATAATATTATTGGAGCACGCTATTATAGACAGTTTTTCATTAAAACCATCACTCTTTAATTTTGATAGCTCTTCAATTGCATTATTTACAACCAGATTCAATTGCTTATGTTTTTGTCTTTCAGCCTTTATCCATTTGTTGATGAACATTTTATAACTGTTACTTAATATGTCAAGCCTGTCCATTATATCCTGCATACTGCAAAATGCCTTCGGTTTGGAGAAATAATACCCCTGTATCATATGTCCACCAATCTTCAGCACTTCCATAGCTTCTTGCTCAATTTCCACGCCTTCTGCAATTACAAGTGCTCCAATGCTATTAGCCAAACTAACCAACGACTTAAAAACTTCCTGTTTATAATAGTTAGTATGAATGTTCCTCACAAGTGACAGGTCGATTTTAATGATATCCGGCTTTGCAAGGGGTATCCTGTCAAGATTTGAGAAACCCGAACCAACATCATCCAAAGCTATGAGGAAACCAAACTTTCTATAACTGTCAATGAATTTTTTTAAAGCCATTGTATCCTGAACTATTGTTTCCTTAACCTCTATAACAATATTTGCAGGACTTATACCATACCTATTCACCTGTTCTATTAAATAATTTGAGCCTCCCACGAAGTCTATAATTGAAGCATCTATATTAAGGAATAATAACATATTGGAGTTTTCACCATATAAATTGGCAAAAGATTTAATAACAACATCCCTGCAGGCTCTATCAAGTTCAATAACAAGTCCTTCTTCCTGCGCATTGTTAAATAAATCCATCGGTGGAATCAGCTCGTTTGTTAATATATTTATACCTCTAACCAAGCCTTCGAAACCGCATATCATTTTTCTGCTGACAGATACTACAGGCTGAAAGTATGCTGTCAACCTTTTTTCGCTTACTATTTCTCTAATCTTAAATGGTTTTTGTTCACCATTGTTTAAATTCAAAAGCTGCATTGCTACTCCTCCGGAAATTAAAATAAAAAAGCCTTCCAGAAAAGTTTTAAAAACCATTCTAAAAGGCTGCATCGGCAAATATTAAAAAGCTTCTTTGCTTTACTAAATAATATACTAACGCCACTAAAAAGGCAAGAAATTATTTATTTTATGACAAATATCGTATTAATCCCCAATTATTTTTATGTATACCTTTCTGTTTCTTGGACCATCAAATTCACAGAAATAAAGCCCCTGCCATGTACCAAGCTTTAATTCACCATTCTCAATAATTACCGTACATGAGGAACCCATTGCAGAAGCTTTTAAATGAGCATGCGAATTACCTTCAGCATGCAGATACTGTGTACTTTCCGGGAAAGCCCTCTTAAGCCCAAGCAGCACATCATGAACAACATCTGGATCGGCGTTTTCATTTACAGTAATTCCCGCGGTGGTATGCGGTATAAAGACAACGGCTATTCCATCCGTCACACCGCTATTCCTTACTTCCTGCCTGACTATACTCGTAATATTAATGAAATCATCTGGTTTTGCAGTTTTTATTGAGTATTCCACATTAAACACTTCCTTTCCCATATTTATTTATATAATCATGAAACACTGAAACCGACCTTCTGATCTCATCGGGTTCCAAATGTCCGTAACCCAATAAGAGCTTATCCAAATGTAGACCTTTATCTATACTGTGATGTTCTACAGTATTAATTCGTATACCGTTTCTTTTGCAGTTTTTTATAAAATCTTTGTCAAATGTTCTGCCTTTGAATTGAACTGCAAGATGAAGACCTGCTGAATCACCCCAAAATTTAAGTTCATCATCAGGAAATGTCTGTTTTAAAGTATTTATAAGCACAAGCCGCCTTTCACCATAAACTCTTCGCATTTTATGAACATACCGGTCCAGCTTCCTTGAACCAAGGTGTTCTGCTAGAGCTGCCTGCTCGAAAGGAGGATTCTGTACATCTGTATGTGTACGCAAATATTTCCATCTTCCATGAAGTTCGTTCGGGAGAATAACATAACCTATCCGCAAGGCTGGAAAAAGGATTTTGCTAAAAGTACCTACATAAATAACATGTTCTTTATCCATTGAATAGAGTGGTGCGACAGGTTCACCGCAGTACCGGAATTCGCTGTCGTAATCATCTTCAATAATATAACAATCGTTTTCTCGTGCATACCTTATTAAATCGGCACGGCGTTGAGCAGGGAGAATACCTCCCAATGGGAATTGATGGGATGGTGTTACATATACGGCAGCTGCATTCACTTTTGGGAGGTGGTCTGTTATAAGCCCATACTCATCAACAGGCACTGGATATATGGGATAGCCCTTATTTGTTAATACTCGAAGCATTCCCATATGGCAAGGGTCTTCCGTCAAAACACCTCTATCTTTTGTACACAGTAGTTCAGCAATCAGATGTAATGCATAAGTTGCACCTGCTGTTATAAAAATCCTTTCATGTTCTACCTCAATTCCCCTGCTTCTGAACAGCCAGCTTGATATTTCAAGGCGAAGCTTCAGCAAACCTTGAGGACCGGTGTAACCACATTGCTCAACCGGCATATTTTCTATTTCCTTATGAAAAATACTGCTCCATGCATATTTGGGAAAACAGCGCAAATCCGGCTGTCCCGTGCTGAAATCGGCAACAACCGGGATGTCAGCTGCTATTGCATGCTCGGAAATAACCAAAGGTTCCTTTTTTAGAATGTTCAAGCCCTTTGCAACTCTGGTTGCAGAACCCTGGCGGCTTAATATAAAGCCTTCGGACAGCAGCATCTCATAAGCTTCACACACAGTATTCCTTGAAACAGAAAGCAGTCTGGCAAATTCCCGAGTCGATGGAAGGCTTTCTCCTTCAGCAAGCAACCCATTTATTATCCGGTTTCTTAGTTCGGTATATATTTGACGTTTTAGTGAAATTTCACTTTTATGGTTTAGTGTAATTCCAAACATAAGCCCTCCAACTGGACTGTACAAATTCATTACAAACCGGCACTTTATGCATACCAGTTATCCGAATATTATTATATCATACTATTTTATAGATAAGGTTATTCAACAGGAGGTATTAATGGATCATTTAAAAGGCTGCATATATCTGTTTGGTGCATTTACTCTGGCAGGGACATCAGTTATTGCGGCTCATTTTCTTTCCCCATATCTTGGCACATTTACAATAACAGCTATGAGCTTGTTTTTTGCATTTTCATTCCTGCTTGTAATTTGCAAAAATAAACTACTGGTATTTATTAAACAACTAAGTATGAGGGAATGGGGACTAATAATTGTTCAAGCACTATTCGGAATTTTTCTTTTCCGCCTCTTTCTTCTTCAGGGATTGCTATATACAACTTCAGGTGAGGCAGGAATATTAACTGGAGCGACACCGGCATTTACTGCGGTGCTAGCCTGGCTGATACTAAAAGAGCCTTTGAGTAAAAAAGGAGGCGCAGGTATTGTATTGACTGTAGCAGGTGTTCTATTAATACAAGGTATTTTACTTCCGGGATATAAATTTGAAGAGGAGCACATGTTTGGGAATATACTGGTACTCTGCGCAGCAATGAGTGAAGCTATATTTAACATTTTTTCACGTATAAATAGCTTAAAAGTAGAAGCAAGCAGCAAGACTCCTATTGATCCTGTAGTTCAAACCGCTTTGGTATCAGCTATTGCATTTATTTTCTGTATTGTTCCGTCACTTTTTGAAAAACCGGTTTCACGTCTATTATCGATAGGCTTGATTCAATGGCTGGCACTAGCTTGGTATGGAATTATTGTAACAGCTTTGGCTTTTATATTCTGGTATGCAGGTATAAAACGGTGCAAAGCATCTGTTGCTGCAGCTTTTTCGGGCATGATGCCATTTACATCGTTACTGTTGTCGGTATTAATTATCCACGAAAATGCAGGCTGGCATCAGTGGATAGGAGGGTTACTGGTTATGGCGGGCTTATATGTCATAGGGAAACAACCTGCTAAAGAAAACCTAAAACCGCTTAAAAAACCAACCCAAAGTCTCAACACTTAAAAAGAAGCCTATTCTAAGGCTTCTTTAATAATGAAACTTATTCTGTTTAATTACAATTGTACATATTCCTTCGGTTCAAGGTTTTTACCCATTGACCATACTGAAGCAAGACCACCTTTTAACCTGTAAACAACAAAACAATCATAGAATTCCTGTTTGCTCATACTATCTACCCATGGCTTAAGAAATGTCCTTGTAGGATGGCTTGCCACTTCATCCTTGAGTTTGTTATCATTTAATTCTTCAAGTACTCCACTTACACGGACCTGAGTACTTGTTTTATAATCATTAAAGCATAATTCAACTTTAGGATTATTAACAAACTGTTTGTAAAGATCTCTCATATTTCCCGTATGAAAAACTATACCTGATTCATCAGCCGAATAAGTCAGCATTCCTCTAACTCTCGGCTGGTCACCTTCTGCCGTTGCAAGAAAGAAAACCGGGTTTTCAGCAATTAATCCAAGTATTTCTGATTTATCCATTTATATCGCCTCCCTATATATATGGATATAATTATATAAAAAGAGGCTTAACCAGACTTTCAAGAAAACATCAAAGTCTTACAAAATACTGCAATTTATTTTTTACCAAACATACCCTGAAACTTTGAAGGGCTGACACCCATATGCTTTGTAAAACATGATGAAAAGTGGGGTGTGCTTCCAAAGCCACACAAAAAAGAAATTTCTGTTATACTCATTGTACTTTCCCGGAGAAGCTTTTTTGCTTTTTCTATTCTTATATTAATTAAATAGTCCATTGGTGAATACCCTGTCTCACTTTTGAACAAGCGGACAAAAGCAGATTCCGACATGTTCGCCGCTTTCGACAACTCACCGATTGTTATCTTCTGATCAAAATTCTGGTGCATATATTGTATTATTCTTTCTATTTCTACTCTTTCAGATTGTAATGTATCAGATCCGCTAATATTAAGCAGTCCGCGTACCAGGTAATGAGTCGCTATAGAGGCTATCGAACCCATAAGATTTCCCTGTCCTGAAAGTTTGTTTTCATATTCCGACATAAATTTATTAAGATAAAGCAGTATTTCACGGTGGACAGTAAACTGAGTCCAAAAAAGCTTTGGTAACTGTGCACTTGAATACTGTTCAAAAATTTCCTCAAACAGTTTTTTAGAAATCTGGACAGCCATGTATCTTGTAAACTTATCCATTTGTTTCTCTTCATGAGGAATATCAGGTTCAAAGGCAACTGCAAAAAGATAATTTTCCGGCAGTTCAATTTTCCTTTCAACAAAACTCAGGTCTCCCGAAAAAGAAATTACGAAGGAATAAGACGGATGGGTATGTGCAGGCGTTATAGCATATTTACAGTAACCCACACTTGGTATGAATATCCCAATTTCATCCGATACATAGCAATCTACAAAACTCAGGTCATCTTCTGAAATATCCCCTACAAGATTTCTGATCTTAATTAAATCATCTTTTATAACCTTTGATATTTTAATAGGAATACGCCTCCGCAAAGTTATTAGATAAATTATAGCATTAAAAATATAAGCTTAGAAAGATTTCATTTTGAACGGAGATAATACAATGCGGCACACATAACTAAAAGTGCTCCGCCGCTTACCGCCATGAGAATACTTATTGAGCTTATGTTAAGTAATACCCCAAATATTGAATATGCTACTGGAAGCGATGTGTTTCCAATTAATGAAGAAACACTAAAAACACGACCTGTCATATTAGAAGGTGTATAGTTCTGTAGAAGAGTCTGCCAGAAAACAGATGCAAATGCAATACATGACCCGATTAGAACCATAATAACAAGGTATATTAAAACAGAATTAAACCCAAAGAACCTGAATATACTTATTAATCCGAAACTAAAACCCATTAACGCAATAAACTTAACCAATGACAATTCACTTTTTATATTTTTCTGTTTTGATTTAATAATAATTGAACTGCCGATTACCCCAGCACCCATTGCAGCCTCAAGATATCCCAGGTTGTTTACTCCAATACCTACAAGGCTATTTGCAAGGAAAGGAAGTGATACTGTAAGACACCCTACAAAGATATGTGCAGCGGCTATAATTTTCAATACGAAGGTTATTTTTTTCTGATTTTTAATGAACCTGATACCTTCTTTAATTTCATTAATGTAATTGCTTTTTGAGTCTGAATTAACGCTGCCTTTTACAGATACAAAGCTTGTAAGTAATGATGAAACGAAGTAGGATACACTATTAGCCATAAATACTTCTGCTAGCCCGAAAAAACTTACTGATACGGCACCCAACAGAGGTCCTGCAACAGTACAGACTCCGCTTACCATCTGACTCATTGCATTAGCTTTGGTAAGGTCATCTTTTTCGACTATTTCAGGAATTATTGCCTGTATAGCTGGATCAAAGAACGCCGTGACAAGAGATAAGCATAAACCAATGACAAAAATATGCCAAACCTCAATAACACCAAACATAGCCAAGAAAGATATTGCAAGTACTAAAATCCCTCTCAAAGTATCTGTAACTATTAGTATGGTTTTGCGGCTTAAACGATCCGCCAAAGCACCTGCAAAAAATCCAAGAATCAAGCCAGGCAGCACAGAAAGAAGCAAAAATATTCCCATAATCGAAGGTGAGTTGGTTTTCTGAAGAATCCACCATGCAAGAGCAATGGAATAAAACTTGTCACCAAGCTGGGATATAATCTTGCCTATCCAAATTAACGTAAAATTCTTATTAATCATAATATCAATCAACCTTTCTATAACTTTATATTCGATGATAAACTATAAAGCTATAGTCAGGTCAATAATTTATGCTTTATCGCCCATAAGCCTTGAAAAGCCCCGGATTTCCTGTATTTCACCATCTGATAGACCCAGCAGTTCCAAAAAAAGCTGATGGGATTCGGGAGATTTTTTTTCAAATACTGCGTGGAAATTATCTATCTGTTCTTCATCAAGACCTGCCGCTGTTAGTATTGATAAAAAGGTTTGCTTTTCAAGAGGCATTTTTTTGCCGGTTAAATTTTTTCTTTTTAACATTTCAACTATGATTCTCTGTTGAATCCTTAAATAGTATATCTCCTGATTCAATTCATTCAAGCGCATTTCAAGTACATTATCTTCATTAGTTTCTTCATTATCAAGTATAGCTTTTATCTGAACCAAAGGTATCCCAGCTTCTCTAAATGTGCAGATTTGAGAGAGACGGTTTCGGTCTTCCTCTGTGTACTGCCTGTAGTTTGCGGAAGTACGTCCTGATGCTTTTAAAAGATCTATATTGTCATAATATAAAAGTGTACTTCTTGAAATTTCAAATTCCTTACACAGTTTACCTATTGAATACATAATACCCTCCAGCTTAAAAACAATTATAGACGACTAGAATATATCAATCTGCAATTACTTTTATATTGTCCCATCCTTCAGTCATTTGGGGTGGTTGCAGCCTTTCAAACATTTTAACAATCACTTCTTCCGGGACCTGCTTGTCTCTGTTAGAGTTCCTTCTTAAGGCTTCTTCAAGTGACACTTTAATGTAATAGCATTCCTTATAATAACCATCAAATTTTTTAAGCAAACTTTTACGTTCGGAGCTTCTTATATTTGTAGCATCATAAATAACACTGCAGCCTTTTTTCAAAGCTCTTACTGATCTTCGCAACATTTCGCCAAAAATAATACCGTTTTTTCTCATCTCGTTTATGTTTTCCAAAAGCTCTTCTCTTATTTTATCGGACGAAACAATAATGCCATTTTCTTCATGTGCTATTTTCTCTGCAAGATGACTTTTCCCGCTCCCGGGGATACCAACCATCATAATAAATTTAATCATAATTATTCCTTTCGGGAAAGTAATTACATATTACATTTTCATATTAACAGTAAAAAATTCAGAAATAAAGGATAAAATAGAATGAGAATACTCTTATTGAAGGGGCTTTTTATGAAACTAAAAGACGAAGGGCTGAGGAGCATTTTATTCTGCTATTGACAAGTAATTTTATCAAAAAAGCAAAAGCCTCTGTAGTAGTTTTACAGAGGCTTTCAAACACTTAGACTTTAAAAATATTTTTAATAATCTACCAATCAGCTTCTTATAATTGCAATAGTATAATCTCTGCTGGTACTAGCACCTGTTTTAGTGACTTTTACAGGTATTGGCATGTTAGGGCCAGTTAAGGCAATAGCAGGTGTTGTTTGTCCGCTTGCTACTGTAAGGTTATTATTAACGGTAATTGAAACACTGGTATCTTCTGCAAACGGAGTAAATGTAACTGTAGCTGCATTTGTTGAAGCATTTACTGTATAGCCTAGGTTTATGTGATCCAAATTAATACTTGTACCACCGTTATAACCTCTTCCGCTAAATTCAAAACCAATTTTAGTTAGATATAGATCTGCATCTGCTCTCGTCAATGTAACCGTATACGTTTTATCGCCAACTACATTTGCGTTGATGGTGTTGTTGGACCCTACAACCAGATTGTCAACTGTGACTGCCTGTCCACTTGGAACCGTCTGACTGTTTACAATAACATTAGTGGTTCCGTCACTGGATGTTGCGACAACATTTACACTGGTATCATCATAACCCACGCTTGCTGTATAGCCCTGAGTATCTTTATTAAATGTAGGATCTAATGCTACTTCAGTCCCGTCTAATTTCTTGATAACCAGGGAGGACATATATGAAGATTTTCTTATCACAGTGATAGTGTAATTCTGCTGTGCGCTTCCATCAGACCCCGTAACCTGTACTGTAATTGTATTACTACCCGCGTTAAGGTTTACCTGTTGTGATGCTGTATTATTATTTACCACCGTACCGTTTACCTTAATTGTAGCATGCACATCTTCTGCTACAGGAGTCAGGGTGATGCTTGACACGGCACATTCCACTGTTGCACTATAGTTGAAAGTTGTTTTGCCTGCAAATACCGGAGCAAGTGTTCCGCTACTCAATGTAAGATTTGTCAGGTATTGGCTTGAAGGTGCGGGATAAACCTCAAATTCCATCATTGATGCCAACTGAGAATTGCATTTAAGGCCTTTTGTTACATAAACCCTTACATATCTGCAAAGTACTGCATTAATGGTCCGATCAGTAATACCTGCGGTATTCCCTGTAACAGAATCCACATCAAACCAATTATTATTATCAATACTTCCTTGTAGTTTGAAATCAACAATATTATAGTCAGGGGTTGCCCAGCCAGCAGTACTCATATGCCTTACAACCCATCTGTTGATCCAATAGCCTGCACCCAAATCCACACTAAACCATCCCGGCAATGTATTGCAAAGCCATCTGCTAAAAGGTGCCAGTGATCCATCCACTGCTCTTGCAGGTTCATAAGGTTTAACAAAGCTGCTTGATGCCGTCGGCCTGTTCAAAGCCAAATTTGTCATAGTACCCATATTTGTCCCCCAATCCTTCAATCAAAAATATTTAAGATTTGCTTAATGAGTTTTCCTTGAATGTTATCTAAAAATTATCATAAATCTATTTTTAATTCCATGTTATTACTTAATTGTAATTTATAAATTGACATATTGCAACACATTCTGTATAATTTTTGTTATACAAGACATAAAATGTTAATTTGGGAGGGCATATTATGGAATATACATTAGGTGAAATTTCTTTGTTCGGATATTCATTCCAGCAAGCGGGGTGGACGACATGTGAAGGACAAATTTTACAAGTAGTACAAAACCAAGCGCTTTTTTCTCTTATAGGATATACTTATGGAGGCAACGGCACCACAACCTTTGCACTACCGAATTTAAAAGGCGCAGAGCCGCTTCCTGGAATGAAATATTATATAGTTACTTCGGGCTTATATCCAGAAAAACAGTAGTAACAAATATGAGTAGGAGTTGTAAGTAAAAACAACTCCTACTCACTTTTTCTCATTTCAATTTTATATTTTGTACTCACCTAACTCTTTCAAGTAATGGTTTGCTTCCCTCAATACATGGTCACTTAACAGTGGAAGTATAATTGATCGGATTTTGCATTCCAAAATTCCCAATGTACCCTGTTGTTTAAAATTCCTCAAATTTGCAGTTGCTGTCAAACTGCTGCGTGTTACCTGAGGAACCAGCTGTAGGTTATCGAGTGCTTCACTTGCCGCTTTTATCAAATCATTGAATTCTCCCATGAAATTATTCGCTGTTCCGATTAGCTCTGCTTCAGTAGGGTCAAGCATTCCTCTTATAAAACTCGAATGCTCTGCCATTATACGATTCCAGAACGCTTCTCCTTCAGCTGCCGTTTTTGGTTCCCATTTCAGGCTCTGACGCCTCTGAAGAGTCTCAAGATGCTCAAGATAATGCTGTACTTCCCTAGTAACATGATCCATCATCAGCGGATACATATTTACAAACATCCTGCACGACAAAACATTGTTCAGCATCATTGTATGCGTCTGGATTGTTGAGTTGAGCAAGGATATTATATTCTGGTTCAGTGAATTTACCTGCTGTTCCAAAGCAGCACTGTGTGATCCGGCTGTAGTGTTTGCAAGTGCAGCCTCTCTCATTGTTATTTCAATGTTTATAGGTAAGCCTGTATAATTTTGTGTCGTTTTCTCAGCTTTATAGGTATATGGTGTAAGAATATCACCAGCTGCCAATGATTGGGATGTTACAATACCATTTGCAAGTGACACGGTCCTGTTAAGCAACTCCTCAAACTGTTTTTTTGCCTGCATCAGTACTGGTATGTACCTTGAATCCTTTAATGTAAGTGCTGCAGCAGCAAATATCAAGTGTTCCTTGATTATTCTAAGAAAAAACAGGTTGGTGTTTATAGATTGATCAATATATTCAACAGCTGTTAACATATATAAACCTCCATTAAATAGTACTGGATAATATATAATATGTTAACTTTACATAAAACTGTGACAGCATAAAAACAAGGTGCATATTAAAGCCTCTTCCCAAAACCCCGCTTAATTAACATAGCAATATTCTACAATAATAAAAAATTAAAAGTAGTTAAAATTTAAGTATTATATAAAGTGGAGGTAGAATATGATGAAAGAAGCTATTTCAGAAAAATTTGAGTCTGGCATGGTAAGTCATATTGATATGGATATTATTACAAGTGAGCTGGCATGGAATAGCCACCCAACATTTAGAGGGGTTTATCTCAAGCATCTTATAACTGGTTCACAGACTAATGGAACACTCAGCTGTCATCTTGTTAAAATCGAACCAAATTGCTCAATTGGCAATCATATACACGAAGGAAAGCTTGAAGTTCATGAAGTAATCCAAGGAAAAGGCCATTGTCATATTGATAACAGAGAAACCCCTTATAAAACAGGAAGTATTGCTCTTATTCCTGCAGATACGAATCATGAGGTTACAGCTGGCGAAGAAGGTTTATTTATACTTGCAAAGTTCAGCCCCGCCCTATTATAAACATTACTTACATAGTAATATTATTTCTTAAATAATCAGCAGGTGTAACACCAGTGTGTTTTTTGAACAGCTTTGTAAAGTGGCTTTGGTCTGTAAATCCCAGTTCCAGAGCCACATCTGTTATTGAGCTATCCTTTAAAAGCATATCCTTTGAGAGTTTAATCCTTTCTTGAAGCAAATAATCATAAGGAGTTATTCCTATCTTTTTTTGAAATAATCTTACAAAATGAAACTTGCTCAGGTTAGCTGTAGCAGCCAAATCAGAAAGATTTATTTTCCTTGTCAAATTGTCATTTATAAAATCAAATACCTTATTAATACCTTTATCAATAAGCTTTGTATCAGCATTAAAAGTACAGTATGGCAAAATACATTCCAATACATCAAAGAGAATACATTCCCTTTCAATTGAAAGATCGCTCGTTATGATACATGAAAAGGTCTCTGTCAACTTGTTACCTAACGAATAGTCCTTTACAACCGATTCATTAAACTTTATATCCCCATTATAAAAGAAATTTAAACTCTCAAAGCACAATACAATATAACTGAATCCATTCTCATCGACTGATTTCATGGAATGTGGCTCATTCGAATCTATAAAATAAGTATCACCTTTATTTATAATGTATTCCTTACCCCTGACAGAAAATAAAGCTCTGCCGTTTTCCAATGTTCCAATACAAGCTTTTCTATGAATGTGGCAGGGAAAGTGATTAATTACATTTGAACCTCTGACTACCTGAAAACCTTCTAAGTCTTCAAAGTCATAAAATATGATATCATTTTTATTTGCCATCTAAAAACCAGCCTTTTACTTTTTTAATAGCAACCAGTTTCATTATATATGTTTAATTAAAGCATCGCCAAGATAATAATATATAAGCTTACAAGTATTGACAACATTAATTTTTTTACATATCATTTATAGCAACTAAATCTATCAATTAACTATGTTTAATGTACCAATATGGAGGAATGCCCATTGAAATATAATTTTGACGAGATAGTCGACCGTAAAAATACCGATTCACTCAAGTATGATTTTGCAGTTGAACGCGGAAAGCCTGAAGGTATAATTCCCTTATGGGTTGCGGATATGGATTTTAAAACACCCCCGGAGATAATAGAAGCGCTTGTCGACAAAAGCCGTCACGGAATATTCGGTTATTCGGAAACTAAGACAGATTACTTTGATGTATTGCAAAACTGGTTTCAGAATAATTTCGGCTGGAAAGTAGATCGCAGATGGCTTGTTAAGACTCCAGGAATCGTGTACGCCATTTGTACTGCAGTGCGTTCCCTTACTAATAAAGGTGATGCAATTATCATTCAGCAACCTGTATACTATCCTTTTTCTGAATCTGTACTTATTAATGAAAGACAACTTGTAGTAAATGAATTGGTTTATTCACAAGGGAAATACTCCATAGATTTTGAGGACTTTGAAAAAAAAATTATTGAGAATAATGTAAGAATGTTTATTCTGTGTAACCCTCATAATCCGGTAGGACGTGTGTGGTCAAGGGATGAACTTGTAAGGTTGGGCGATATATGTGTAAAGCATGGTGTTCTGGTGGTTTCTGATGAAATTCATGCAGACTTTATATACCCTGGTTTCAAACATCATATTTTTGCAGACCTTAAGCCGGAGTTCTCTGACATATCAATCACCTGTACCGCTCCTTCAAAAACTTTTAACCTGGCGGGGTTGCAAATATCAAATATTTTTATTCCCAACAGGGAATTAAAACACAGGTTCAAGACTGAAATAGTAAAAAGCGGTTACAGCCAGCTTAACACAATGGGAATAGCAGCATGCAAGGCAGCCTACCAATATGGTAGTGAATGGTTGAAAGAGCTTAAAGAATACCTTACTAGCAACCTCAATTTCATCAGAAGCTTTGTTAATGAAAAGCTTCCCATGATCAAGCTTATAGAACCCGAGGGAACCTATCTTGTCTGGCTTGACTTCAACAAGCTTGGTCTGAATGTGGAACAGCTGGAAGACCTCATTATAAGTAAAGCCGGGCTATGGCTGGATGTCGGGACTATGTTCGGTCAAAGCGGCGAAGGCTTCCAAAGGATTAACATTGCATGCCCTAGAGTAATACTTGAGAAGGCATTTAATCAGCTTGAAAAGGCAGTAAACAGCTTGTAAGAAATATAGTTGTTAAAATCAAAGGCAGAGCATATTCAAATGCTCTGCCTTCTTAATTCTTACTTTTAATTTCCCTTACTCTTTCTAAATCAAGCCTGATTTTTGCAGCAGCTTTCTTACCATATCTGCAATTTCAGCTCTTGTTGCTTTATTCAATGGTGCAAGCTTATCTCCATAAACCCCAGGAATTATTCCTGCTTTTATACAAGCCGTAACACTGTCCTCAGCCCATTTTGAAACAGACGATGAATCCTTGAATGAGGACTTTAAACCGTCCAAATTCAAATCAACCTTTAGCCCGGTAATTTTCATTGCACGCATTATCATACTCATTGCCTGTTCGCGTGTAATGTTGTCAAGGGGCTTAAATTGTCCGTTTCCGCAGCCGGAAATTATGCCATTCTCATATGCTATTGATACTGCATCGTAATACCAGGCATCTTTGCTTACATCCTTGAAAGAATCCTTTCCTGTACCCGGGCGCATAAGTCCAAGCGCTCTTACAATGATTGATGCAAACTCTGCTCTTGTTATCTTAAGATCAGGACCGAATTTATCGTCTCCTATACCACTGATGATGAGTCTTGAGCCCATATCGTTTATTGCATCCTTAGCCCAGCTGCCTTCAACGTCAGTAAAGGATTTTTGATTATAAATTACTGAATAGGTACTGTTGGTAAGACTTTTAATTTTTGCATACCATTTTCCGTCTATCTTTATTATATCAGTAGGCACATGGGACAAGGTACCGTCATTATTAAGTACAACTCCTGTAGTTATTTTTGACGGGTCTACACCATCCGGTATTGCAACCATACGCTCAACATAACCATTAAACCTGCTGACTTCAACTGTCTTGTTTCCGCTTGTGCAGGTTACACTGAATTCAACCGGCTTAACAACCAATTGATAATTATTCTTATCGGCAGTGTCTTCAATGACTTTAACTGTATCTTCATCAGGCTTTGCAATCTTAACACTAACCTTAATATCTTTTAGTGATATTCCAGTGCCTATTTGTTCTGAAACCGAATCTACATTTATCTGTGATGCAGGTAGGGTGTAGGTAGCATCAGACGTTTTTATTTCAAGGACAGCTTCCTTCTTTTCCATTCCTTTGATTGTTTCCCCATTCAAAGTACCTACTACTGTGTCTGAAGTTTCAGTTACAGGTATAACAATCTTACTGCCCTGACCCTGTTCATTAAGCTTATTCATAAGCTTTTCATCATCAACATTAACCGTTGTAACTGTTTTGCCATCGATCTTTTCTGTTTCATTTGATGCTGCAGCCACTATGACCTGTCCATCTGGTTTTTCAGGCTTGGGTGTATCGGATGTTGAAGGAGTCGACGGTGCCAATGGTGCCGCATCACTTTTAACAGATACCTTTGAATCTATTTTTGCAAAGGTGTAGTTACCTGCCGCATCTACTGTAGTTACTATCACCTGGTAGTCTTCGTCTTCCAGTGCCTGTCCCTTGCTGTCTTTTGTCAAACTGCTCCCAAGATTTGCATCTATGCCATTATCACCTGCTGTTTTTGCTATTGTTTTTGCCACAACTTTGCTGTCTACTGCTAATGCATCCATCGCCGCCTGATCTGCAGGTTCCTGTCCATCCTTGTATATGTAGACTTTATAGCTTGCCACATCAGATTCATCCGCCAAATCATTAAAGCCTACAGTAAAGTCCCTCCCATCAATACCTAATGTGCTGTCCTTATCCTCAAGGGTAATGCCTGTAACCGCTGCCGGTGCAGTTGTATCAACCAGTAACCATGTTAAATGGTCTGAGCCGCTCAAACCTGTAATTGCACTATTTCCAGCCACATCTGTTATTGTTGTACCATTAATTGCTATTAAACCCATTGTTATACCATCACTGTCATTATCACCATTCTGGACAGTATACCTGTAAGTAATGCTGTCTGCTGTTTTAGACTGGTAAACTGCAGTTTTCGAAACTCCACCAATATCTATCGAGAGAGTCGAACCGGTACCCGTAATAGTTACATTCTCACTGAATTTAATTTTAAAATCCAGATTCTGCCCAGCTTTATAGGCCCCTGCACCAGGATTTTCAACAGTTGCCACTTGTGGGCTTGTCGTATCAATAACTATTGCTTTTGCATTTCCAAGAGAACCTGCTGCTCCTGGTGTGGGTAATGTCAGTACCGCATCAATTGTTTTACCTTTATTTCTTATAGTTCCCCCGCCCAGTACAAGTGAGTTTACATCCTTATATTCCAGGTCTGACGATGTATCCCCAGCCTGTACAGTATAATTGAAGGTCAATGTTGTTGAACCTGTCCCGCTTGCATATGCAGCATCACGATCAGTTGCTCCCGTTTCCAGATGAAGCACCGGTGTATCTGTAACATCAACATTTGTATCAAATGTTATATTAATGGCTATAGTATCGTCTGCCTTATATGATCCATTAGCTGTACCTGCACTCACTCCTGTAACTCTTGCCTCGCTCAGATATGAATCTATTGTTATATTGCCGGTAGCTTTGTTTCCGGCTTTGTCTTCCACATTTGTTGCTGTAATCACAAAATCTGCACCTATAGCAGCCGCACTTGTACTTCCATTATTCAATGTCGCTGTAACTCCATCGACTGCAGGTGTTATTGTGATATCTCCTGCGTCTATACCTGTAATCCAATACAGACCTTTTCCTGTATTTGTTTTTATCTGATTAAGTATACTTGTCCATGATGCATCCGAAAGAGGTCCTCCTACTGCTGTCAATGTCAGACTTCCGCTTCCTGAAATACTGTTCTGCTCGGATATTGTGATCACCGAAGGTATCACCGTGTCCATATCCACTGTGGCTGTTACAGCATCTCCTGCATTTCCGGCTGAATCTGTCAGTGTAACACTTAATGTAAGCGTTCCATCATTCGTTCCACTTACATCTATTCCGCTAACCTGCTGAGTTGTACTTGTAACACTTCCGTTTCTCGTAGTACTGCCTCCATTACTGCTTGTTACTGTGTAATTATATGTTGCTCCAACCTCAGCCCCGTTGAATGTAAATGACATTGCTCCTTTATTTGCATTATTAATTGCAGTCTGATCTATTTTTATACCATAACCGCTTGGCTTGGTATTATCTACTGTAAATGTAATACTGCTTGTTCCTATATAAGCATTATCTGCTTTGTCACTGCCTGCTACAGTCACTACCGAAGACATATCCCCTGCTGGCACTGCCCAGTTATATGTCCAAACCTTGTGGTCTCCGGAATCGGTCATTGCAGCTCCAGAAACGCCTGCACCGGATATGCTTATAGCTGGTGCACTTGCCATATCCTCACTAAAGGTAGCTGTGAGGGTTACAGTATCACCGAATTTTACAATGCTATCAGCATGGTTATGTGTAAGTGATACTGTTGGTGCTGCAGTATCCACCTTTACAGTAAATGTATCCGATGCTTCACTTGTGTTACCGGCTTTATCAGTTGCTTTTGCAGTGAAGCTGTATGTACCTTCATCCAAGGTTGTTGCTGTATAATCAAAACTCCATTTACCGCTTCCGTCAGCGTCTGGTGCTTTTCCTATTGAAGTTTCACCCCTGAAAACCTCTACTGAGCTGTTTGCCTCGGCTGTTCCGGATATAACCAGTTTATTGTCCTTAGTTATCCCATCACCGGGTGTTCCTGTATCATCTGATATTCCCGTAATTGAAGGCTTGGAAGGGGGTGTGTTATCGTCAGATTTAATCGTTGCTTTAGCTGCTCCCCCTGGGAAGATGTAATTGCCTGCTGCGTCCTGAGCAATAACAACTACCCAGTAGTCTCCACCCGATAATACATTTCCTTTGCTGTCTTTGGTAACTCCGCTTCCAAGATCTACAGCTGTCCCATCCGGATTCTCTGTTCTTGTAATCGTTTTAACTGCAGTCAAAACATCCATAGCTGCTTTATCAACCGGCGCTTCACCATCCTTATACAGGTAAATCTTATAGCTGGCTACATCAGATTCATCCGCCAAATCATTAAAACCAACTGTAAAGTCTCGTCCATCAATACCGTCAACAGTGTTATCGCTATCTGTGAGCGTAACATTTTCTACTGCCGAAGGAGGAGTCGTATCATTAATAAAAAGCTTCAGGCTTATATCGTCATACATTACATAATCAGCAGCCTTTGTAGTTATTGATCCAAGTTGAACCCTGATTTTCTGTGTATTAATATTTATAGACGGTATAGTAATCTTTATTTGCTCCCAATTACCATCATTACTGGTACAACTAGAATTTGATCCCCCTCCAATATCACTTAGCCCGCTATTCAACATATTAACTTCTATTCTGCCTGTTGATGCGGTGTTATTTCTGCGAACATACCCGGTTAGCTCTAATCCGACATTGCCTTTTTGAATATCAGTAATGTAATTTGCTAAATCAATGTTTTGAAAAAGATAACCCGTTGCACCATAAGTTTGCATAAAACAGAAACAGTTGCCTGTTCCGTCACGGCCAGGGTTAGTAGTAATATATGAATCTCCATTGGTATGCCAGATTTTAGTGTCAATATTACTGCAATCACCATTAACAACCAAATTTGTATCATAAGCCGCTGCATATGCTGATTGTAAAGTCATGCAAGGTATTAATACTGCCGCCAGCAGAATAATCAGCGACAAAAAAACAGAAGACTTCCTTCTTTTGACTATATTCTTCAACCTCTTAATCCTCCCTTAATCTTGTTTTTTCATTAATCCCGTTCTATAGCACGCTGAACGTACCTGTCGGGTATAATATTCACTTCGCTTCCTGTGGTTTTTTTCATTTTTATATTTTTTTCCCAACATAATAATACATTTTTCACAAATGTTTTAATACTGTACCTGAGTACAGTTTTTTAATATAAAAAACGACAAACTTCGTCGCAAAAATAAAAAACTGATTGAATACTACGTGTAAACACCAAAACACGTATCAACCAGTTTAGTAAAAACATATTAACTTTATAATATATATAAGGTGGATTACTTTATAAAATAATTTACATTCTCAACATGCTTTAATTCCTCATTAATTACTTCAGTAAGTATTTTATATACCTTCGATTGTGTATCCGCATTCATTTTAACAAGTAATCCCTGAATACTTAGAAGCAATGCCAGGTTTTCCTTTTCAAAATCCAGACAGAACTCCAACATCTTCCTGACATCCTCTGTCCTGGGTTGGTGAAATATATTTGAAAACTCACTAATGAGCTTAGATGCCTTGTCATAAATATCAAAATCCAGTTCTACACCCGAACTTTCATCTATTTCGCCTCTCAAACTTTTATAAAGTTCAATATGCCTCAACTCTTCCTTTGCAAACACTTTTGCAATTGTTTTTACCTTTGTTGGAGCATCTTCAACAGAGGAAATTCTAAGAAACATTTCATACCCGTTTTGTTCTATATTAATAAACTTATTCAATAAATCAACTACACTATATGCCATAAATATAACTCCTTACAGAATAAAAGACTTTAAAAGAATTAAATCACAGGTATTGATATGCTGCTCATACCCTTTTGTAGACTTTTTTGAAATGCACTTTACGGAAAGTAATAAATCAATGAAAATTTATACTTTCCTATGCATTATAAAAAACTGGCTGATAGGACCTTGGTCTCCATCAGCCAGCTATTATACTTAAACTTTATAACTAGGATTGTCTTATGCTTCCTGCAATCTCTTTTCAAGAGCTGCAAGCTGATTAGCCATTTCTTTCGGAAGCTTTTCGCCGAACTTAGCATAATGTTCCTTTATAGAAGTAACTTCTTTAAGCCACTCTTCCTTATTGACTTTGAGGAGTTCTTCCATATCGGCTGCACTTACATCAAGTCCGTTAGTGTCAACAGCATCAGAAGTAGGCATATATCCGATAGGAGTCTTAACTGCTTTGCCTTCGCCTGAAACTCTTTCAACAATCCATTTCAGAACACGGCTGTTTTCACCGTATCCAGGCCATAACCACTTACCCTTTGAATCCTTACGGAACCAGTTTACATAGTAGATCTTTGGAAGCTTGTCAGCAGTTGTTTTTGCTCCAACATCAAGCCAGTGCTGTAAGTAATCACATACATGGTAACCCATGAAAGGCAACATAGCAAATGGATCACGGCGAACCTGACCTATGTTTGCAGATATAGCAGCTGCTGTGATTTCAGATCCCATGATTGAACCAAGGAATACACCGTGATTCCAATCAAAGCTTTCATGAACCAGCGGAATTGTGCTTGGACGACGTCCACCTATCAATATTGCTGAAATCGGCACACCTGCAGGATCCTGCCATTCAGGTGCTATAACAGGGCACTGCATTGCAGGTGCTGTGAAACGAGCATTTGGATGAGCTGCAGGAGCTTCAGCACCAGGAGCCCAATCTTTGCCCTTCCAGTCAATAAGGTGTGCAGGTGCATCGTGTCCGATACCTTCCCACCAAACATCTCCATCATCTGTCAATGCAACGTTAGTAAAGATTGTATTCTTTTCAATACTGTGCATAGCATTTGGATTTGAATCCATTGAAGTTCCAGGAGCAACTCCGAAGAAGCCTGCTTCAGGATTGATAGCATACAGACGTCCATCTGCGCCATACTTCATCCATGCGATATCATCACCTATTGTTTCAACTTTCCAACCTGGAATAGTAGGTATAAGCATTGCAAGGTTTGTCTTTCCGCAAGCACTTGGGAAAGCACCGCAAACATACTTCTTATTACCCTTAGGATCAGTAATTCTGAGGATAAGCATATGTTCTGCCAACCAGCCCTCATCACGAGCAAGTACTGAAGCTATACGGAGTGCAAAGCATTTTTTACCCAACAAAGCATTTCCGCCGTAACCTGAACCGTAGGACCAGATCATTCTTTCTTCTGGGAAATGGCTGATATATTTCTTTTCAATTGGAGCACATGGCCATGATGAATCCTTCTGGCCTTTTTCGAGCGGAGCACCTACTGAGTGAAGACATGGAACAAATTCTCCGTCTCCGAGTGATTCAAGAACTGCTGTTCCTATACGAGTCATAATACGCATATTAACTACAACGTATGCGCTATCGGTAAGCTCAACACCGATTTTTGATATTGGTGAGCCTATAGGACCCATTGAGAAAGGAATAACATACATTGTTCTTCCCTTCATGCTGCCCTTATATAAGCCTTTCATTGTTGCCTTAAGTTCATCAGGATCTACCCAGTTATTTGTCGGTCCTGCATCTTCCTTCTTTTTGGAAGCAATAAATGTTCTGTCTTCTACACGTGCTACGTCTGATGGGTCGCTGCGGAAAAGGAAGCAACCTGGACGTTTCTCCGGGTTCAAAGGTGTTGCCATTCCACTATCAACCATCTCCTGCAGCAAACGGTCGTTTTCTTCCTGCGAACCGTCGCACCAGTAAATACTATCTGGCTGACACATGTCCGCCATTTCTTTTACCCATTCCTGCAATTTTTTGTTTGTTGTCATTCAAAATCACCCTCCTAAGATGACTTATCATATTAAATTACAATACTTTGTTTTCAGTTGAGTTTTAACCGAATTGACAATGTTTCAGCAATTGTAATATGTTCTTTGATAAATTTTTAATTAAATCGTAACATAAATCGATGAAGTTTTCAATAACTGGTTATTCAATTAATAAAAAATTAACAAAGTTTTTTTTAATAAAGCACATAACTTATAGTATTCCTGGATTTAAATAAAAATATATATTTATTTTTTACATATATTATTGAAATCAATAATTATTTTTTAGTAACAAAAAGCAGGCATTAACTGCCTGCTTTTCAAATTTAGTAAATTTAATATTATTGTGAAATTTCCTTAGCTTTGCTGTTGCCAAATATTTTGTTTCTCAAATTATCAAGGCCTTCAAAAACAACAGGTACAACTATCAAAGTCAGGAATGTAGATGTCAACAAACCACCGATAACAATAACAGCAAGTGACTGCGACATGGTAGAACCTTTTGTCATTCCAAAAGCCATAGGCAGCAAAGCAGCCATTGTTGCTATTGCAGTCATTAGTATAGGCCTTATACGTATCCTTCCCGCCTCCAGAAGAGCTTCCCTGACAGTAAAGCCATCTTTGAGCTTCTGCTGGACTCTGTCAATAAGAACTATTGCATTGGTAACAACAATACCTATGAGCATTAATGCGCCTATCATTGAAGGCATATCTATCGGTAGTCCTGTAACGAATAGTGCTATCAAACCTCCGATAGCAGCAAGCGGAAGCGAGAACAGTATTGCAAATGGGGCTCTGGCTGTACCAAGAGCAACAAGCATAACAAGGAATACAAGACAAACTGCAATGAGCATTGCAAAGCCCATCTGTGAGAATGTATCTCCCATCATTTCAGTTATTCCGCCCATTTTTATTTCAACACCATCAGGCAGGCTTATACCTTTAATTATTTTTTGTACCTTTTGTGATACAGCACCGGTATCCTTTGTAGTTATTTTTCCGGTAACTTTGGCAAACTCCTTACCATCAAGGCTGTAAATTCCCACTGCCCCAGGTACTTCCTTAACCTCTGCTATGTCTCCAACCTTTACAGTAGCTCCTGTCTGTGAGGTTAACTCAATTGCCTTTATATCATCCATTTTGCTAACTGTATCAAGCTTCAATCCGATAAGAACGTCAAGGGTCTTATTATCAACCATCACATTAGTAGCTGTGCTGTTCTTTAAAAGGCTGTTTATAGTCATACCTATTTGTGCCGCAGAAAGCCCAAGCCTGCTTGCTTTCTCCTGGTCCACTGCTATAGATATTTCAGGTTTTGACTCGCTGAGGTTATTGCTTACCTCTTCAAGACCCTTTACCGGGGAAAGTTCCTTTGTAACCTGCTGTGCAACAGTCTTGATTTTGTTTATGTCATTACCTGTAATGTCAACTTCAATATTGTTGATACTATTTGTTCCGTCTCCCGAAGGATTAGTCTGCGTGATAGTAAATCTGGCCTTTCCGGAAACAGAAGGTATCTTCTCCTTCAATGTATTTATAACCTTATTAAGTTCAGACTGACTGGTTAGGTGTATCATTATTTTACCAGCACTGTTGTTTTCCATCATGGACATCATGTTAGTAGAGGATGAACCCACAGTTGTCTGGTACTTATCTATTTCTTTTACCTGTGAAAGGACTTTCTCAATTTCCAGTGCCTTTTCATTTACCACTTTTGGATCGGTACCTGCTGGATAATCCATACTTATATTAATATACTGCTCCTTTTGTTGCTGCATGAAGCTTGTTCCTATACTTGGCACCAAAGCCATGGTTGCAATCAGCACTGCCAAAACAATTACAAGGGTTCTAACCTTATGATTCAATGAAGATACAAGAAGCTTTTCATAGGATTTCATAAACCTTCCTTCATGGAATTCATTATGTTTAATCCTCTTGGATTTAAGAAGCAATATTTTTGAAAGTACAGGTATTACAGTAACTGCTACGAGAAGTGAAGAAAGCATCGCAGTTCCAAGTGTCAGTGCAAACGGCTTGAACATTACGCCTGCAAGGCCTCCTACAAATACTATCGGCACAAAAACCGAAACAGTTGTGAGGGTTGAGGAAGTTATAGCCGAAGCCACCTCTTTTGTTGCAATCTTTATAAGATCAACATTTCTAATGTCTTCAGTCTGAAGACGCCTGTAAATGTTTTCAATAACGACTATCGAGTCATCAACAATTCTTCCTATCGCAACCGACAGACCGCCAAGTGTAAGTATGTTAAGAGTAACATTTGCCTGCTTTAATACAATAAGTGTAATCAGAACTGATAAAGGAATTGAAACGCACGCTATGATGGTTGTTCTGAAATTTCTGAGGAATACGAGTATTACAAGGAAAGCAAGCAATATACCTGCAAGTCCCTCCTCAAGCATACCCCTTATTGATTCATTTACATAGTCTGCCTGGTTAAGTATAATTGAAACCTTGGTTTCAGTTCCGCCCGGCAGCAGATTTTTAATACTGTTCAGTTTATCCATAACAGCTTCTGAAACATCTACCGTGTTTGATTCCTGAGTCTTCATAACCTGTAATATGACACTGGGATCGCCGTTTGTTCTGCTGAAGGTTGTAACATTATCTGTCCCTACTGTAATTTCTGCAATGTCGCTAAGCGAAACCAGCTTAAGTGAACTTAAATCGGTTGCCTGCTGTGACTTACCGTCATTCTGAGCAGTTTTGTCACCCGCATTAAGACCTGCAGAAGCCCCAGATTGCTGGCTCACCTGCGCCTGTACTTGTTTGAGCTGTGCATTCATTTGCTCCAGGGCAGACTCCATCATCTTAATATTGGGCGTTAATTGCTGAATTGTAGCTGATGCAGCCTGTTTTTCCTGTGAAGTAGCATTGGGGTTATTAAGGGTTTGGTTTGCACTACTGACTGTGAATTGTGCTGCAACTAACTTCGATTGGTATTCCTGTATGGCAGCAACAAGTTTGAGCTGTCCATTAAATGCCTGGCTCATCCCTTGAAGAGTACTTCCAAGTACAGAACTCATCATAGACTGTGTGTTAGGTATAACAGGAAGCTTCATGTTTTTCAGCTCGTCTAAAGAGTTGAATTTACCTGTTACCTTAATGGGTTCCACTGTACCATTAATACTTAAGGAACCTGCCGGGAAGGATAAATTATTTGCTTGAAGCAGCTGGGTAACTGTCTGCAAACTCAGGTTATATTCTTTAAGTTTGGAAGGCAAAAGTTTAATATATACTGCCTTCTGAGAATCACTTGCAAGCTGTACCTGACCAACCCCGTTTATTCCGGTTATACTCGGAAGGATTATTTCCCTTACCTTTTGTTCCAGTTCCTGAGGATTCAGCTTATTATTTGATATGCTTACACTGAGAACAGGCATAGACGTAAAGTCAATACGTGCTACTTTGGGAGCATTAACATTTTCGGGCAGTTTTGCAGTCTTTATTGCATCCTCAATTTTACGCTGCATTTTCTCCATGTCAGCAGAATAATCAAATTCAGCAACTATTACAGATACATTTTCGGAAGAAGTTGAGTTTACGGTTTTTAGTCCATTAACACTTGACACCAATTCTTCCAAAGGTTTTGTAACCTTTTCCTGGATATCACTTGGTGATGCACCAGGATATACCGTAATAACACTTACTATAGGAATATTGATATCAGGCATTGTCTCCTTTTTAAGCGATTGAGTGGAATACAGTCCGCCAAAAACAATCAGTACGCAAAGAATAATGATCGCCGATACGTTCTTGAGCGAAAATTTTGTAAAAATGTTCATCTATTAGTTTCTCCTTTATTATTATTCTCTTCAATACCCTTGAAGTAGTTAAAAACCATGTTCAATAATTCTATAAGCTGATCGCTTTTATGTGCTCCTAGATAATCTACAAGACCTTCGAAACATTTATAATACTCGTTTTTTGCTGTTTCGACCGTCTCAATGCCTTTTGGGGTCAGAATGATTTCTACCGAACGCCGGTCATCCTTATTCGTACTACGTTCAACGTACCCCTTTTGCTCCAGACTTGTAACCTGCTGAGTTACCATAGGAGGCGCGACACCAAGCATTTTGCTGATACAAGTCACCTTTGAAGATGAATTAGGGTCATCAATTAATTGCCTTATACTAAAAAGAGTAAATAATTCACTCCCTCTTAAAGCCTCGATAGGACTCTGATTCCAGTTTAGTTTGCTGAACCTGCCAAAAGTTTTGAAAATCCTTAGTGCAAGATCCTTTCTTATATCGTCCATTTTCCTGCCTTTCCTTTTTAAAAATAGTTATTACAATTAATTATTAAGCAACTTAAATAATAATATAAAAAAAAACAGGTTATTTCCAGAGAAATTTTTGCCTGTTTTTTGAATTTATAGAGCCTTTTCTGACCTATTTGCTTAAATGTCTCCTTATATTAAAGGATTGCTAATTTTTAGCCCTTTCTTTTACTTATCAACTTGTTATGTCTAGGTATAAAAATAAAGCTGGTAAATTAAAGTTATATCTGCATATGACAATAGGCCTAAATACTACAATAAATCTTTTGTATTTTTATCTTTTGTATTGAGCCTTCTTGCAACTCCCACAGCATCTTCATAAGTAACTGACTTTTTAAAATTAATTACTCTTCCATCTATAACCCAGTCTTTATTCTTTGTACTCTTATATGGACAATGTTCGTTGCTGCACTTCCCATTTATCTCAATAGATCCGCATTTACAAAAATTCATAGTAACACTCCTTCGCAACATCATAGTCATATTTTTACCGGTTTTAGTTTTAGTAATGATTTAATTTATTGCATTTTGTGGTAAAAGATAGACATTATCTTAATTATTTTAAGAATATCTCTAAGCTCCTATAAACATACTATTAATGTGATAAAAAGATTTTCATGAAAATCTTTTTATCCTTAATTGTTCGGAGGTGATTAGTATGTATGGCACAGTAAAATGGTTTAATGCTGAAAAGGGATTCGGATTTATTGAAAGAGAAGGCGGGGAGGATGTATTTGTGCATTTTTCCGCTATAAAATCTGATGGATATAAATCGCTTGATGAAGGTCAAAGGGTGCAATTTGATATTGAAAAAGGCCAGCGTGGACCTCAAGCCACAAATGTAACTGTTTCTTAAACCAACTACAGAAAATGGCATTGGTATATAATTACCATGCCATTTTCCTTTTATATTTGAATTTTTATTTCCACGTCAACTTAATACCTTCATTTGTAAATTCAATGGCACCTTCCTTTAAAAGCCGTCCGGCAGCTCTTTTAAAAGCACCTTTGCTCATATTTAACTCGGATTTAATAAGTTCAGGGGAGCTGTTATCATTTATCAGCAGCACACCTCCGCCTAATTTCAACTTATCCATAATTTTTTGAGCATCGCCTTCTATCTCATTATAGGTTTCTTTTCTGAGACTAAGTTCCAGTTTTCCATCCGTCCGAACCTTTTTAATTCTTACTTCAACATTATCGCCCTGAACAAAACTACCATAAAGCTCTTTATTAGGAATCAAACCGTGGTATTTATTATCTACAGCTACAAAAGCTCCTACTTCCTTACTGATACCAAAAATGGTTCCACGTACTCTGTCATTTTCTTTAAAAGGTGATTCGCTGCTCAGAAGATTATATATATTCATTGTTGCACATAATCTGTGGCTATTATCAATATATAACCCCACTAAATATGAACTATCCTTTGTGACCTTACCTACCTGTTCTCTGAATGGTAAAAACAAGTCCTTTTCCAAACCCCAATCCAAAAAAGCACCAATATTTGTGGTTTCCACTACTTTTAAAATTGCCAGTTCACCCAATGTAAGCTTTGGTTTTCTTACAGTCGATATCATTCTGTCCTCGGAATCCTTATAAACAAACACCTCAATTTCGTCACCAACTTCAACATCATCTGGTACTTGGCTCTTTGGCAGCAAAATGTCGATATGCCTTTTGTCATTTTTGGAGTTCAGGTATACCCCTATCTGAGTTTTTCTTATTATTTCAAGTGTCTGAATTCTGCCTAATTCTATCATCTTACCCTCCATGTCCCCGATGTGCCAAATGAATTGTCCCACCGGGCACGCAAAAAGTGTTGAAACACTTTTTTATGGGGTTAAATTTATTTTATTGCACCTGTCATTTGTTTTGTTCAACAAAACAGACAATGTGCATTAGCATTTCAGACTAAAGTCTTTCATGCTATACCTCTTTTTCAGATTATATTGTAATTGAGTTATTTTCTCATGGCTTTAATGATTTTTAATTATTTGGGACTATTCTCAATAAGTTGAGCAATTAAATCCATCTTTTCCAGGTTAAAATAGCTGCTCAGACGTGCATCTGAAAAGCCGTGTCCATCCTCTTTAAACGATTCTTTTATAAAGTAGAACATCGGATATTGTCTTCGTTCTATTGTCTGATAGCTAGAATCTTCCCCACTCTCCAGCCAGTTAACAGAGAGAATATCATTTTGGAACTCCCTCAAATCAGCTTGCCAGCGCCTTGCCAAAAATGCCGATCTGATTTCCCTGCAAATATTACCAAATTCAAAATTATACTTAAATCCTACACCTGTAGTTCTGCAAACCAATGGCCTGACCTTGTAAATGGTACAGGCACCTTCTTCACTAAGAAATACGCATGGAATATGGATTTTAAATCTTTCTGAATCTTTATAATAATTATCTAATGATAATTCTTCCGTTACATCTTTAGAAAAATATTTTTTATAAAACTTATTGTGGTGCTTTTCAAGCACCTGTGAATAAATATTTGCCGTCTCTATTATATAATCAAGTTTATTTTTATCCCATTCCTTTAAGTGATTAAGTATAATAACATATTCAGCTTCAGATATCTCAAAGAATTGACTGCAGCATGAAGCACAACCCTTAGCACAAGGCGCCTGTCTTTTTTTATCCTTATAATGGGCTTCAATTTTCATATCAATCTTTTCATACAGATTAATTATTTCACATCCATAACTATTATTTAACATGGTTCCTCCGCTAATTAGTCATCGTTTATATTTCTACTTTGCTCACCTTGCGAAGCCTTCCTTTAATAGGTTTGTTCTGTAACTCATTAAAAACAAATTCACCTTTGTTATTGAGTATTTCAACGAAAGTAGATACATCAACAATATTAATAATTCCTATATCTGCCGCTGTCATACCTTTGATACTGCAAAGAGTACCCACAATGTCTACCGGTCTCATCTTTGTTTTCTTTCCTGCATTTATATGCAATTTCATAATTTCTTTGCTTAATTCTGAACCTTTAGTTTCCTTAATTTCAGGTGCTTTATTACTCTTATCAAGAAATTTTTGTTCTAAATTATTCACTGTTTCTTTGTCAGGTCTTTCTTTCAGGTTAATTTCTTTACCAATATATTTATGGATATCATTAAGAAATTTAGTTTCGTTTTGTGTAACAAAAGTAATTGCCTTGCCTTCCCTGCCTATGCGCCCGGTTCTTCCTATCCTGTGAACATAGCTCTCACTGTCTTGTGGTATATCATAATTAATAACAAGTGAAATATCGTCTATGTCAATTCCCCTTGCTGCGACATCAGTGGCCACCATGTACCTGAAATACCCTCGTTTAAAATCATTCATGACCCTTAATCTATCACGTTGTTCCATTCCACCATGAATCTTCTCACATGGATAATCAAGATTGGATAATTTGTCGTAAATCTCATCTACCTTTTGCTTGGTATTACAAAATATAATGCATCTATCTGGATTTTCAACTATGGTTATATCTTTCAAGAGTTCTACTTTACCAGATTCATCTATAATGTATCTTTCCTGACATATAATATCCACAGTAGGTTTTTTATCTACTATTTCCACGTTTATAGGATCTTTCATATAGTTGTTACATAGATTCTGTATATCCTTTGGCATTGTAGCTGAAAAAAGCATTGTAGTACGCTCTTTGGGTAAATTGTCTGCAATAGTCTCTATTTGTTCAATAAATCCCATATCCAGCATTTCATCAGCCTCATCAATAACAAGATATTTTATTTCCGATGTATCAAACGTACCTCTTTCCAAATGGTCTATAATACGCCCTGGTGTTCCAACCACCACATGTGTTTTTTGCTTAAGTTCTTTTTCCTGATCATAAAAAGGAGACTTTCCGTATATTGCAGCTACCTTAAGCCTTTTAAATCTTCCGATGTTAAAAATGTCTTCTTTGACCTGAATGGCCAGTTCTCTGGTAGGTGTAACAACTAACGCCTGAGGTTTATTTTCGTCCCAGTCAACCAATTGACAAATGGGAATTGCGAATGCAGCGGTTTTACCGCTTCCAGTTTGGGATTTTACTATTACATCATTTTTATTCAATACAGTAGGTATAACCTTTTCCTGTACAGCTGTAGGACTTTTGAAACCAAGTAATTCAATTGCTTTTAACAACTCATTATCCAAATGATAATTAATAAAGTTTTTGTCAGTCATATGGTCATCTCTTTCATACTATTTTTAAATTATTGTTTGAAGTATATTTCTTTTTATGTTTTTATCTATATAGGATGAAGTAAATTTCTTATGTATCATTTGCATTTCTAAAGCCAAATGCAAATGGTATCAAATCAGAATTTTCTTTATCCTATTACATATGTAATAAGTTGAATTAAAATCATTTATAATACAATCATGGCCGGCATTAAGGACATGATGCGTTATTAAATATTTAATTCAACTTATCTATTCTATAATTTTAATAATAATAATTCAATTGCCCTTCTAGTTTTCAGGCAAAAGCAAAGCCGCTGTAAAAATACAGCGGCAGATTTTAAAAAGTTACCGTTACTCCTTAATCAAAAGCATATTCCTGTATCTTTATACCATTGTTCAAGAGTTCCTTAACAAAGGCTCCTCGATGACAGAAATTTTCTTAGATATGAGTTTTTGTATATCACGCAGGTATTCCTTTTCCTCGCTAGCACAAAATGACAATGCAATTCCCTTCGCTCCTGCCCTACCCGTTCTTCCAATACGGTGTACATAAGTTTCAGGTACATTGGGCAAGTCGAAATTAATAACATGAGACAACTCCTGAACGTCAATTCCTCTAGCTGCTATATCTGTTGCAACAAGCACTCTTGTACGCTTTAATTTGAAATTGTTTAAAGCAAGCTGTCTAGCCACCTGTGACTTATCTCCATGAATTGACTGGGCTGTTATCCTTACTTTTGCCAGATCCCTGGCAACCTTATCAGCCCCATGCTTTGTCCTTGTAAATACCAGAGCAGAGTCAATTGATTTGTTTTTCAACAACTGTATAAGCAATGATTTCTTATCTTTCCGATCAACGAAATAAACTGTTTGTTCAACAGTGTCTGCTGCCGATGAAACAGGAGTCACTTCAATCTTAACCGGATTTGACAGAATTTTATCTACCATCTTTGTGACTTCATGCTGCATAGTTGCAGAGAATAGCAGTGTTTGCCTTTTGACCGGCAACTGAGCTATGATTTTTTTCATATCATGTGAAAATCCCATATCAAGCATACGATCTGCTTCATCAAGCACAAACATCTTTATATGGTCCAGACTGATATACTTCTGATTCATCAGGTCAAGCAGTCGGCCAGGGGTTGCTACGAGAATATCAACTCCAGATTTTAATGCGTTTATTTGATTTACTTGCGATATCCCTCCAAAAATAACGGTATGCCTGATTCCGGTATGTCTTCCGCAAGCTGCAATGCTTTCACCTATCTGTACTGCCAACTCACGTGTTGGCGTCAATATTAAGGCTTTAATTTTTCTCGGTCCTTTTTCATCTATCTTCTCATTATAAAGAATCTGTAACAAGGGAATAGCAAATGCAGCAGTCTTTCCCGTGCCTGTTTGTGCACACCCCAGCAGGTCTTTCCCCTGAAGTATAATTGGTATGGCCTGTTCCTGTATAGGGGTAGGCGTGGTATACCCTTCAGCGGTTAAAGCTTTCAGAATAGGTGTTATTACGTTCAATTTCTCAAAATTCAATTCATTTTCTCCTTTAAATATATCAATATACTATCTTGATTTTTCATTCAACCTCAACTTATTAAATATCTCTTATCCCATACAAATATAAAAAGAGCAAGCAACTCATAATTAATTGAGTTTCCCGCTCTATAGTCCCGAAATACTTCATATAAATATCATGGGCAGTTGAAAAAACAATATTACTTCTAAATTATATCACATATTAAAAAATATAGCAAAGCGATACTATGTCTATAAAAAACCCCTTACTCCATACTTCTTAAGTACTCGATAAACTGACGTGCTGCACGGGGTGAACGCCCTCCGCGTTCAAGAGCGTACCTTTCAGCTCTCAAATCAATTTCCTGCTCACTTATTTCAATTTCAAACTGTCTTGCAAGCTCATGTACTATTTTTAAATACTGCACTTTATCAGGCTTTGAGAAAACAACTGATAACCCGAAGCGTTCAGAAAGCGAAACCTGTTCCTGAATGGTTTCATTAAGATGGATATCATCATTCCCCCTGTCCGAGAAAGTTTCCCGCATCAAATGTCTTCTGTTGCTGGTAGCATATATGACCACATTTGGGGTCCGGGATGAAGCCGATCCCTCAAGTATAGCCTTTAACGAGCCTATATCTTCGTTATCTGGGCTGAAAGACAAATCATCAATAAATATAATGAACTTTAGGGGGTTTTTACTAAGCTGCTCCATAATAAGGGGAATTTCCATCAGCTGCTTTTTGGTAACCTCAATTAGCCTTAAGCCTCTGTCTGCAAATTCATTCACAATTGCTTTTACTGTTGAGGATTTGCCTGTTCCTGCATCGCCATACAGCAGAGTATTTGCGGCAGGCTTGCCTTTAAGGAGGGCAAGTGTGTTCTTAATTACTGCTTCCCTTTCCAATTTATAATCTTTCAGGTCGGAAAGCTTTATGGGGTCGGGAGATTTAACAGGGGTAATAGAATTTTCCTTAACAGTGAACATGCGATACCTGGAGTAATTGCCAAAGCCTAGTGAATTAATATTTTCCATTCTATCAATGTATTTTTCATATAAATTTATCTCTCTGGTTTCCCATGAAGGTAAAAATCCTTGGTAATCCATAGCTTTAATTATTTCCTCCGCAGAAATCCGAGAAACCTTTTCCACGATTTTAAGCTCATTCTTCAGGCATTCCTCAAGGATATTACTGATATATTCTTTACAAGCACATTTTAAAACATATATATTTTCATCTGCCAAAACCCTGTTCCAAACATATTGAGTCAGATTTTCATCATGTTTAAAAAGCTCCGACACAAATTCAGTATAGCTTGTCAGCTTTTCTATATCGGTTTTATCTTTTAGACTTAAGACAGCGGGCAAAAGCTTAAGAACATCATCATAAAGCAAACGTCTGAAAATAACTAAAGAATTTAACTCTAAATTCAAGCTTTCAAAATCAAACAAAATCAATCTCTCCTTAGGTGCAATTATAACCTATAAAATCATTTTTATTTAACTATTATAACTTAAGACCGCCAACAGCAAAACAAATATATAAATTTTGTACAGAAAAAGCAAAAAGCCACTGTAATTATACAGCAGCTTTTTTGCAGGTTATTTAGATGCTAATCAAAATAACCTGACAACTTCATTATTTCATCACCATCAATTATTGCTGCCTGGGCTGCACTTATACCTGTCCTTTTAATATATGCCTGCACAGCATGATATCCTGCCGCATAACCCCCACAATAAGGTATTCCGACAGTCTCTTCCTTCGGCATCATTGGGTGATCTCCATACATATATTTACGTACCTCCATAAATCCCTTAACATCAAGAACTTTACCAATTACTTGTCTTGTTCTTTCCAAATCATCACCCTTAACTCCTGATACCCATGGACCTATACACTCTTCCCCAAACATGCTTACTGCGAAGCTTTCTGCCAAACCTTCTACGGCAAGGTATTTACCCACTGTAACATCCATGAAGTTCCACTTTGCATTGTAAAACAAAACATTATGATGGAATTCATGTGCTATACAAGCTTGCAGTTTTGGTAAGTTAAAACTGTTGGGAGCAATAACAACAAGTATAAACCCAGGCATTGATCCAAGGCCGGTGTAGCCTTGGCAGTGGCTTAACAATTCAGGATCCCCTAGCAAAACACCTAATACGATTTTTTCAGGAACGGCTACTCCAACACTTCTAAACCTACTTTCAGCTTCTTCCAATGTCTTTTTTGCATTAGTCCACGTGTCAATGCTATTAAGGCTGTTCAACATATCTTTAATTTCAGTGTCATACCCGGTAAGATTCATATACCCCAAGGTCTCAGGTGTCTTTGGCATCTGCATAATGTCAAAATAAGGTAAAAACGGTTTAAGAAATTTTCCATCAAAAAAATTATTACGCTTTTCCTCAGGCAGCCCAAGCATTTCATTATATAAATCATAAGTATTCAGAATATTTATTTCCATAATCTCATCTCCAATATTTTAATTGAGTGATATCACATATCTAAATAATAAGGTATGTCGTTACGTAAGAGTCAATAGAAACAAGAAAATATTCTGTAAAATATTTATAAAACACATTTTTGTTTACATAATCATAATATATTACAAAAACAAAGGTAGCGTGATAAGTATGCCTCAATTTCAAATACAAACGATTCCATATACAATCCGTCCTGGTGATACATTATGGTTGATTGCCCAAAGATATAACACTACAGTCTATGCAATAGCTGCTCTTAATCCGGGTATTGATCTTAACAGGCTTTATATAGGCCAGGTAATTAACGTTCCCCAATCTGTATACAACCAGCAAAACCAAATAAGTAAAGCTGAAGCAGATTTGAAAGACAGCTTGAGAACCTTATGGGAACAACATGTATTCTGGACAAGACTGGTCATTTTAAGTATTGTCTTTAATCTGCCTGATGCCGATGTTGTAACAAACCGTCTTCTCAGAAATCCTACAGATTTCGAAAATGCTTTGACACCTCTTTACGGTGCTGGTAATTCTTCAAGGTTTGCGAATTTACTCAAAACTCACCTTGTAATTGCCGCACAGCTTGTAAAAGCCGCTAAAGCCGGCGATACTAAAGCAGCCAATGATGCAGAAACAAGATGGTATGCTAATGCAAATGAAATTGCCTCCTTTCTGGCTTCTATCAATCCTTATTGGTCTGAAAGCACTTGGAAGTCACTGCTGTATGACCACCTTGCAATGACAAAGGCAGAAGCTGTAGATATGCTAACAAAGAAATATGGTGATGGAGTAACAGCGTTTGACCGAATTGAAAGGCAGTCATTGGTTATGGCAAACACAATGGTGAATGGGATTGTAAGGCAATTTCCTCAAAAATATATTTAGTAATCCGGTTCTAAGCCCTGCATTGACTTTTATCCTCTCAGGTAATACTGTAATAATATGAAGCTTATAGGAGGATAAATAATGCAAAAGGTTTGTATTATTACAGGCGGCGCCAACGGAATAGGTCGGTGTATTACAGAAAAATTTATAGTAGAAGGCTTTTTTGTTTATATAATAGATACAGATAGTGTTTCCGGTAACAAACTTAAAGAAAGGTATGCGGATTCTACACTCTGTTTTTATGAGGGAGATATAACAGAAAAGAAGGTACTTGACAGCTTTGCAGAAAAAGTACTGCAGAGACACAATTCTATAGATGTTATAGTGAACAATGCCTGCATAAGCCGTGGAGGCCTACAAAACTGCAGCTATGAAGATTTCAATTATATCCTCCGTCTCGGAGTGACTGCGCCATTTTATCTAACAAAGCTTTTGACTCCATACTTCTCCGAGTGTGCATCAATTGTAAATATTTCTTCTACAAGGGCAATAATGTCACAGCCAAATACAGAGAGTTATACTGCTGCGAAGGGTGCGATCTCCGCCCTTACGCATGCGATGAGCGTAACCCTCTCCGGAAGGGTAAGAGTAAATTCGGTAAGTCCAGGATGGATTGATACCGGAGCATATCAACATGAAGATAATTATATTTCCAATTTATCACAGGAAGATCTGATACAGCATCCGGCAGGCAGAGTAGGTGTTCCGAATGATATAGCACAGCTGGTGCTTTTCCTTTGCAGCGAAAAAGCAGGGTTCATTACGGGTGAAAACATTACTGTGGATGGCGGAATGACAAAACAGATGATTTATCATAATGATTTCGGATGGATGTTGAAGAAAGATTAACAGTAGCCTTATTCTATTTGAATATTTTGTTGCCACCGCAACTCAGCTAATAATTTACACTAATTTTTAATGGTTTGTTTTCACTTGTTTTAGGATATTCAATAGTCAGAAAAAGTTGAAGTAACACTAATTATCATGTTATACTGAATAAAGTTTTGTTAACTATTTTTGTTTTTCATTAGGGAGAGAATATGTCAAAAAAAACGGGCATTTCAAAGTACCGCTGGTTCATTCTATTTGCAATTATTCCAATCATAGTTTCTACAGAAATGCTGTGGCTTTCTTTGGCACCCATATCGAGCATAGCAGAAAAATTTTACGGTGTTAGCAGTATGAGTGTTACCCTCTTCTCGATGAGCTATATGATAATGTTCATTATTTTTTCAATACCTGCCTCGTGGGTAGTGGACAAGTTCGGTTACAGATATTCCTTAATTATCGGTGCCTCTATAACCGCTGTCTTTGCTATAATTCAAGCTATATTTGCCCATAACTTTACTATTGTTCTTATAGCCCAGTTTGCAATCGCTATAGGACAGCCTTTTATACTAAATATTTCTACTAAAGTCCCAGCCAACTGGTTTCCAGTTTCAGAGCGTTCTACAGCAGCCGGAATACTTACAATGGCACAGTATGTCGGTTATACTGTTCCAATGCTTTTAGCGCCTATGATAGCTGAAAACTCTGGAATAAAGAATACGTTCCTTGTGTTTTCAATTATAGCATCCATTTCAGCTTTCATATCAATAGCATTTACAAAGGAAAAACCGCGTATTACTCCTCCTGGTCCAATTGCCCCCAGGGAAGACTTGAGTATGAAATCAATTAAAAAATTATTTTCAAACAAAAGTTTTCTGCAGGTGCTTTTTATATGTTTTATATCAATGGGAATATTCAATACGTTACTTACTCTGCTGGAAACAATTCTTCTTCCCAAAGGTATTACATCTGCTCAATCTGGAATAGTAGGAACAGTTTTTGTGATTTCAGGAATTATAGGGGCAGTTGTTTTACCTATTATTTCTGACAAGCTTGGTAAAAGGGTTCCGTTCTTTATACTTACCATAGCATTACTGATACCTGTTTATCTTGGTTTCTCCTTTATTGAAAGCTATATGGTAATTACTGTACTTGCTGCAATTGCAGGTTTTTTAATTATGGGAGTCGCACCCGTTTTATTCCAACATGGTGCTGAAGTAGCTTATCCTATCCAAGAGGGTACATCTCTTGGCTTTATTCTTTTGATGGGACAGATTTCAGGCGCTTTATTCGTCTATCTTTTTGAAATACTAAAAAATGCAACAGGTTCGGTAGTTTGGCCAATGTTGTTTATTGTGGCATTAACTGCTTTAGAACTTCCTGTAACCCTCCGTATGAAAGAATCGGGGTTGTTTGTTAATAATCAAAAAGAGTTGAGCAATAATAGTTTATAAAGTAAATTTATATTCAGATACTTTTGTATAAATACGCTTATTCTGCACCTGTTCACTTTTAAATAAATATAATGAACTGACAATTGAAGTATTAAGTTCAAATTTACCTATTGTTTTTATAATTTCTTCATAAGGGCATTCAAAAATTACTTCCTGAGCTATGGTAATATGCGGGTTATAGTTCCTTCTTTCCTGTTGAAAGCCTAGGGGAACCAATTCATTTTCAATAGTGTTTTGCAAAAAATTCAATACCTGAATATCTCCAGCAAGGCCAAGCCATAAGACCCTTATTGAATCCCTGCCGTTGAATTTACCAAGACCGGATATCTGCAAGTTAAATGGCTGATACTTGCTGCATACACTTTTCAAATTTTCATTAATCATTTCCTGCTGCTTTTGATCAATCTCATCCAGAAACTTTAATGTAAGGTGAAAGTTATCACTGTGTTTCCATCTGCCTTTAACAGCATATTTTCTCAGCTTTTGCTGTAGTTCAAGAATATTGTCTTTAATCCTGTCATCAAAGTCTATACCTATAAATGCTCTCATAGATATCAGCCTTTCTGTTTATACTTGTATAAACATTATTTATTAAAATAATAAATTATTATTATTAACTTTACTATTAATATATATAAAAAATACTCCTTTGCTGAAAAGGAGTATTTTTGAGCTGCTTTTATATTATTCAGAGACATCCGGCAAGACTATGTTAAATTTCTTGTTATAATTAAAATACTTTGTGTTTAATTTAATATCTACAGAGTCAGCTTTTGCTGTCAAATTGACGTTTTGAAGATAACCATCGTCACCTATTACAAATTCAAGACCAAAAGATGAAAGTTTTACGCCGGGCGCTTTACCGGTTATTTTTGAATAAAAATCTGTTATTTCTTCGTTTGGCACATCCAATTGATATGTTTTATCACTTTTCTTGTTAAAATAACCAGGGTTGTTTTCAATCAAGTCTACATAATTATTTAAGGATCCTGTTATATCGGTATTTCCAAGTGTTGAGGTGTCAGCTTTGCTAACCGAAAACTTTCCTGAAGCATCTGACATATACACACTTGTAGTTTTGCCGTTAATGCTCAAATAATATTCTTGGTGTTGTTTAGCCATATCCATTGTTACTTTACATTTCATATCTTTCTTGAGGTCTTCAGCTTTCATATTCATTGTTAAACTAATAGATTGCCCTTGAGCCTCCGTATCCGACGTTACATCTATTTCCATACTATCTACGTTCTTCGTTGAAGAAAAGCAATCTGCAAGCTCCTGCAAATCCTGTTTTGAAACTGTTTCAGAACTGCTTCCGCAACCTGTTAAAAGAATACTTGCAATAATAAAAACTGTAATAGTTAACGATATATACCTTTTCATTTTATCCCCCTCAAAAAGTTTAGTACTCATTATAGTAACACTCTGATAATCCTATTGTAAAGTATTACCTTTCACAAGGGCCCTCTAAGCATAAAAAAATCGGGAATTTTCGTTCCGACAGTAATTAGAAAATTTAATTTATTGATGTCAGTTTTGCCAACTTGTCATCATATTTCTTTATAATATAATCCAAATTTGCCTTAGCCCTTCTTTTAGCCCTTTCTTCTTCAGTATCGTTTTTACTTCTGTTTCCATAGATTTTATCAATTTCACCGATTACATTTGCTGTCATATTTCCCAATACACTTTTTTTAGTATCTTCAACCTTTTCATCATGGCCGTTAGAAGAAATTGAAATATGAACCTGCAAGTTAACCCAAGCTTGAGAAATCTGGTCACCGCGTTTCATGTATTCCTTATCGGATAAACCTTTTTTTGCATCCTCACGGAAAAGCACCTTTGTCTTGTCCCAAAGTTCCTGAACATGTTGTTTATATGTTTTTTTCGATTTGTCATTGGTATCAAAAGAAATATCTTCAGAGGAGCTGTCCGAGTCACCTTTAGAGCTTATTACAGAGCTGCTTTTTGAAGTATCACTGCTGCCTGCATCTGGGGAATTGCTGCCGCAGCCTGTTAAACACAATAACAATGATACAGCAATACCTATTAATAAAATCTTTTTCATAATGGTAAAACCCCTTTATAAACCATTAGTCATTTTTTACCATCATATAACATTTTTTGAATTAATGGAAGTATATTGGGTTATAAATTTATATGATTTGGCATCACTACTCCCGTCTCTCAATAAATTTACGATTTTCATTAATTGTATTGTATATGCTAAGCTCCATTTCATTATCAAATTTAGGTTTGTTCAAATTAGGGCTATCCAGGCTCCCACCTACACCCTGTATTGTCTTTTTTACCTTATCTGAATCCTTGTCATTTGCTTCAACAACTATTTTACAGTTGATATCAGCAATTTCTTCAAAATTTCCATAGCCGCTTACCATAGGACTTGCGGCATTCAACGGTGATTTATCCCGTGCTGCCCCAACTGCATCCGACTCAAGTACAAGTCCTGAAAGGCTTACTGATTCTTCAGTACCTGCAAGATTTGTCTGTATATTCCTATCGTCAATATAGTGATCATTTATATCGACAAACGCCTTATATCCCATTTCCTTCAATTGATTAACTGCATTATTAGCATCTTTAACTGTGCTGAAAAAACCTTCAATTTTCATAATTAATCCATCCTTCTTTTTTCTCACTCCTAGTGTAACTCTATTAGAATTAATTATTCTCTGGCAAGATTTATTTGCTTCCAATTTATAAAATGAAGATGGTTAAGAGCTTCCCTTGATTAAATAGATTCCCGGCAGGCCAGCTTCTGCCTTCTATAAGTATCTTCAAACAGGTCATAGGATTGCTGCTGTATCACTGCTAGCTGTATCTTTTCATCACTTGTCAGGCTTCTTTCTTCATTGCGTACAGTTTCTATAATAGAACTGGCAAATTAAAAGATATCTTATCTTCGGATGCAAGTTTCAGACCTTCAATATATGAATTTGCTTGCTTATAATAGGCCATCAATAATCTCCTTACATTTTAAGACTTATATATCACGGTATACGGAACCTTCTTGTCTTCTATTTCCCTAATAAAGCTGGAGAAATTGTCCAAGCTTACTCTGTCCTGCCATGAAATAATTAGTTCAAGTGTTTTATCCAATCCATCACGATTGAAATATCCAAAACTGAATTCTGTAACCCTGTTATAATAATCTGAGCCAGTGTGTAATGAGATCTGAATTTTATAGGGTGAGTATAAAGCTTCTAATGTAACATCATTACACTCATGTCTTATGGGGATTTCAAAGCTTTCATCCTTAAGGTAAACAGGGTCGTATACCTGTTGAAAAAACCAGCCCTGATAGAGAAATGTTCGTAATACCCGATCAACCATCTGTACTTCAATAGATTGCCTTATAATGTTCATTGAATCTTCGCTTTTTAAAACATCACCCGCTCCATTTAGGTAAAAATCATTTTCCGTAAGAAATAATGCATTAACCCTAAAAGCAGGGCTTATGGGCCTCATGCCACCTAAATCAGGGTCTTCTTTTATAATATTGAAAAAATTCTCCTCGTCTAAAGCCTGTGACATAATAATCCATGGCTTGCCAAATCCGGATTTGGCTACCCACAGTTCAATATCGATTGTTCCATTATCTTCATATAATATATCTCCTTCAGGACTTCCTTCGAACATGCCAATTAATCTATACCGGTTCTTGTTGGTACGTATAAGAACCTGCCTTAACATCTCATTACGCTTTCTTTCTAATATCTCTTCTGCAAGTTCATCTTGCCTTTGCGAGCAATTGGAGTAATAAGGCTTTGATATACGGAGGAGAACATTTTGAGATTCACCAATGTCAGGTTGTCCAAGTTCATATAGAAAAAATACATTTAGATCCATGATTGTCTACCCTCATCTTCCACATCTTCCAAGAGCCAAATCGGAAGTTGTCAGCGTTATTGAATTCTTGCCCCAAACTGTTCTTGCCTTCCTTCCTTTTAAAAAAGCCAAGTCTGGTAATGTTTCTGAATCTGCCTTAATCCGTTCCAGTTCATCTTCAGTAATAGGTATCTGGTATTCCTCCATTACATCCTCTTCACCAAAACCCATACGTTCATAAATCATGGAATAATAAAGACTTTTACAGCTTTGGCATTGAACAACAGCTTCGCAGCTGCCAGGTCTGTAACTTACTCGGTAAACACCTTTACATTCCCTGCATTCACAGTTTTTACTCTGCATATTATCCAAACAGCCCATAAGTATTCTCCTTCTTTTATCCTCAAATCAGAAAAGGCAGAAGTAAAAAATCAGTTTATATACCCTATCCCAATATAAATTTGATTTTAAAAAAACGACATAGTCTCTCTTCTTAGAAAAACATGCCGTTTTTATTACATATATTTTATAATATTTTAATACATTTGTCAGGCAAAATAAATTTAAATAATAGACGGAATGTCAACTCCTGCAATTAAAGCAAGAGCATCAGCAGCTAATTGATGGTCGTATTCGTGTTCCAGGTTTGAAATCAGAAGATATCCAGTAATACTGTAATCCTTTAGTCTGATTGGAATACATCCACCACACAGAGCATATTGTCCCTCATCATCACACCATGCTTCACGCTTCCTTTCACCATATTCAATTTCAATTAAAGACCGCAAGGAACTCATACCTGTTTTATATACGGTATTTAGCTTCTTTTGCATCCACCAGTTGTTTTCAATATTGGAAGTCTCCATTAGATGTGAAAAAACAAGTGTATGCTCAAAAAATATCTGAATAGCTATACCCCTTTTGCAGTTGCTGTACTTCGTCTTTATTAGCTCTATCGTTTTACAACCCAAATTCCATGCATCATCCTTATTGAATTTTTCAAATACCAATAATTGCTCTTGTTTTACTAATATGGGAAGCCAATCCCTATTAATATTAAGCATTTTCTTCATCTCCAATTATGTTTTAATGTATTAAAAGCTCTCATATTTAGCCTACTTGCATGTACTATAATTAATTCTATCAGAGCGTCCGAGCATTTTGAAGACGTGTAAAAATCGTATTCAATATTAATATTTTAACAGCATTACATTAATCTTACTTAATTACTTCTGAACCTTTATATTATGTTTATTCAGCATATAATATTAATATAATTTGACCAAAACCCCTACAAAACAGTATACACAAAAAAGGAGATAAAAAATGAGCTTACATGGAAAAAAGATTGTAGTAACAGGCGCATCAAAAGGTTTGGGTCTTGGAATAGTAAGACGTTTGGCACAGGAAGGCGCAAATATCATTGCTCACTACAACAGTGGTGATATTAGCGAGGCAGAGGCTATAGCTAGGGAGGCGGGAGTAACATTCACTTCAATTCAGGCAGATTTATCACAGGAATGCGGAACGAAATCGCTTATAGATAAACTAAGTCAGCACGAGGATATCTATGGGTTAGTCAATAATGCAGGAGTTTGCTTCTTTGAAGATTTCTTTGACATTTCTGCTGAAAGCTTTGATAAAACCTTTAATATAAATGTAAAAAGTGTATTTCTTATCACGCAGAAGGTTACTCAAGCAATGGTTAAGAAGAATATAAAAGGCAGGGTTGTAAATCTATCCTCCATTGCTGCAATATCAGGCTCTGCTACACAGGTACATTACGGAGCTGCAAAAGGTGCAATAATATCCTTTACAAAAGCTGCTGCAGACGCTTTGGGAAAATACAGTATTACAGTTAATGCAATAGCACCCGGCCCGATCCCAACAAAGCACAACAGCGAGTTTTTAGCAATGGATGATTTGCGAGAAAACATATGCGACAGAATGCCTTTAGGCGAATACGGAAAGCCAGAAAATATAGCAGACGCTGTGGTATATCTGTTAGGCGAAGGTGCCGGCTGGACAACAGGAGTGTTATTGCCTGTTGACGGGGGGTTCCTGAGTAAATAGGACAGCTGCAAGCCAAAAGAGCCTGCAACACAAAGCTTGCGGAGCTCTTTTGGCGTCTCACGGTTATGGTAAACTTAATTTTGCTGACTGCCAGGAACAGTCTCCAATACCTTTACAAACAACAGCGACCTAGAGTAGCTGCCACCTTTAAAATGAATAAGTTGAATACTGACCGTCATCCAATTTTGATACCAGTGAATTTAGAAAACTATAATATATTCCATCCACTACATGAATAGTCATTTATGATCGGCTTTTTTACCTTTTTTATTTTTATTCTCATCAATCCTGTATTGGACAACCTTTCTGATTAGTTCGGTCGGAAGAGGCTTATCCATAGGAAAATGAATTGAACCTTTTGTAACTTTATATCCTGCTAGTTCTGCTTTAAAAGCATTAATTCCGCTTGCTGTTGGGTAAAATCCAATATGATTCTTACATGCAGCAAAGTACACCAAAATGCCATTTAATTCGAAAGCAGGCATTTGATAACTAATTTTTTCATTTGCTTCCGGTGCTGCTTCTTTTATCACTTTTCTCAGTTCATGCAAAATCTCCTGAACTTCAGGTGTAAATTTTGAAATATATTCATCAACTGAATTGAATGTAATTTTGTTTTCTGACATTAGAATTTCTCCGTTCTAAATTTATTAAATATGCTTAAGCTGGCCAGACGGTATGTACCTGCTGTCATACATTACCCTTGCGTGGTTTTTGATTATAAGTTGTTCACTAATCGTTTCACCTGTGTGTTTATCTAAAACTGTTCTGTAAATCTCATTATTACGGTAATATTCCCCTTCTTCATAAGTAAAACAGCTATTTTTTTCAATTATGTGATATGCTGTGTCAAGCACACCTTCACACCTGAGTTCACCAACAAGATACTCATCCGTTGTATGAACCATTATCTGAAATGTTTTGTCAGTATTGTTTGTAAACTGGTAGTCAATATGATTATAGCATACTGAAGTTCCGCTTCCGAAAGGAATCTGCCTGTTAAAATCAGGGAACATGTCAAGCTGATTATGATGGTGGTGTTCAGTTATATCAAGGGGACTGTGAAGAACCATCCAATGGATCAAATTTGTCAATTGGCACATGCCTCCCCCGATCCCCTTGCCTGGCCCTTGTGTTTTTATAACCAATCCTTCAAGATATCCTTTTCTTTTGTTACAATTCCCTGCAAGCCTCCAAAAAGAAAAGGTTTCCCCTGGCTTAATTAAAATTCCATTTATTTTGGGTGCTGTTAATGAAAGATTTACGGCTTTATTATTTTGAAGTGTCGCATCAACATTTCCCAGGGTGCGGCGAATAAGCGAACTATGCCTGTAAATTACGTTAGGGAGCTGTTCATTGGATATTGCTTTAGCATATTTCTTTTCATCAAAAAACCAACATAGATATCTTTTTATCTGTTCTTTAAATAAAGAGATTTTATATGTAAATGAATTTATTTCACAAAATAGTTTTCTTGGCATAGCCACCCCGGTTTTCAATTATTGCGACTCAAATTATAGCATACATATTAGACTTTAAATATGTTTTTTTGTTCCATAATGAATTTAAATAAGTATATTCAGGGCAACCTTGGTATTCAACAAAAAACCTTGTATATAAGTGAATAGTCACCTATATACAAGGTTTTTTCAGCATTATTTATTAAAGTGAATTTTCATAAATCTCTCTTACAGCATCCTTTGTAGCTTCTACCGGAGCCATACTCAACAGAAGTCCAAGGCTTGGTGTCTCAAATGCAAGCTTAACCAGCTTATCTACGTCCGCTTTTGTAAAACCTTCGTCAGTGAGCTGAGCCTTGATTCCTGTATTTTTAAGCCAGTTCTTTACACCGTCAAATGCCTTTTCAGCTTCATCTGCTGTTCCCTTTAATCCAGGTACAATCGGAGATAGTACATCTGCAAGTACTTCACCCGATTCAGGATAAATTTGTTTTACCACTGCAGGAAGCAGCATACTAAGTCCAAGCCCATGGGACAATTCAGGCTTTACGCCGCTTAAAGGATGTTCAAGTGCATGTGTGAAATGCAGAAGTCCGTTGTCAAAGGATGTTCCTGCTATCATGGAAGCATAAAGCAGATAATATCTTGCAGTAAGGTCTTCAGGATTATCTTTTGCTATAGGAAGATATTTTGCAACAAGTCTTACAACCTCTTTGGCCAAAAGTATTGAAAAAGCATTTGCTGCTTTGGATGTAGATGCCTCAACAACATGGTTTATAGCATCAACCGAAACATATAAGGTTTGTTCTACCGGCAGCTTTGTCATAAGAGCAGGATCATCAATGGAGAATATCGGGTAGATACAATCATATGCGATTGCAGGCTTATATTCATTCTCGGGGATGCTGACTACTGCAAATCTGTTAACCTCGGTGCCTGTTCCGTGTGTAAGATTTATTGCTATTATAGGTACCGCTTTTACTGGTGTAAATGTAAATCCATATAAATCTCTTGCATTTTTATCTGTATTAGCCATTAATATTGCAACACTCTTACCTGTGTCAATCGGACTTCCGCCGCCAATTGCCACAACCGCCTGAGCACCGAAATCGAGGGCAATTTTTGTTGCTTCATCAACCTGGTCTACATTTGGGTTGGGAGTAACTTCACTGTAAAGTTTATACACGATTCCCTTTTTATCAAAAGTATTTTTAACAACATCCCATGCACCGGTTTTTATATGTGAACCCTTACCAGTCACCACTATAACCTTATTTATTTTCATCTGTGACAAAGCATCTGCAATATCATTGATTTTATTTATAGCTCCTACACCAAAATATGTAGTAGTTTTTGTCCTTATCTCTGTAACCTGTTTAATATCAATTTTGTTTTCCCACATAGTTATCTCTCCTTTTAGTAAATTGATAGCTGCATATACTATTTGTTCATTGCTTGATTGTTTGTACAATATTATGATAAGCCTAGTTTGTTAAAAAAACAACAATCATATTGTTAAATAATTGACAATGTGGTCAGGTATTACCGAATTAACCCGGCTTAACTCCATAAATCTCTAAAATTCTGCATAAATTCAATTCCCACTCCCATAAAAAAAGAAAGGTTCAATGCATACTTTTCAGCATGCTATTAAACCAATCGTTTCACAAATAATAAGTTTACTTTACCACTCCGTCATAAGTTAGTATAGCTTTGTATAAATCAGGCCTACGGTCACGGAAAATACCCCATTCAACCCTTTGCTCGGAGGCCTTGTCCAAGTCAAATTCTGCAATCAGAACAGCTTCTTCAGCTCTCCCAGCTTCGGCTACCTTTTCGCCCGTTACATTCGTAATAAAAGAAGAACCATAAAAATTAATAATGGAATCGTCTATCTTCTCAATTCCAATGCGGTTTGATGCCACCACCGGAACCAGGTTACACGCTGAATGTCCTATCATACAACGTTGCCAGTGATCCTTTGAATCAACCTCTGGGCTCTCAGGTTCCGAACCAATAGCAGTAGGGTAGAACAGTATTTCTGCACCCATAAGGGCCATACACCTTGCAGCCTCTGGATACCACTGGTCCCAGCAGATACCGACACCAATCCTGCCGTACTTGGTATCCCATACCTTGAATCCGGTATCCCCAGGATTGAAATAATATTTTTCCTCATACCCCGGTCCGTCGGGTATATGACTTTTGCGGTAAACACCCAGAACCTCACCGTCCGCATCAATTAATGCCATAGCATTATATCTGGCATTATTCATCTTTTCATAAAAGCTTATAGGAAGTACAACCCCCAATTCCTTTGCTACTTTCTTAAAATGTGCAACAGCCTTGTTGTTTCCTAACTCCGAAGCATAGTTATAATATTCTGGCTTCTCCTTCTGGCAGAAATATAATGTCTCAAAAAGTTCCTGAACCAATATGATTTGCGCCCCCTGTGCAGCCGCCTGTCTAACCAGCCTTTCAGCCTTATTAATATTTTCTTCTATATTATCTGTGCAGCTCATTTGTGTCGCTGCAACTTTAACCATTCGCATAACCGTCCTCCATTCTAACCTGCTTTTCTGAAGTAATTTTCACGAAAGTTTATACCTTATTCCTTCGGGCATTTGCTGGGTGACACAATGTATATTACCACCTTCCGTAATGAGCCCCATGCTATCTACGGTCCTTATCTTGCGGTCCGGGAATACCTCTTGAAGTATGTCAAACGCCTTTTTATCGGCTGCTTCTGCATCCCCTCCAAAAACCGGTAGAATGATTCCGCCGTTCACAATATAAAAATTCAGATAACTCAGGGTTAATCTATCCCCCTTATAGTACCTTGCAGGGGGCTGCTCAATCTCAATAATCTCAAGCTTTCTTCCTGAAGCATCCGTTGATTTTTTCAGAATATCAATATTTTCTGTACTGATCTCAAAGTTGGGGTCCTTAGGATCTTTACAAGTCTGAATCAATACAACTCCAGGCTTTGCAAAGCAGGCTACATTATCAACATGACCGTCAGTCTCATCCCCAAACAGACCATGTTTGAGCCAAATTATCTTTGATATATTAAGATAATACTTTAATTCCTCTTCTATATCTACTTTTTTAAGGTGAGGATTACGGTTCTTATTAAGCAGGCATTCTTCGGTTGTAAGCAGGGTTCCTTCTCCGTCAACGTGAATAGAACCGCCCTCCATTACAAAAGGTGCATTCAAATACGCTATCCCAAAATGCTTTAGTACCTCCGGCGCAACCATATTATCCAAATCATAATGAGGATATTTACCGCCCCATGCATTGAATTGCCAGTTAACAGCGGAAATCAGCCGCTCTTTGTTAATCAAAAAGGTAGGCCCATTATCCCTGCACCAGGCATCATTATGTGCAATAGTCAAATATTCAATTTCACTGCCGCACAATGTTTTAGCTTCTTCGGCAGTATCTTTATTTATAATCATTGTAACCTTTTCGAATTCCGAAATGGCTTTTGCTGCCTTTGCATAACCTTCACACACGCTGCCATAGTTTTCCGGCCAAATCAAAGAGGATTTTACCGGCCATTCCATGAATGTTCTTTCGTGTTTTTCCCATTCGGCAGGCATATAAAAAGTATTCTTATTCCTCATTAGTATTTTCCTCTTTCTTATACCTTTTTGTTATGTTTTCACATTCGATTGTAACATATAACAAGCGGAAATATGAATAACAATTTTAGTCTGAATATTTGAAATTACACCAATAGTCATTCGTGCTGACCTTTTTTCCAAATCTTTTATGCTTCGAATTTCAGATACAGAAAAAGCCTGCTTTTAAAGTCAGGCTTTACATCATTATGATATTTTCTTATCTAAATATATATTCTACTATTATTATATTGGTTTTCGATACGAATTCATGTCTTGTTTTGCTCAAAGTACTTTAAAGGACTCTATCATACTCTGGTATTCTGCTGCCATTTTATCGAAATCTCCACCAAGTGCACCGCAAGTCAGTGTATAGACCTGTGAATCTTTGAAAAAATACACAACCCTGTATTTCATCTTCAAACCTGAAACAGTTGCTGAAAATTCGAAATCCTGTCCCTCCATACCATTTACGGTAATTTTTTTTGCTTCACTAAAACTTACATCAGTGAAGATTTTCTTGAATTCACTCTTTGCAAGTCCCACATAATCATCCTGACCCTTGGCTTCAGAAGGAGCAACATTACTGGTAACTATAAAACTGGCAGTCTCCTTCATATATTGTGCAAGAGCCACACTTTCCATCTTAGTCCATCCAGCTGGAACACTGACTGAAATCTTTGGACTTGAGGTCTGAACTGTACTTTTGGAATCCGAAACATTGTCACTCTTTTTTTCATTTGCAGGCTGCGATGTATTTGTTTCTGTTTTTACAGCTGTAATTTCACTTTTGCCGGAAGTACTATTCTCCGAAGAACAGCCGCATAGAAGTGTAAGAGCAAAAGTCAAAATTAAAAACACTGTAGTAATCTTTTTCAAAACATATCCCTCCTAAACTAATTGGTAAATAATTATAAGTTATTTAAGTCTTTATTCATGAACACTGCAGAATATTACAATAACCATAATGTAGTAATCACAGTACGAATAGTAGGATTGTGCTACTTCTTATTAGGCCTAACTTAAATAAACCGGCATAGGTTTTGACCTTGCCGGTTTATTAGAAATTTTATGCTTAGCAGTAAAACTTATTTTGCTAACTTGTAGTTGTCTTTACCAGCAGCTGCCTATTGATTTGAGGCTATTTCCTAGAAACTTCTTATTTCATCTTCTCGAAAGTCCGAACGGACATTGCTATTGCCTGTTCTCTTGTTGCCATGCCATATCCGGTAGCTTGCTGCACCGTTGTAGTAGCTTTAGGCATAAAATTACCATTTGAATCACCTGAAACGATTCCAATCTTGGACATATATTTTGTGGACTCTACTGCCCAACCGGATATATACTTCTGGTCTGGAAAGTCCTTAACCCCTGCTATGCTATAATCTCCGCCAGGATTAATGGCTTTTATCGTTCTAAAAAGCATAGAGGCACATTGTTCCCGGTTTATAAGTGTTTGAGGGCTAAAGGTAGTTCCAGAAGTACCCGAAGTAATTCCTAGTTTATACGCTTTTAATATTTGCGGGTTTGTCGTATCATTGAATGGATTCGGAGATACAGCGTCACTTGTTTTGCCTGTAGTCTTTTCATAAAGCAGCACTGCAAGCTCACAAAACTCTTCACGGGTTATGGGCTTTGTCATATCTGCACCCTTAAGGATATTAGGAATAATTCCATAGGAATCTGCCTTATCAAGTTCTCCCTTAGCCCAGCTTGATGCATTTGAATAGGGACCTATACCATGTGAGATAACATTGGAAAATGGGCTATATATAATACCGGATTTACCTGCTTCGGGGAAGTGTGCATAATCAAATTTATATCGCATCTTCGCTTGGTAAACAGCAGCATCATAGTTATCCAAACCTCCGAAATAACCGATGATTGCATCCACATTAAACTCCTCTACAAAGTTTCCGTCAAAATAACAAAGCTTCCATTCACCACTGCCAACCTTAATCCAGACTTCAGTATTAACACTGTTAGCTGTTATTGAATTTAAGTGTGTCAGGTCGGTGTGAGGCGTCTCTGAAACCACTTGTAGATATGGCCTGCCATCAGAATAAGTCCTAACCGAAGCTGTTTTTAAAACTGGAGCATGGTTAATAAGCTTTTCCGGATCTTCTACAATCTTATTATTGCTGAATGAGAATGGCACAGACCAGGGAGACAGAGCGGTGTAGTAGGTGCCGTCCTTGTCCTGTGACACTACCATGAAGCGTGCACGGAACTGCCAGGTATTAGAGTCAAAGTAGGTAGTGCTTTCAGGAATCTTCTCGTTCGGTGTTATTTGCTGGATTTGATCAGCTGTATACGAGGTAGATGTGGTGTAAACTCCTTTCTGAATTCGGATACCACTTTTATAGAGTGTAAAGTTAGTATTCCAGTCATCATTTGCATGCCAATCTCCTCCTGCCGTCTTGTAATCGAGCTGGAGTGCAATTTCATTCAGAGAGTACCCTGCACCTGCAAAGTTAGAATTATCTGCTCCAACATCATCGACAAAGGCCCGGAGGTCATTGGAAGCTGTAACTGTAGCATAAAAGCCTGCATAATTGCCATCATGTGCTTCATAGTATGAGACTGACAACCCAGTTGGTGTACCAAAACTTGTGGGCAGTGAGTACTCCGCCAGTGCTGCCGTAGACATAAGGTTTAAAGTAATACAAACCAACAGCAACATTATAATAATTTTACGTTTCATGTTATTCTCCCCCTAATTACAAATGTATAAATTGACGAAGCAGAAGAATAATAATTCTTTTGCTTTATCAGTATTACAGGCTCATAAAAATATGCTCCCGCTCTTATGTTATCCATTAAATGGTATTACTAATATCAACAAATACACCAAGTTTAGTACACATTTTGCTTTGTTAAATATAATCGCTATGACGGTTTAATTGCAGATATTACCATGTGCTACAGATTTAATTCTTACTTTTTAAAATCATATTTATATAAAAAAAGCCTCCTGGCGTTTAAACTAGGAAGCCTGTGATACATCTTTATATTACTTTTGTTCAACAGTTTTTCTGTATTGGGATGGTGTCATCCCTACCTTTTCCTTAAACAATCTGGCATAGTTGCCGTTGTAATCTACTCCGCAGACGGAAAAAGCTTCACTGATAGAAAGTTTACTGTCGCAAAGTTTTTCTTTCAGCCGGTTTATCTTGATTTCCTGATAGTAGCTAAACGGGGTCATTGATGTATACCTCTTAAAAAGCCTCGAGAAGTGATGTCTGCTCAAATTTACAGACAAAGCAGCCTTGTTCAGATCAAAGTCTTCCAACCAATGGGCCTCTATATACTCTTTTGCCTTTACCATCTCTTGTCTTCCGTTATATAACTTGGAAGTAACAAACATATGTACAACAAAAACAAGTTTTGAATTCTCATCATATACCGGAAAGCAGGTAATATTTTGGAAACTGCTGTCAAAGCACAATTCATTTGTTTCAAATCGATTGATAATCCCTTGAATTGGCATCTGCAAGTCATGAAAAAGTACTGTTTCACCTTCAAAAGACTTTGCAATTTGTTCACAAACACCATTACCCCAAGCTTTAATTATAGGGTCCGCCAATACATTAAACTTTCCTATAATTTGCTCTTTCGATGGAAGATGCATTACCCTCAGGCAAGCTTCGTTGGTTAAAATCAATGTACCATCCGGTGTATATACTTGAATTGGATAGGGGAAGAATTCGATAATCTTTGAAAACATTTCTTCATTCTCATTTAATTTCTTAGAAGTTTCCCCAGTACCATTTACCCTTTGTGTATTTTTACTGTACCTGCCATCCTTGGGCTTACCTGAATCCCTGGGTATACCCCATGCCTTTCCAAATCTAACAGCACCAGGTATCATATCATGATTACAAATATATTGTACGCGTCTTATGGAGATACCCCACTTTTTAGCAGCTTCTTTTACTGTAATGTATTCCATACGTTTGACCCCTTAGAATAATAAATGACACACCTATACATATAAAATATAATACGTTAACGCGCATAATGCTACATATTTCTCAGAATATAATTTCAATACAATGAATGTAAATGTTTACAAGAAACAATAATGATACTTTTTTCTTGTCCTATGAACATAACACTTTTATCATTGAAACCATATTTATATTTGCATATAATAATTATGTAAGTACCCGCTTTCTTCAAAAGCAGGTGAAAAAGCCTCTAACAGAAAAAAAATCTCTTCAGTGATTATAAAAAGAATGGTTAATAAAATGAAAATGGATTTTGATGAACTTTTTAATTTATATAGTAAAAAGGTTTATAACCTGGCTTTTCGAATTACTGGAAGCAAAGAGGATTCCGAAAATATAGTTCAGGATACCTTTCTGCAAATTTATAGGAGTCTGGATGATTTTCGGGAAGAAAGCACTATTTACACATGGATTTATAAAATCGCCTTAAACAACTGCCTGCAAACAAAGAAGAAAAATTCAAAAGTAATTCTACTACCTCATGAAGAACTGATAAATGCTCGAGGGGCAAGTATTACCAGCCAATCTGATAAATGGTTTAGCCACCCCGAAGACTCCTCCATTACAGCGGAGCTATTAAGAGAAATTCGGCAGTTCTGCTATCAGTTTATCGTTTTTGAACTGCCGGGAAACCAACGTATAGCCTATATTTTACGTCATATATTGGAACTCTCCTATAAAGATATTGCAGAAATTTTAGGTACAAGTGGAAGTATAGTGAAGGCAAGACTCCACCGGGCAAAAAGCAATCTAGTCAGGCTAATTGAAGAAAAAAAACCTACCTGTCGATGGTATAACGAAAAAACCGACTTGTGCTGCAAAAGAAAATTAGAACATATTCTTGAAATTGATCAGGAGTTGTTGAATAGAACAAAACAGCAGGCTTATGAAACTGGTCTGATTAGCCAGGATGAAATAAAATCAACTGCCAGCCGCTCCATTGAAGAATTGTTTGAACATTTCCCAATGCTTTCTCACAAAATAGACATCAATTCAATAAAAAATTTAAAAATAATATAGTTCAAGCGTAACTTTCCTTCGTTTTTATTATCTAATAAATTAAAAGATTAAAAAAACGGGGTCTTTTTATGTCTGTAAACTTTACAATTGATGAGAGTCTCTGTATAAATTGCGGCTTATGCATGCAGGAATGCGGCCACCATGAGGGTAAACAGCAGTTGAAACGCGTTGTACCGGATAACCCTGACTGCAGCAGATGTTACCACTGTTACACAATATGCCCCAGTGGCGCTATCCATACCTGTGATGGCAGCAGTGCTCCCTTGTTTAACCGGGCAAAGCTGCAGGAAATCACAAGCGAAAACCTTTTAAATTTTCTTGGGTACCGCCGCAGCATCCGCAGTTTTAAGCAAAAACAGATTGACAATTCACTTATTGAAGAACTACTAAGTTTCGCCAGATATATTCCTTCCGGTGGAAATGCTCACTCATATGAATTTACAGTTTTAAAAGGTGATTCGGAGGTTACTAAAAGCCTTAAGAAGGAGCTTGAGCATATTTATGAGAAGAGAAGCATGCTTTTAAACAATATCTTTCTGAGGAATTTGGCTAAACCCTTTGTAAACGGCCTTGCCAGAGGGTTTTTAAGGGATAGGGAATACAGAATCCGGATAAGCAAACTTGTTGAACAACTGCATAATAAAGAAGATGTATTTTTCAGGAATGCTCCAGACATAGTAATTCTTCATTCCAAAGCAATCATTCCTACTCCGAAGGAAGACTGCATTCTAGCTGGATACAATATCACTATGTTAGCACAAGCTAAAGGCCTTGGTTCATGCTTTGTTACTCTGGCACAAAATGCTATAAATTCAAGCAGCCGCTGCAAGAAAGTTCTTAACCTTTCTAAAAACGAACAGGTTTATGCAGTTGTCATACTTGGATACCCTGCTGTAAATCATCTTAGAATTGCACCAAAAAAAGAAAAGACAATACAATGGCTTTAAGGAAGGGGGGTATAAACTAATGAATATTTTAATAAAAGTGGTTGGCATTTTTTCTATAATTCTGAACCTGCTTATGCTGTTATGCGGATTATGGCTTAAGTCGCATCCGACAAACGAACCGGGTGCCCACACTTTTCATTTCCAGTTTGGATTGGCATCCATTATAGTATCAATAATTGCTGTCGTTTTACTTTTTTTAAAACATTAATTTTTGAAATAGAAGAAGATGCAGGATGTCTTAATTAAGTACATTCTGCATTCTTAATATAATTTAAATAGCTCATGACTTGGTAATCTCGCTTTATTACATTTTAGAATGGTCGTCAATAGTTTAACATTTACTACGGTTTGTATTGGAAAAAAAGATGCCGTCTAAAACCATTAGTTTTGACAGCATCTTTTTTGTATTAATTTTTTTAATAGCGAAGTCTTATCCAGGAAAACCAGGCCTACTTTAACAGAAGATTGTATAGTACCTGAGCCATTTCACCTCTTGTTACAGTGTTCAATGGAGATATCATACTGCCGTTTCCGCTGATAATTCCTGTTTCAACTAACAGAGCCACTGAATCCTTTGCCCAGGATGCAATCTGTCCGGCATCAGTAAAGGATGTTAACTGTTTTCCAGAATTACCTTCAGGCAGATTACCCGCTACTTTCAACGTATTGTATAGCAGGGTAAACATTTCCTGCCTTGTTATTTCCTTGTTTGGTGCAAACATGTTGTTTCCTACACCACCGGTTATACCGAGTTGCTTTGCTTTGGCCAGGTAGCCTGTATAGAAGGTGTTTCCTGCATCCGAAAAATTATTGGGAGAATCGGTGCTCGGCTCAATACCATATGCCCTCATCATCATGACAAGGAATTCACCTCTTGTAAGCTTTGCTGCAGGTGCAAAATTTCCATTTCCTGTTCCTGTAGAAATACCCCTCGCTGCTATGAATCTTACTGCACTGCTATACCATGCATCTTGCGGAACATCCTTGAAGCTTACCTTGTTGTAGCCTACTGCATATTGTGAGAAGTGGTTTGTAGTAAAGCTGACTGTGCCTGTTACTGCATCATATTTGCAGTTGCTTACAATCTCGGGCTTACCCTGTGCATTTATGTAATAAATAACTACAGCATCTGTATCCTCACCAGGCTTTGGCGTATATGGTACTGCTACCGTTATACTGCCTCCGAATTGCGATATTGTATTGTTTCCACTGGTAACACTGAAATTGTATACCGGTCTGTCACCTACAAGCTGCCTTGTATCTTCACTAAGAGCTGCAGTTTCAACCTTTACTGCTGAAATCTTTAGATCTTCTGTAGCTTGCCCTGCTATGGTTTTGAGTGATTTATCATCAAAGGTGATGTCAGCTATAGGAGTAGCTATAGTTAAAGCATTAGTTTTGCTGTCTGCAATTGTATCCACCGCTGTCTTGGGAAGGCTTGTTTCAACAGCCTTTGCATCCGTTTCCGCTTCCACCTTGATTTCTAGTACTGCTTGCTTATTAGCTCCCTGTTTTGTTGCTTCCTCCGCTGCCTTATTTACAGCTTTACTGACTTGTTCCTGTGTTACTTCAGCCTTCGCCTTACCTTTACTATCAACAGCTGCTGAAGTGGCTGTTGAAGCGGTTATTGTATTTCCTGAAACTCTTGTTTCTACCTTCGGTTCCTGCACAGGAGGAATAATAACAGGAGTGTCTATTCCTCCGCCTCCGCCATTGTCCCCAGGACTTCCGGCATATGTGAAATTGGCAGTAATAGCAGCCTCATTTGAGGGCATAGTATAGATTGTATCTTCCTTTGAAGCATTGACAAAAGTTCCACCACCTGTGGATGTCCACCCATTGAAAATATATCCGGGTGATGGAGAAGCTTTAATGGCAATAGGAGTACCGGCCTTATAATCACCGCTGCTGCCTGTTGTTACACTGCCTCCAACACCTGCATTGACAGAAAGTGAATATTTCTTTACTGCCGTTACTTTTAGAGTGGCACTATTTCCGGTATCAAAAGAAATTATAATATCTGCCGTAGCATTTTCTAAAAGACTCAAACTGATTAAAAATTCCTTCTTAATTTTTAATTTATTGCCAGCTATAATATAGTCGTCAGGTGATACCAATATCTTGGAATTGCAGACCAAGTTGGTTACTGTGGTAGCATCGCCCCATATAATGTCGGTATCCACATCTGAAGGTTTATCGATATTAAAGGATCGATTAGATGATTCTATCACTGCACCTATTGGGTTAACCGTAAGAACTACTTCCTGACTCTCAACATAGCCTTCTTCAGTATATACAACACATATATATTTTCCCGAGTCTGATACTTGTGTGCCTTCAATAGTCAGGATAGGTGATTTAATACTGGCTTTAATATGTTCATCATCCCCGATGCCATAGCAATCCTTTATCCAATAGTATTCTACAGGTTCTATTCCTGAGGTTTTTGCAGTAAAAGTAACCGTCTGACCAGTGGTAACAGTACTTCCAGATAAGTCTATAACAGCTTCACCATAGGTGAAAGGGTATTTATAGTACGTGCTGTATGATCCGGGTCCTTCAATGCTTACACAAGCTTCACCAGTGCCTGCAGGAGATATTGCAGAAATGGAATTATCCTCATTCAAGGTGAAGGACGCTTCAGTATCATTGAAATAAACCTTGCTAACTAAATTCAGGTTGGTACCAAGAATCTTAACAGGTGTGCCGCCTGATTCCGGTCCATATTCACGGTCGAGCATAGAAATGGTCGGCTTAAAGCTGATTCTGCGTGAAATTTTATCACCTACAATGCAAAAGCCATAATCTCCGTATGCAATGTCGTTATAGACTTCGGAAGCAGTATGACCGGTATCATGCGATACCCAATCAATTCCATTCGTCGAAGTAAGAATCCTCATCTCATTATCATCAACCGCAACGAAATAGTTGTTACCATAAACTATTGCGCTAAAAGCACTACTGGAATCGTTATATCCACTATTTCCGGTATTTAGTTTATAAGATGTCCAGGCAATTCCATCGGGCGATGTCAAATAGTTACCCCATGAGTCTCCTGTAACAAAGGTGTTGTTACCAAAGGCCACTGACGATAGATATTTTGAATTGCCGGAAGTCTGCTGTGTCCATGTTACGCCATCCTCTGATGTTAAAATGGTGCCGTTTATTCCAACTACAACAAATTTACCATTACCATAGGTTACTGCATTAAGTTGGGTAGTTACTCCTGACGTCTGTGATACCCAGGTTGTTCCTCCATCCTTGGAGGTTAAAATCAAACCACCATCTCCTAAAACTACAAATGTATCATTGATATAAGTTATTGAACATAGTATTCGGGAAAAATTTGGAGTTTGCTTTGTCCACGTTGCTCCATTGTCTGTAGAAATTAGGATAATGCTGTCATAATGATCAAAATATTTCTTCTTTTTTATAACTGTGTAAATCTGTTCATATCCTGATATAGCAATAGTGCTGCCATTACAAGTAACCCCTGTAAAATTAGTATCTGCTGTTCCTTGAGTCTGATAAGTCCAACTGGCTCCTCCATCTGACGAGGTTGCTATTTTCCCACCATTGCCTACTGCAATAAAGGCACCATTACCATAAGTTACTGCATTAGCGGTGAAGTTAATCTTTGTCTTTGTCCAATTATCAAACGGGGTAGACTCGGCAGCAAATGCAGGTGATGGGGAAATGGTAAGAATTAATGTTATTACCAATATAGATGAAAAAAAACACTTTAAGAAGCCTGACTTTTTTGTCAGATAAAATGAAACCATATTTACACTCCTTTATTGATTAAATATGTATACTACAGTGTGACATTTTAAACAATGAATGAAATTTACGATTGTGTTCACATAAATTATATAATGGCAACTATTAAATAGTAATTGTACCTAGGTACAGTTTTTAGCATAATCTATCAAAAAAAATCAGCTTCTCCCATTATTTATAGAAGAAACTGATTTTGATGTCATCTTTTCAACTTTGTTTTATATGGTCTATTGTTCGAATAATCCTAATTCTCGGGCTTTTATAATAGCCTCAAGACGGTTTTTAACCTTCATCTTCTCATAGATTTGAGCATTGTGGTGTTTTACAGTCCTTACCGTAATGAAAAGCTCGTCCGCAATGTCCTGATTACTGCGTTCTGCCACAAGCAGCTTTAAAACCTCTAATTCCCTTGCGCTTAATAGTGTTTCTGCCGTTTCACTGTTTGAAGCTGTTTCTTCTTCTGACTCTGCTACTCCGGTTAACAGTTTAATATATGATTTTGTATTTTTAAGAAGTTCTTTGGCATATTCTATATATTTATCATTTCCTGATTGTTTAACCCAGGCTTTGTATCTTGTCAGCAGCTCCGACATAGGCTGAGCCTCATCCACAAAGGTGCGCACATAACCCTCCTCTGAACCAAGTTCAACCGCTTTATGCAGTGCAAACATTGCGTTTGAAAAATCCTTCTGCATATTATAAGCAATTGCCGAAAGACATAGTATTTCAATCCGGCTTTTCAGTCTATCTTCCTTTTGTGCGAAGTCTTCAAGGCGGTTTAAAAGAATCAGTGCGCCATCTGGTTGATTGGCAAGAATCAGGTATCTTGCATAAACAATATATTCCAACTCCTGGCAGCAGGAAATACTGTCAAAAATCCCAATCCGGTCGATTTCAAGCTGTTTTGCTGCACCTTGGACATCACCTGTGCATATATAGATTCCTGCGGTAAAAATATCAAAAAAGTAGTTCCAAATACTATTGGTTTTTTCCCGCAGTATGCTTTTCCCTGATTCGACAATTCTTAAAGCTCCTTTAATGTCGCCTTTTGCCTTTTTTTCTTTAGCAAGGGTTATAAAGCACGGAACAATAATTCCCGGATTATTAAGTCCGGTTATTCTTCCCATATTGTTTACCAGTGTTGAATATACGGCTTTCAGATTACCCCGTTCATAATAATACTCGGCAAGTATTACGGCAATGTAGGCCGAAAAGTCCCCTAGAAACTTTGGAAGTTCTCCAAGATTTCTGCTGTAAACCTCTTCAACCTTATTCAGTCTTCCTTTAAACCCGTAAATAGTATTTAAAAGGTTTGGTTCACCTGAATTCATCTCTCCAATGACAACGGGAGTGTATAAGTCAAATTCACTAATTCTTTTAAAGCAACGGATTGCCTCGGCCGAATCCATTTTGAAAACGGCTATATTTGCATAAGTAAGTACAATATTCGCTTCAAGAAATTCTCTATCCCTCGTATCAAGGTAGTCTTTTATACGGTTATAGCACGCCATAGCTTTGTCTGACCACAGTTGTGCCTTATCAAGCTGGTTTTCCATAGACAATACCCAGGAATATCCGGTACAGGCCCTGACATCATTCTCACACAGCTCCTCAGGCATGCTATCCATCCATTTCCTCCAGGTTGAATATTCTCCGTTTTGAGTCATTTCCAGATATATGTCCCAGATTAGTGGAAAAGCTTTTTCATATTCCTGAGCCTTGATAAAACAGTTTATTGAATCCTGAATATATCCATTTTCCAGATACCATTGTGCAGCAAGGCTATAATAGGTTTTCTGTTTTGACACACATTCCTTTTGAAATCTGTCAATCAAAAACTCCTGAAACAAATGGTGATACCTGAACCAATGATTTTCCCTATCAAGCGGAATAATAAAGCTATTGCTTTCAGACAACATTTCCAGAAGCTCATTACTTTTTAGATTTCCAGTCACTTTACTGCAAAGCGCTCCTGAGAGCTTATCCAAAAAGGATGTGTGCACAAGGAATTCTTTAACCTCGTCAGACCAGCGGTCAAAAACCTCATTCCTTATAAAGTTCCCAATATGCCGATTGTTGCCTGATAACCCGCTTATGGCTTGCTGTACATCGAACCCTTCCTCCATGGTAAAGGCAGCGATCACAAGACCTGCCACCCATCCTTCGGTAGAGGCTTCAATGCTTGAAACATCCTCTGCAGACACTTTAAACCCTCTTTTATTGAAAAAATCACTTATTTCATAGAAATCGAAGGATAAGTCCCTGCTGTTCAGCTGAAGTACCTGTTCCTTTGCGCACATACCCGAAAGACCTCTATGAAGTTCTTCCCGGCTTAAAAGAATTACATGTATGTTGGGGGGGATGTTTTTAATAAAGTATTCCAGACTTTTGTGCACTGTTTCATTATGAATAAGATGATAATCATCCAATATTAAAATCAGGTCTTCATTTAAGTCGTCTAATTTTCCTATAAACATGTCACTGAATATATTTGAAATAATAAGTTCCCTACTTACAGATATATCTGAAAATACGTTATCCTGCTGTATAAGTCCACTAGCCTGGACGGCAGCAATAACATACCTCCAAAACCTGACTGGTTCATTATCCGAGTTATCAAGAGAAAGCCATGCTGTTGGCATTCCAACCTTTTCAAGCCACTCAAGAACAGCAGTTGACTTACCGTAACCGGCAGGTGCACAAACAAATGTCAGCTTATATTTCAAAGCATTATCCAGCTTTTCGGCAATGCGACGGCGGTAAATGAGATTGCGGGTAATTCCAGGAACACTATATTTGGTTTTAATTAGTCCTTGCCTTATTGAAATGTCATGTTCTATCATAATCTATCCTCACAAATTATGTATACTAACACTATTCTAATATTTTCTACAAAATCCAGCAATATGTCTTTAGCCTTATATTTGCAGTATATGGTGCTCAATATATGTAAAGTTGCAGTATACAAAAAAATGCACGATGTCTTTTAACGTAGACTCTGCATTTTAAATGGCTTAGAGGTTATTTACCTATTCTGTTTCATTACTTTCACTTCTTTTTATTTCTAGGTTTCGGTATTGGTGTGAACGGCTCCAACAAAGCTATGACTTCCTTACTGAATTGAGAATTATCAATATCCAGTATGTAATGCTCTTTTGCCCCGTTATAAGGAAAAGCTTTTTCGGCCTCTTTCATCTTTTCAGCTATACAGTCAAGCATCTTAACATAGACTGTATTATCGCAAACAAGAAGTATTGGCTTGTCATTAATATATACCATATATTCACCAAACATCTTCTTATATCTTACAGCGCCTATTCCTGATATCTGTTCGCATATGTATTCTATAAAGTCTATACTTGTAGCCATAACAAAACCCCTTTTAAAAGTAAATAGTGAGATATAAAACATCTCACTATTTCATTATAACAGAAGGTTTACCCGATTTCTTTTATTTTTTTCTTCCTAGATCTTTGTATCAAGCTTATTATTACCCAATAACAAGCTGAAAATATAATAACCCAAACAATTGATTTAACTATGTTCCATTCAATCGAATAGCTTCTACCCGTATATGGTTCATCAATACTGGTCTCGGGATAAAATTTAATAATTTCATATGCAAAGGAAGAATATACTTGACACTCTCCTCCGCCATAATCAATGGCTCCAAGAGGGATTCCTGTGGTATGGAACGTAAGAATTCCAATTCCTGTGACTCCAGAGACCGTGAAGATTCCCAATAATAAACATATTAATATCCTTTTTAAATATGAATTCTTCATGTTTAACCTCATTTTCTTTTGTTATTTTTGATTAGTACAACAAACGTAATTATATTAGCTTTTTAAATAAGACGTAATATCCTATTCATTTGTTTTAGAATTATTGGGATTAATCAACTCATTCCCTTTTTGTAATTCACTATAAGCCTCGATTAGCCGCGTATAAGTGCTGCTGTTTACCTTACCTGTGACATATAACCCGTTATCCTTCTGATATTTCTTTACACTTAAAGCCAATGAATCGCCAAAAACGCCGTCTATACCCCCTCTATAATATTCAAGCTTCTTAAGCGCTTTTTCTACCTCCAAAACATCAGGACCGACATCGCCATGTCGCATAGTACGAAAAGGTATATTTTCATAAACAATTTCAACAGAAGTGCCATAGGGTACCAATTTAAATAATTCTTTTACATCCGCATTCTTCATCCTTATACATCCCTCGGATGAATTTGATCTGCCGACTGACCATGGCTCTATGGTTCCATGAATGCCATACAAACCCCATGGCACATTAAATCCCATCCAGGCTCCACCAAATCCTTCTCCCCAAGTATCCTTATTTATAATTTTCCATTTACCAATCGGGGAAGGGGTATTTGTTTTACCTCCTGATACAGGGTATGTTTTTAATAATTTACCGTTGTTGTAAACATACATTTCCAATTTATCAAGATTTATATGAATATGAAAACCCTGTTTACTTTTTTCGTTCTGAATAGATGCTTGATTTTGAAGGTCTTGTTCTTTATAGTCTTCATCTTCCATTGCTTGTATATAAGCTTCCATCCATCTTTCGTGATGAAAATTTTCAATATTATTCTTTATAAAAACCATTGAGATGATAACTAATAAACTACAAAAAATAAATAGTATCAACCATTTTATCTTCAAATCTATACCCCTATAACCGAAATAGTCTAATATTTCTATTCCTATGAATACGCAGTTAAGACTAAAAAAAGAATATTAGTCTATTTTATTTTAAGTAAATTCAGGTTAAAACAAGGCAATCAGGGAATTATAACTAGAAACAATCAACCTTTATTATTGAAGAGGTGTGTTTAGATAAACAGCAAATTTAATGGTTTTCAGGAAAAAAGGATGAAGATATTCGGCCAGCTTGTTAAGCTTTACTGGAATGGTAAGCTTCAGAACTCAGCCGACTTAAATGCCCTCGCCAAGGATATAAAAGAAGAACACGGTTTTAGGGATGATGAGTTGCCTTTTATAAAAGACCACATCAGGATAGCTATGGGACTTGATCCTAAAGGTGATGCAGAGTTTCAGGATGAACTGGATATTATAAGAAGCTCAAGAGAGGTAGGCGAGCCGGTAATCGCTAAAATTCAAGGTATATGTGAGCACTGTGATAAAGAAAAATGCAAAGATGCCTGTAAATATGAAGCGCGCGTTTATAGAAGAAGTGATACACCTGTAATTATTGATAACAAATGCCTTAGCTGTGGCGAATGTGTTGCCGCTTGTGATTTTGGGGTTCTGGCAGATAAAATTGAATTTCTGCCGTTGATAGACCTCCTAAAAGGCGGTACAGTGCCTATATATGCATCAGTTGCCCCTGCAATAGCCGGACAGTTTGGTGATGATATTACCATGGGCCAGCTGCGGACAGCATTAAAGCTATTAGGCTTCCATGACATGATTGAAACAGCCCTGTTTGCAGATATACTTACAATTAGGGAAGCCTTCGAATTCAGCCGGCTTGTAAAGAATAGAGGAGATTTTTTCCTGACAAGCTGCTGCTGTCCTGTATGGTTCAATCTGACAAAGAAGCATTATCCAGAAATGTTCAAGCACATGTCTCCCTCAGTATCTCCTATGATTGCATCAGGCAGGTTTTTAAAAGAATTATACAAGAATGCAAAAGTTGTTTTTATAGCTCCTTGTATTGCAAAAAAGGCAGAAATTAAAAGTCCCGAACTGAAAGGCTCCATTGATTTTGTATTGAGTTTCAATGAGCTTGCTGAGATATTTAATGCATTGAGTATCAATTTGAAGGAGCTTCCCAGTGATGAAAAAGACCAGGCATCAATGGGCGGCAGGATATACGCCAGAACAGGAGGCGTAAGCTTTTCAGTCAAAACCGTTGTTAACCGTCTGGAGCCACAAAGGCTTATTAAGCTTAAATCTATGAGAGTTGACGGAGTAAACGCCTGTAAAAGTGTATTGGACGACTTATCAGCCGGCAAGGAAGTAGATGCAAATTTTATTGAAGGAATGGGCTGCGAAGGCGGATGTGTAGGAGGTCCCAGAACCATTATAGACACGGTTAAAGCAACACGCCTTGTAAATGAATTCGGTGAGGATTCATTGATTATGACTCCCTTTGACAACCTCAACGTAATGAAGATACTTAAGCAGTTGGGTATAAGCCATATTGAGGATATAATTGATAACAATGAGGTTAATGAAATACTTAAAAGGGAATAACCTGCTGTGTATCATCCAGTCGCTTCAAAATATTAATATAAGTATTATATTATCAGGTTTTAGAAATATTATTATTATATCAATAAAGGAGGATTTACCTATGACAGATAAGAATAATAATAGAAAATTTAGCAAACCTACTGTTGCTCCAGGCTTTAGTGATGAAAAATTTGGTGAAGATGCCAGTAAAGATGATATTAGAAAAGGTAACTATACAAAGGTTACAAGAGTATTTCTCGACGAAAATGACCCAAGTAAAAGGAGTTAAAAAACCAAGCAGGTACCACTCTGTTTTCTAAATACCGAAATGTCAATGTCATGGATATTTCAATGGGACATTGAAAACAATGCCCCATTAATTATTTTTAATAAATTTACTTTATCTTTTCAAATGTTCTTGCCGTCATTGCTATGGCCTGCTCCCTGGTTGCCATGCCATAACCTGCAGCTTCCTGTGCAGTTGTAGTAGCCTTTGGCATAAAGTTGCCCTGTGAGTTGCCTGTGACAATTCCCATTTTTGACATATATTTAGAGGCTTCCAAAGCCCATCCAGATATATACTTCTGGTCAGGGAAATCCTTTACGCCTGCTATGCTATAATCCCCATCAGGTTTGATACTTTTAATTGCTCTGAACAGCATTGAGGCACATTGCTCTCTATTGATCAGTGCTTTGGGAGAGAAGCTTGTTACTGAAGTACCTGAAGTAATTCCAATTTTATAAGCTTTAAGAACTTGTATATTTGTTGTGTCTGTAAACGGGTTTGGTGATATAGGCTCAGCCTTCTTACCGGTTATTTGTTCATAAAGCAATACAGAAAGCTCGCAAAACTCCTCTCTTGTTATGGGCTTCGTCATATCAGCCCCCTTAAGGATATCCGGGATAAGGCCCAAATCAGAGGCCTTTTGCAGTTCAGGTTTTGCCCATGTGCTCGCATTGCTATAAAAGCTTCCGGTACCGATGCTCACCGCATTGGATTCAGCAGAATAAATTGGTTCAACATTAGGCCAGCCTTCGTAGTAATCAAAAGACAGTTGTATTTTATAGGAATAAATGTGGGCTTTAATATCTACCTCACCAATTTTACCCTCATCAACAGGATCAAAAGTAAAGTAAAATGTATCATTAGTGTTTGGGACCTTTGCTTCCTCTGTTTCAACTACTACGTCAAGATATCCACCACCGCCGAATTCACTCCAGGTACCGTTGTCAATCTTAACAGCCCAGTTCCAGAACACAGAGCCTCCGGCAGGCTTTTCGCTGTCTATTCCAAGGACGCTTTGAGGAATTTTAACCTGGGCTTTAAAATAAGGAACCCCATCACCGTTTTTTAGTAGTTCAATTTCTGTTATTGTTGCTGCTTCCAGTGATGAAGGGACACCATCAGGTAAAGCCGCAAAAGCGGTCACAGGCGTTATGCCTATCAACAGAACAATAGAACATAAAAATGACAATAACCTTTTTCTCATACTAGTACCTCCTGAGTATTAAATAATTATTTGCTGCACAGTAGAATAAGATTTGTTACATATATTAATCAATAATCAATTTAAGTGTTTGTGCCAAAGAGAAATAGCACAAAAGTTATTTAAATACGTGTTTGAACCAACAAGAAAGAATATTAAGAATCACAACTGATTTAATTTTAGAAGATAGCAACAAAACAAAATACTTCATTCTTGCTCAATTTAGTTAAGTTATTGCGCCTGCAAAAAGAAAATCCGCCAAGCATAAAATTATAAGTGCTTGACGAATTATATAATCTGGAAAGTTATTTTATGCCATCTATTTTATTCAAGGGTGGACAGTGCTATAGTTTTACGATATTTGGAAGGTGTCATTCCTACTTTTTCTCTGAATAAACTTGCATAATTTCCATTATAGTCCACACCGCACGTAGCAAATGCCTCGCTGATGGAAAGATTTTGATCACATAATGCCTCTTTCAGTTTCTTTATCTTAACATCTTGGTAATAGCTGTATGGAGTAACAGAAGTATGCCTTTTAAAGAGACGGGCAAAGTGATATTTGCTTAGATTTACTGTCTGGGATACTTTCTCCAAATCAAAATCCTCAAGCCAATTATTCTCAATATATTCTTTTGCCTTGACTATTTCTTCTTTGCCATTAAACAACCTGAGGGTGATAAATAAATGTACTACATACTTAAGTAAGTTGCTTTCATCATAAACAGGGAAACAGGTTATATTTTGGAAGCTGCTGTCAAAGCAGAGTTCCCCTGTTTCAAATCTATCTATAATATCAGGAATAGGTATTTTAATATTGTTAAGTCTAACAGTTTCCCCTTGAAAGGATTTTAAAATATCTGTTCTTACATTATCGCCCCATGCATCAATTACAGGATCCTCCAGCACGTTAAATTTTCCTACAACATCGCCACTCGAAGGAATATGTAATATATTGAGGCACGCTTCATTGATGAAAGCCAGAATTCCATTCGGCAAATACACCTGTATCGGATAAGGAAAATATTCAAGGAAATTGAATAACTCTTTTTCACAAACACCCCAGTTTTCAGCAGCCTCTTTCACTGTTATATATTCCAAGTTAGTAGACCCCCACTTCCAACACTACAACCTTTTTATTATATTTTGCAAGAAGGTGAAATTATTTTTATCAATACTATTATTATACAAGTTTTAATGTCATAAATGCTAGACGCACGCCATATAAAAAAATATATCGAAGCAGGAGTTTTAGCAACAAATGTCGAATTGAGTTCCAAATTTAAGCCTAAGAAAATACCATGAAAGGAATATTGATGTACCTGATTGTTACATCAATCCAAATACTATGCCTCATATTACTACGCCATACCAATCCGGGAAAGTCCATTTTCATAATCGTCTGATCCTTCCTCCAATTGTAACAAATAAAGCTGATGCAAACGGAAAGGTTACCCAAAATCTCCTGGAATATTATAAAAAACTTACTCAGGGTGGATATTTTTCAGCAGCAATAATAGAAAATGCTTTTATATCCTCTTTTGGTAAATTTGACAGAAGGCAGCTTTCTATAGAAAGCAACGACATGATAGATGGATTGTACAAACTTACTAAAGTGATTCAAGAGAATGGTACAAAAAGTATTCTACAAATTAACCATGCCGGTATCCATGCAAGCAAAACATCTGCATGTGACCTACCTGTTGGACCGTCTGACATAATCGATTCCAATGGTCAGAAACATGCAAGTGCTATGAATCAAGAAGAAATTACAAACATAGTTGACCTTTACAAATCTGCTGCCCTTCGTGCACAACGCGCCGGGTTTGATGGGATTGAAATACATTCTGCTCACGGCTTTCTTTTAAATCAATTTTATTCTCCTTTAATTAACAAAAGGAGTGATGAGTATGGTGGCAGCGTAGAAAATCGGATACGTATTCATATAGAAGTGATAAAAGCTGTTAGAGAGGTAGTTAACGATGATTTTATCATTTCTCTTCGACTAGGTGCATGTGATTATATGGCTGGGGGAACTACTATTGAAGATTCTGAAATCGCAGCTGTGGAACTTCAAAAGGCAGGCATTGATTTATTAAGCATATCAGGAGGCTTATCTGGTTTTACTGTTCCGGGTGATAATTCCCAGGGTTATTTTTCACCCCTCTCATATGCAATAAAAAAAGTTGTATCTATTCCTGTGCTTCTTACAGGCGGTATAACTGAACCGTTAGCAGCAAATCATTTGTTGATGGAACAAAAAGCAGACTTAATTGGGATTGGGCGGGCAATGCTTCAGAATATCCAATGGGGAAAACTTGCAATAAAAGAAGCATAAATTAAAACAAACTAATCAACAATTATATTAGGGTTTCTATCAGTCATGACGTTCATCAGTATTATCGTAGGTTTCACAGAATCTTGCCGAAAATGCCGGTTTTACTCCCGCAGTATACAAATGTGAAATGTCCCCAAAAGCATTCACTCTGAAGTAGGCTATTCCTTTTCTGCGCTCCTCGGTAATCAATGTTGTCACAGACGTAGGTGCAGCACAAAAGCCGTGCCATAAAACCATTGGTGAGATACCCAGAAGATGTCCCAGCATTACGCACTCAACACCAAAATGGCAGAACATAACTATAGTATCATTATTCGGTCTGACAGCCCGGTATATTTGTCCTTCACGCTGATAGCCGTGCTTTTCAAGTATTTCATCAAGACCGGAATAAACCTTATTCGCTTCATTAAAAACTTTAATTGACTGCATAACATTGACTGTATGCCAGAGATTCTTATCATAATACTCATTAACTCCGGTCCAATCAGCAGGAAGCCAATCCCAGGTTACCCGTTCCCTGCCGAGATTCTCATCCATTATAGGTGCATGAAATTCCCTTAGCCATGGAAGAATCGTCCCTTCACGATTCATCTTTTTAAGAGTGAAGGAAGCCGTATCTTTGGCCCTTCCCAAAGGTGATATATAAAACTCTTTTACATCCATAGCCGATATCCTATCTGACAGGAGTTCAGCTTCTTTCCAGCCCTGCTCGGTAAGGGAGTCAATTGTATAGTCGGGATCTCCATGACGAATTATTATAAGCTTCATATTAGTTACCTCTTGTTTTTCTGTAATTATTACTTCGATTAAAAACTTTTGCAAATAATATATGCTCCATAATCCATTATACAAGCAAAATGGCACTTTTGTAAAATTTCAGGAATTGCGAACAGAAAAATATATTATGCCTTAAATTTGCCTCAACACTGCTTCAGTTTATTAAAAGACACGGAGGTATAATTAAGTTGTAATTATAAAATTTTCAGGAGGAAATAAGATATGAAAAAAATACATAGGTTAACTGCTGTCATTTGTATGATCACTCTCATTCTTACAGTCTTAACAGGCTGCGGTTCATCAACTTCCTCAAGCACAACCAACTCATCACAATCGAGTGAAACTTCGGGAATGCCCCCAAGCAGCGGAACAGGCGGAGGTCCAGGCGGTCCGCCTCCCGGCGGCGGTTCAACCACAGTGACAACCGGCATCGGCGCTTATTCCCTAAAAGATGGGGATGCTCTCAACAGTGGTACATATGCCTCAACAAAGGCAGACGAAAATGCAATCCGAGCTGAAGGCAGTATTAAGGCATCTCTTAACGGCGTGATAGTCAACAAAAGTGCTGGTGCTGCTTCAAGCAGCGATGCAAGCAGCTTTTACGGCCTCAATTCAGCAATTCTGGCGCTTAATGGTGCCACACTGGATATTAAGGGTGGTACCGTTACTGCCTCAGCAGAAGGCGCAAACGGAGTTTTTGCTTATGACAACGCAACAATCAACATCACCGGCACAACTATCAATGTATCCGGCGGCAATGCAGGCGGCATCGAGGTTGCCGGTGGTGGCAAGATAACTGCAAAAGACCTGACAGTAAACTCAACTGTAAAGGCAGCTATACGAAGTGACCGCGGAGGTGGAACAATGATTGTTGACGGAGGTACATACACAACATCCGGAAGCAGCGGTGCTCCTGCAATCTATAGCACAGCAGCCATCACAGTTAACAATTCCAAATTAACAGCTAACGACTCCGAAGCCATAGTTGTTGAAGGTTATAACTCCGTAACACTGAATAACTGCACTGTTACCGGGAATATGAAAGGTACCTACAGCAAATCCAGCAATGAAAACATACACAATGTTATGCTTTATCAGAGTATGTCGGGCGATGCGAAGGTCGGTAACAGCAGCTTTACTATGACAGGTGGATCACTAGTCTCAAAAAGTGGCGATATGTTCTATGTAACCAACACTTCCAGTACTATTTCACTTAGCAGTGTAAACCTGACCCCGGCTGCAGGAACCAAACTTCTTCTCGTTGCAGGCAATGACGCATCTAGAGGGTGGGGAAAAGCAGGTTCAAACGGTGGTAAATGCACCTTCAAAATTTCAGGACAAACACTTAATGGCGATATAACCGTCGACTCCATTTCGACACTTGATATGAATATTACAGGTTCTTCTATGTTCTCAGGTTCCATCAACTCCGACGGCACAAAGGCATCTGCCCTTTCTGTAACACTCGATTCCTCAAGCAAATGGGTTCTCACAGCAGACTGCTATGTTACGGCCTTTAACGGTAGTTTGAGCAATATTGAGACAAATGGTCATAAACTTTATGTTAATGGAAAAGCTATCAATTAATATTCAATATATCAAAAATGCCGCCCAAGACTGTTATCTTGCTGGCGGCGTTTTACTTTTTACTAATTATGCATTAAGTTTTTGCTAATTCAGAAACAGAAATCTGATAAAGTATGCAAAGCAGCCTTTGAAGCTGCTCTGCATACTTTATTTCTACTCATCTTATATTAAATTAGACTTTTGCAGTAATCTCTGAACGATTACAGCTACTTCTGCACGGGTTATATAGTTCTTTGGAGCAATTGTACTGTTTATACCGGAAATTATCCCGTTTTTTATACATAGCGCAATACTTTCCTTTGCATAGTTCGAAGCAGTTGCTGCATCTGAAAACTTTTCAAAAATTGTACTCATTTCACCATCAGTTATTCCTGATTCCAAGCCGGTAATTTTCATTGCTCTTGATACCATAGACATTGCCTGCTCCCGGGTTAATTTATCATTCGGTCCGAATTTACCATTCCCATAACCGGAAATAATCCCATACTCACATGCTATTGATACCGCATCATAATACCAGTCGCTTTTCGATACATCGTTAAAGGAGGCCTTTCCGGTTCCCGGACGCATCAATCCCAACCCTCTGATAATAATGGCAGCGAATTCAGCTCTGGTAATATTTCTGTCAGGTGCGAACATATCATTTCCGGCACCGCTTATAATAAGCCTTGAAGCCATATCATTGACTGCATCCTTAGCCCAGTGCTTTTCTACATCTATAAAAGCTTTAGGACTAAATATTACAGAATAGGTACTGTTGGTCAAACTGTTGATTTTCGCATAATATTTACCATTAATCATAGTTATTACTGTAGGAACATGCGAAAAAGTTCCGTCAGCATTCAACACAATACCAGTTGTAATTTTGCTTGGGTCCACCCCGTCAGGTAATGCAACCGTTCTTTCGACATAGCCGTTGAATTTGGAAACATCCACTGTCCTGCCCCCACTTGAACAGGTGATACTAAACTCTATAGGCTTCACAACCACCTTATAATTACTTTTATCTGCAGTGTCTTCAACTATTTTCACAGTATCCTGCGGCGGTGCAGATATGGTAACATTTACTTTGATGTCTTTCAGTGCAACCTGCTGGCCAATCTGCTCCGAAACATTATCAATATTAATTTGCGATGCAGGCAGCGTATAAGTCACATTTCCTGTTTTTATTTCTAAAACTGCCTGCTTTTCTTCCATATTCTTAACCATTTCTCCTGTTAACACTCCTGCAATAACATCAGCTTTACTGTCAACAGGTATTGTAACAACAGGTCTGTTCCCTTCTCTTTCCAGTTTCTCTTCAAGCCTTTTGGAATCTACAGTAACCGTAGTCTCAGTCCGGCCTCCCCTAGTTATGGTTTCAGCAGTACCTGCATTTTCAGCCCTACCGTTAACTAATATCTCAACGCCAGTATTTGCAGGTGTGGCAGTTGTAGTTGGGTTCCCTGGGCTGCCATTGTTTCCATTTCCGCTACTAACACCTGGAACAGTTACAGGAAAACTTTTGGTTATTGCGGCCGAGTGGTTAGAGGTATTTGTTACTGTAAAAGTCAAGTTCACTGTGGTGTCTGTCGATGGAGAATTAATTGTGCCATCGGTTGCAATTACATTAGTGTTGCTGGAGGTAGTAATAGCTATGGTGTAGCCGTCCGGTACAGTCGGCATAGTCACACTGGTAGCGCCGGAAATCGGTGATGTTACCGAAGTGATTCTGGCTGCAACCAAAGAGGTAGATGTTAGTTTACCTATTTTATTAGCTTGAAACTCAGTAAACCATATGTTTCCATCCGGGCCCAGGGTAATATCCACAGGGGAGCTACCACCAGTCGGTATTGAAAATTTGCTGATTGTGCCATCCATTGCTATCCTGCCGATTTTATTAACACCTAATTCAGTAAACCACATGGCATTGTCCGGACCTGCTGCAATAAGTGTAGGGGAGCTACCTTTTGTAATACCAGAATATTCTGTGATTGTACCATTTGTCGTGATCCTGCCGATTTTACTATTATTTTGATCTATGAACCATAGGGCACCATCCGGGCCTGCTGCAATACCGAAAAAGTTACTATTGTCAGCAGGAATTTTAAATTCTGTGATTACACCGTTCGTAGTAATTCTGCCGATTTTACCAACATTATCGTAAGTGAACCACAGGGCACCATCCGATCCTGCTGTGATGTCGGTAAGGCTATCATCATCATTCAAAACTGAAAACTCTGTAATTTCACCGTTTGTCGTAATTCGGCCAATCTTTCTAGTCCCCTGTTCGGTGAACCACATGGCACCGTCCGGCCCTGCCACTATGAAAAGGGGGAGACTTTCATTTGATGAGGTCATATACTCGGTTATTGTACCATCCATTGTAATCTTACCGATTTTTCCGTTTTCTGGTTCAGTGAACCACATGGCACCATCCGGGCCTGCCACAATCGAATACGGGGTGTTGTTGGCAGAATACTCATTGATTAAACCGTCTGTGGTGATTCTGCCGATTTTTTTAGCTTTAGATTCGCAGAACCACATGGCACCATCTGGGCCTGCTGTAATACCTAAAGGTCTACTGTCTTCAGTCTGTATCGTATACTCAGTAATAGTGCCCGTATCGACCACAGTCGGAGGCTCACTTGTAATAGCAGGGACCGTTACCTGGATACTAGCAGTAGTTGCTGTCGAGGAGTCAGCGGTATTTGTTACAGTAAATGTCAGATTAACAGTTGTATTCGTAGCAGGTGGTGTAATAGTACCATTTACGGCAACGACAGCTGTGTTATCAGATGAAGCAATCGTTATGGTATAGCCTGATGGTACCGTCGGCATAGTTAAACTGGTGGTACCTGCTGTAGGTGGTGTTACAGAGGTGATACCAGCTGCTACTGAAGCTGCAGTTTGAGGCATTATAGTCAGGGTAGTGGTAACAACATCTGAACCTGTGGTCAGTGTCACCGTATAGGTTCCTGCAGGCAAGCCATTGGGCAAATTAAAGCTTGCATGGGTTGTATCGTTAACAGAAAGTATCGCTCCATTGGTCATGTCACTATTTGTACTGTTCTTAATATTCAATGTTGTAGTGCCACTTATGAAGTTTACTCCAGTCACTGTGATGGAAGGAGTTCCTGTGTAGCCGGCAGTAATACTGCTAGGGTTAAGTGTTATTGGCGGCAATAACCTGCCGATTTTCCCGGTTTCCATTTCGGTGAACCACAATGCACCATCGGGTCCGGTCGCAATACCATTCAAGTTACAATAACTTTCCGAAACATGGTACTCGGTTATTGTACCATCCATTCCAATCCTACCAATGTTGTTAGCTCCAGCTTCATTAAACCACAAGGCTCCATCAGGTCCTGCTGTAATACTGTCCGGGCTGCTGTTATTGGTCGGAATAGTATATTCAGTGAACATACCACTTGTAGTGATCCTGCCTATTTTACTGCCACTCTTTTCAGTGAACCATAGTACACCATCTTGACCTGTAATAATATCTTTGGGAGAACTGCTTGCGGTAGGCACGGAATACTCGGTTATCTCATTATTCTGGTAATTAAAACGGCAAATTATATTCGCTCCCTGTCTGGTGAACCACATATTGCCATCTGAGCCTTCAATGATATCATATGGATAACCATTTATACTGTTTGGGATAGAATATTCGGTAATTTCACCGTTTGTTGTAATTCTGCCAATTTTAAAAGCGGTTTGTTCTGTAAACCACAGTGCATTATCCGAGCCCACTGTGATGCCTGTTGGAGTGCACCCAGGTGTCGGAATGGAGTACTCGTTGATTTCACCACTTGTAGTAATTCTACCGATTTTATTGCCACTTAGTTCAGTGAACCAAAGAGCATTATCTGGCCCTACTATAATGTACAATGGTACACTGCCTTCAGTAGGAACTGGATACTCGGTAATTGTGCCGTCCATAGTGATCTTACCGATTTTATTACCGTTGAATTCAGTAAACCACATAGCGCCATCCGGGCCTGCAACGATGCTAAATGGAATACTGATGTCAGTCGGAATGGTATATTCGGTGATATTACTTAAACTGCCATCTGCCGCCTGTACCGAAGAGGCATTTAATGGGAGAAAACTAAAAAGCATTGCAAAAATAATTAACAAGCTCAAATATTTTTTCATATTTTTCACTCTTTCACTCATAGATTCCTCCGGTTCATATACCGGAGTGCTTGTAAGTCCTTTAGTTATAACCATTAAGCTATACTACCGTAATACCATATACCTATTAACCGCTAATTAACAAATGCAGAATTCATGTCGTTTTATATCTAAAAAGGTCACTCTATGTTCAAATACATTTTGTTAAATGCTATAATCTAAATAATAATGGTAATATTTTTAATAATGGAGTTAAGAGGACTTTTATTTTATGAAGCATAAAAAATTTATGGTTTTAATAATACTTCTTCCTTTGTTACTCCTTACGGGCTGCCAGGCCACATCTTCAAAGCAGCAAGCATACAATGGAGTCCTCAATTTAACATATTGGGATTTTAGTAAGGATGGTGTTGTCAATCTGGATGGGAAATGGGAGTTTTATTGGCAGCAGCTCGTTTCACCAGGTGATGATTTTTCAAAAGCTTCTTTGACAGGCTATTATGGATTTCCTGATTACTGGACCGATTACAGTAAGCTAAATCTTCCATCGAAGGGTTATGCAACATATAGGTTAATTGTTAGACTTGATGGCAAAAAGCACATACTCAGCATTTCCACCCCTGATATTTACACTGAATATAAACTCTGGGTAAATAATGAGCTTATGGGCAGCAACCTATTTAAAGAAGGGAAAGAACCGTCTTACCTTACTCCAAAAATATATGAATTTTATTCAGATGGTACTCAGCTTGAAATTGTACTTCAGGTAAAAAATAGTCTGCATATCTATTCAGGTGTGGGGCAAAGCATTCTTTTAGGAAGTCCCTCAGCCATTCATAAAGGGCAGAGTATCAGCTTTGCACTTGATTTCTTTTTAATTTTAGTATGTTTTGGGGCAGGGTTATATCATTTAGTCAATTTCTTCCTGCGCAGAAAAGGAATTGAAACTCTATATTTCAGTATTTTATGCTTTTCAGTAGGTTTATGGACAATGTTTTTCAACGAGACGATGTTTATGAGGCTGTTTCCGGCTTTGCCCTTCTCTGTCGGTTCAAGGATAGTTACCATAACAATACCGTTATGTATCATTTCCATGGTGCTTTATACACAAGCCCTTTACCGGGAGGACATTTCAAGAATTGCGGTCAGATTTATAGTATTTGCTAATCTCTCCTATATTGCTATATTGGTTGTATGCAGGCCGTATAGTTATCTTCAGCTGTTTATTCCTTATTTATTCAGCGTTTCATTGGTATGCATGTATGGAATTTATATCGCAATTAAAATTACTATAAAGAAAAGACCAGAGTATCAGTATTATATCGCAGGCATTATTATTTTAGCGATTGGATCAATAACCAATATCCTGGAATATTTAAAGATAATTGATATTTTTTACTCTCTGCCCTACAGCTTGGTGCTGTTTGTTTTTATTCATTTCCTTCTCCTATGGAAACGCTTTATGAATGCCGCTCGAAATGTTGAGCTTCTGTCTTCAGATTTGAAGCATTCTTTAAATAAAATTGAGGATACTGAAACTGCATTTTTGAATGCTCAGATTAAACCGCACTTTTTATATAATACTCTCAATACAATTGCACAATGCTGCCAGTCCGATCCCGAACAGGCGGAACAGCTTATTTTGTATTTATCCAAGTATTTAAGAGGTACTTTAAGCTTTGAAAATTTAGGCAATGTAATTCCTTTAAGAAAGGAACTCGAATTGGTAAATGCTTATTATCAGATTGAAAAAGCAAGATTTGATTATATCAATATGCAAATTCATGTTGATGAAGCATTGATTGACTGCACGGTTCCTCCTATGATACTTCAGCCACTTGTTGAAAATGCAATAAAGCATGGCATTCGTAATAGCGGAACAGGCGGATTAATCAAATTGGATATTAAAAATCTTGGAACATCCATTTTATTTACTGTTGAGGATAATGGAGAAGGAATCGATAAAGAACTTTTGTCTGAATTGTTAACAAAGCCCAATAATTCCAAAGGTATTGGACTCTATAATATTCATGCCAGACTTGTCCGGTTATATGGGAAAGGTCTTGACATTTACAGCATAATCGATAAAGGTACTGTAATAAAATTTGAGCTACCATTTTAGGAGGGTCACGTCATGTATAATATAATAGCAGTTGATGATGAAATAAAAGCACTGGAACGCTTTGAACGTATAGCCGCTAATGAGACGCGGATATCCTCCGTGTCATCATTTACAAACCCGATGGAAGCAGTTGAATACTGCAGGAATAACAAAACAGATATAGCTTTTCTGGATATTGATATGCCAAAAATCCAAGGCCTCAGACTTGCCGGAATGCTTAGAGAATACAATCCTTTTATTGATATTGTCTTTGTTACAGCCTACGATCAATATGCACTGGATGCTTTCCGGGTGCATGCTTTTGATTATCTGCTAAAACCAATTGGCAGCAATGACATTCAAGAATTATTTGATCGGCTGGATTTAAGAAACCATCATATTCCCGGTAAAGAGCTGCAGAAATCCCTATATGTAACATGTTTCGGTTCATTTCTATGCTATACAAATAAGGACAAATCATCACGTATACGGTTCAGAACCTCCAAAGCAGAAGAATTATTTGCGCTGATGATTCAATATAACGGTATGGCAGTTTCCAAAGAACAGATTATCGAGAAGCTATGGCCCGATACTGATGCTGAAAAAGCATCAAATTACTTTCGGGTAACCTGTACTTATCTTCGAAAAACCCTGGATACTAAAGGCTTTGCTGATATATTAATCAGAGACAGAAACTATTATCTACTGGATACAGATCAACTAACCTGTGATATGTATTCATTCATGTCAAAAGTAAAGTCGGGTAAGACGCCTCCTATTGATTATAAAGTATTGGAGGAAGCCGCTGATCTATATACCTCTCCATATTTGGAAGACAGATACTATGAATGGTCTCTCAGATACAACCTCTGGCTCGAAAATGAATATAAAAATATTCAAAACATATTAACTGACGAATATATAAGGAAAGAGCAATATGATAATGCCTGTACAAGAATGAAAATGATTTTATTGCATGATTCTTGTGATGAAGAAACAGTAATAAAATTAATTACCACACTACTGAAAACCGGGGATACTACATCCGCAAGAATTATATATGACAAGTACAGCGAAAACTTGTGGAAGGAGCTTTCTTTAACCCCCTCCGTAAAATTACAGAAGCTTATTGAATGATGCCATGATAGATTTTAGAGTAATAACCTTAATTTCTTATTACTTTTTTAAATAGATTATTTTTAGTAACCGAATATAAATGACAAAGTGAATAACATAAGATAATACCTACAATTGAAACAAGTATAAATTTCAGTATCGGATGTATCGGAACATTAATGACAGCCGCTTGAATGGGGATGATGATTAACGGATGAATTAGGTATACCCCAAATGAATATTGGGCTGTCTTCTTTAAAATTTTGTTTGTATTATTAAATTTTTGCCTGAAAAGCACCGGCAAACTTACACATAGTCCTACACAGAGGAAAGTTTCCCAAGCAGATACTATTAACGAATTTAAGGATAAACCCTCCGCCCATATTGCATATCCGCCAAGTAGAAACAAAATTATAGGAGGTGCCAGTAGAATTATCCCCAATGAAACCACTCCCCATGTTATCCCGACAGACACCGGAAGCTTAGCAAACCATTGTTTTCTATATGCTAGAATACCAAAACCAAACATTGCAATATAAGTAATTATTCTCGCTGGTTCAAAGGCATGCAATGGCAACCAATAACCCGGCTTAAAGATTATTCTTATAACAAAGGTAAGTATACTAAGTCCCAATGCAAAAAACAAGATGTGTAAATTGTTCAAGTACGCAGGCAAACATGGTTTATTCTCCGAGCTTGAGTTGTCCTTGTTGGGCTGTTGTACCCATTTTGTTTTAACAAATAGTATATAAATGCCTGTAAATATGAGTAAAACGAACAGGAACCAAGTATGTCCAAAATTAATTTCACCATTCGGAACAGGAAAATACTTTTGACTTAAAAAATCAATAAAAGTCATACCCTCACCATGCAGTAAAAAGCCGGTAATCGGGAATATTACAAACATAAATATTATAATCGGAATTCCGAGTCTTTTTATACGGTCCTGGATATATTGCTTGGTTGCTCTTTTCTCTAGGGAGCGTGGAATAAAATAAGCGGATATCATAAAGAAGAGTGCCATAAAAAAAGCGTTATCTATAGACAGAAACCACCCGATTATTCTATCGTTGATTTCAGGAATATTTGTCTGCTGTACAGCCCAACCCGTATTAATGTTTGTATAGCCTTGACTGGTATGATGTGCCACCACAAAACATGTAAGAGCTATTTTCAGATTATCCAGATAATAAAGCCGTTTTGTTTCCTTTTCTTTTTTAATCGCCGGAGCTCTTGTCATTTTTATTCTATCTCCCATTCACACTGTTTACCGCCAACAATAACTACTATAAACATTAATCATACTTTGCATGTAAACCCAACAGTATAATCTCTATCGAACCGATGAGTCCTTTAATTGCAACTTCCGGGTTTGTATGAGCTTTTCCAAGCTCCATAGATGAGTATCCGTGAAGCATACTCATTAATAAACTCATTATTTCATCTGTCTTTTGTGTTTTGAAACTGCAGGATAAGATAAGTTTCTCTAGTAGTGCCTTGTAATTATCAAATATTGCTGCTGCTTCGCTGTTACCATGCCAATGAGCCCATTGAATTGTTTCATATATTCCGGGATGAGCTGTTGCATAGTTGAGATAAGCGGCACTAATAGATTTTATCGCCGTATCCCCGGAATTACCAATACCAGCCTGTGTCATTTGGTCATTCATTGTTCTCATTCCTTTATGAGCAACTTCCCTCATCAAATCATCCAGACTGTCTATATGGTTATATAAAGAAGGAGTTTTGATATTGAGCTTTTCGGCAACGACCTTCAATGAAAGCTTGCTAAGACCATCATTATCAGCAATTTCTGATGCAGCCGTTATAACCGCCTCTTTCGTAATGCGCATAATTATTCCTTCCTAATATTATATTTTACTAATTATGCATTAAGTTTAGCTAATTCAATTAGTTTCGTCAATAATAAAACTTGCAAAACACTACTAATCATTATTGACAATAAGGTAATATAATCTTATAATACTAATGTGATTAGTTTAATTATTACTTATATTAGTTTAGCCATTAAAGGAGAATATATTTATGAAAAAAGAATATTTTAAAATGCAGGGAATTCCATCAATTATATGGGGAGAGCCTTCCCAGAAATTATATCTATATATCCATGGACAGGGCGGGTCAAAAGAAGAGGCAGAATCTTTTGCTGAAATTGTTGGCAGTTATGGCTGGCAGGTTCTGAGTATTGATCTTCCGGAGCATGGAGAACGCAAAGAAGAGAAGAATACATTTGATCCGTGGCATGCTGTACCCGAATTATCAGCAGTTTTAGAATATGCTAAATCACATTGGAGTTGTATTGCATTAATGGCCAACAGCATTGGGGCTTGGTTCAGCATGTTAAGTTTTGCAGATGAAAAACTGGAAAAGTGCCTTTTTGTTTCACCTATTCTTGATATGCACCGATTGATCCAAAATATGATGCTTTGGGCAGGCGTGTCAGAAGAGCGACTCAGGCTGGAACAAACAATTCCAACATCTTTTGGGCAGACACTTTCGTGGAATTATTTATGTTATGTAAAAGAGCATCCTATTACCAATTGGAGTTTCCCTACAGAGATCTTGTATGCAGATAAAGACCACCTTACAGAACCTGCTGTTGTACAGAGCTTTACAAGACGTTTCGGTTGCCGTCTGACTGTCATGGAGAATGGCGAACACTGGTTTCATACACCGGAACAGCTGAAGTTTCTGGATAAGTGGGTTAGAGGAGCTTTTAGAACAAATGAACAATATAGTTAAATGAGTCTTATTACATTATAAAAGCAGCTTGTTAAAGCTGCTTTTATAATTATTATTCAATATTTATATCTTATAGTTTTGTTCTTATATCCACCAGCCCGGACTTTTGAAGTAATTTCAATACTACAGTCGCCGTTTCTGCTCTTGTGATGTTTGATTTTGGATTAAATAGTCCATTATATCCTTGAATAAATCCATTGTTTAAATTGAAATTGACAGCATCAGTTGCCCAAGCAGAATGTGTGCCATAATCGGTAAAGCTTTTGGTGTTATCTGCACCTGTCACTGCCACATACGGTGTAAGCCTGCTTGCATTATAAATCATTTGCATGGCTTGTTCTCTTGTGATATTGTCATTTGGTGCGAATTTATTATTGCCAACACCACAAACAATACCATATTGTGCCGCCGTTGCCACAGCACCACTGTACCATGAATCTGAAGGTACATCGGAGAATGTTGCCATGCCGTTTGACGGCAAGCCTAACGCACGAACCAAAATAGCGGCAAATTCTGCTCTTGTAATAGCTTTGTCACCGGCAAAGGAATTGCTGTCGACACCACTGATGATTTTACGGCTGCCCATCTCATTTACAACTGTTTGATACCATTTACCTTCAGCATCAGAAAAGCTCATCTGGTTATATATCAATACGTAAGTAGAGTTTGTCCGGCTATTGATTTGCGCATACCATTTACCGTCTTTCTGATATACAAATGTTGGTACGTGGCGTACTGTTCTGTCAGGATTAATAACAATAGCTGTTGTTATTTGCTGTGCTTGCTCCTGTGTAATTTCAACCGAACGGCTCACGAAATTATCGAAATTTACAATATCATAGGTTTTACCGTTAAAGTTTGCTGAAATTTCAAACTGCACTGCTGGAATAATTTCTTTGACACTTGTTGTACTAATGGCAGAATCAACAATTGCTTGCGTCACTGCATCGACATTTGTTCTGATAGTCAAATTAACCGGTGCCAATGACGGATCTGTTGCGCCTAGTGCGGATATAATTGCTTTTGTATCAATCGAGGACGCTGGAATGTTGTAGTTTATATTTCCTGTTTGAACAGAAAGCGGAACACCCTTATTGTTCATATCCTCTACATTTTTTACAACGAGCTGTGCAACTATAGTACTTGCATCAGAACTAACCGGAACAACTACACTTTGCTTGGCGGCTGCAAGTTGTTTGTCAAATTCAGACTGGTCAACTGTAATTGTAGCTGTATTGTCCTCTACAGCGACATCGCCGATATAATAGTCCTTACCGTCTACAATAACCGGGACGTGAGTGGGTGTCTGTGTCAGTGTGCCACCGCTGCTTCCACCGCTTCCTCCTCCACTTCCACCACCGCCACCACCACCGGAGCTGTTTGTCGTTGCGTTTGCCTTATAGCTTTGATGAGCTGTAATATTTGTTATCTGATAATTCTGTGTACTCGAAACATCAGCGCCGCTTGTCGTCTGTGTCCACTTGCTCCAGCTGTAGCCTGATGAAACGGTTGCATTAATTGACACGTTGCTGCCGCTTAAATATGTTCCACTGCCAGTTGTTGAGGCAATACCGGTGCCGTTCGATAATGTTACCGTGTAATAATTGAGGTCTTGTAACGCTGCTGCATTGTTAATTACGACTGTTGAGCCTGTATCAGTTGCTCCGGACAATACTTTCCATGTGCCGTTTCCTACATTGGCTGTAAATACACCATTAGACTCTGTTGTTGATGTCGGTGTTTCACTTGCTTGCTGCAATGTTATTACCTTACCAGATCCTAACCACGCACTTCCATCTCTCATCAAATTTACCGTAGCAGTGTAGGTTTTATAAAGCATAACAGGGGTTGGTGTAGCAGAACCCGAACTCAAATTGGTAACTGCTATATTTGCCGAGCTATCTGATACTTGAACAATATTCCCCAGCAAATTATTACAACCCGAATCAGAATACGCATTTATGGTCGGATTCGTGGCAGGATAAAATGCAAAGCCCTTAGAATTTGCAGGAAGTGGCAATTTGTTACTATTACACACCAGATATGTTGTAGCAGATGCACTGGGTATAGCATTAAGTTTTGCGTTAATTATGCTACCGCTGCCGCCTGTTGCATAAATTGCAGACTTGCTAGAGCCATTGCCACTATAAGAAACTGCCATTATGACAGGATTGCCACTGATGTTGATTGTACTGCCTGAGCCGCTTATGCCACAACCAATGCCTGCTCCATCACCAGGGCTTATTGCTGTAATAGTTCCTCCAGAAATATTGATTGGGCCTGCGCTGCCTATATTACCGCCACCAATGCCGGCTCCTCCGCCACTACCTGTTGCAGTTATATTACCTCCACTAATGGTAATATTGCCACCTGCGCCATTGCCGCCATTTGTGCCATTGCCACCGCCAATACCCGCGCCACCACCGTTGCCTGTAGCAGTTACATTACCGCCACTAATGGTAATATTGCCACCTGCGCCATTGCCGCCACTTGTTCCATTGCCACCGCCAATGCCTGAGCTGAAATTGCCACCCATTGCTGTTATTGTACCGCCATTGATATTAATTGTACCTCCTGCTTTTTTATTACCCCCACCAATACCGGCTCCTCCGATGACAGAGTTACTGGTTCCACCTGATGCTGTGATGGTACCACCGTTAATAGTGATTGTACCTCCTTCTTCATTATCACCTCCGCCAATACCAGCTCCAGCAATAGTCCCTGTACTATAGCCACCTGTAACCGTCAGAGAGCCTGTCCCATTTATAATTACAGTTGCAGTACTTGGCACATGCAGACCTGCCTTGCCGCTCGCATCAATTGCATTAAGCGTATTGGCTGAGCTATTTGCCAACTGGATTGTTACACTTGCAGTGCCTTGCAGATCGATTGGAGAATTACCACTTATCGGGCTTGTTATGCTTACACCGTTTAATATAAGCGTAAGATTTGAAACACCCGAGTCTACCACAATGCTGTTTGTGCTTGTCGTGCCTATCACATTGATTGTAGTGGGTGTCGTACCTGTACTGATAGTGAATAATTTACTGGTGCTGTTGTAAGTAACACCTGTTGGCAAATTGGTTCCGCTGCTATCACTGACATTGATGGTGCTTCTCACTGCAAGCTTTAGTACCTGTGAACTGCCGCTGCCCGTATTCTCAATTACATAACTTGGGTTATCACTTGTAAAATAACCGCTCCAGTCTTGATCGCTTGCTGTCGTAATGTTAATGGGGCTGCCCGCGGAAGGAGAACTATAAGAAGAAACACCAATCGGAGTAGTGTTGTTGAGTGTTCCTACTACATTGATAACTCGTGAGGTATATAAAAATACATTGCAAGGTGTAGTACCATTGGTTTTAGTATTCCCACTGATGTTAGGAGTTCCCGAAAGATTAAAAGTACCCGTACTTAATAATACACTGCCAAAGTCACCTTTGCCGTTTGTAATTGACGAGTTCCCGCTCATATTAAACGTACCCAGATATACACCTACACCGCCGCAGAAGGTACCTGTACAGTTGGTAACTGAACTATCCACCATATTTAACGTTCCAGCCACATAAAAAGCAGAATTAGAGTTGGTGGCATTGTTCACAACATTTTTTATTACCGAACTATTTTTCATTGTCATGTTGCCATTGGCTTGAATAAATATACCTGCAGGCTGACCAAAATCAACATTGCCTTTTACATTTTGGATGGTCGCCCCATCCATGGTAAACTCACCTGTACTATATATAAACACAATCGGAGCAGTTGCCGTGACATTTGAACCATTTCCGTCAAGCGTAGTGTTTTTAAGTGTGAGTTTACCGCCGGCATTCACATTGAATAACGTACTACTCGCAAACGAGGTATTACGGGTAATGATACGGTTTTCGCTATCACTTTGAATCACGATGTCTTTATTGGTTATAATGCTGATTTGGCTGTTAGCATCCAAATTCGCCCCGATTTCAATCACAGTTTGTGAACCATCGGCCGGAGCCGCATTCACCGCTGCCACAAGAGCAGCCCAGGTGTTAACAGGGCCACTTGCAGCAAATGTCAGTGCCGGCAGCATTATCATAACCATAGACACTACCAACATCATACTCAATAATCGTTTTTTCATATCTGTTATCTCTCCTTACTTTGTTTTAATCAATTTCTGATATTTTTCAATAACTGACTAATTTTCTTTTTACTGAAGGGTGTTAATAAAAACCCATCCGCCTCATACTCAAAGGCTTCTACAGCGTTTTCTTTAAGACTGCTGATAAAAATAACTTTTGAAAGTGGATTGCGTAACCTTATCAAACAAGTAAGTCTGAATGCATTCAGTCCCGCCTTTCCGAGACAGATAAAGGCGATATCGGGGGGATGCTCATCAATACAACTTTCTGCTGTTTTAAGAGTTGTATAGCTTCCTTGAAAATCAAAAAATTCATAGCTATCTATTATTTTTTTCAGTTCAATACCGTTTTGCATATCCGGGTCAACAATTACATATTTCATGCATAATTCGACCTCCATAAACAGCTTTTTCCACATAATAAAACAATGACCCTAAATGAACCCTAAATGAAAAAGAGACCTGAGGATTTATTTATCCTACAGGTCTCTTAGTACAAAGCCTTATGTATCAAGGCTTTCAACAATATAAATCAAATATTTACAAAAAATATTTTATTTTTTTATTTTTCTCATACTGGTTTTTACTCTTTGGCACATTTCATCAAGTTCAGCTGCCCTTGGATAAGCCCAGTCGTATCCGTTGCCCTCCATATATCCTTTTTGTGTAAGCCCTTCAAGCAACCGGAGGTCTTCTTTACTTTTAATAATATTCTTTTTGAGCATCTCTTCAAGCTGATAGACATCACAGTCAACTTTATCCTTCAGTATTCTGTAATTGCCGCGTACACTATCAAGTATCCCTGACAGTCCGGCTTCCGCCAGTCTTTTCCTCAACAGATACGTAGTTGCATGAAAATTGGTTTGGGCTTTTTCAGAATTATAGTCGGGCCAGACAGCTGCAGCTATCTTTTCCCAATTAACAGGAACACCATTCTTATGTACTAAAAACGCAAATACCTCCTTAGCCTTGGAGTTCTTCCATGTTAAGGCTTCTCCATTCAAATAAATATCAAATTCGCCGAAGCATTGAATAAATAGTTTTTCGGTATAAGTTGAAATTCTGTCAGTTTTCAGTAACCGTCTTATGGTTTTGCCCAGTCTCTCTTCAGTCAGAGGCTTCATGATGTAATCCATCGCCTGTAGTTCAAAAGCCTCAACTGCATATTGATTAAACGCAGTGACAAAAATTATTTCTATATTTTCATTCAGGTTTTGTATTTGCTCTGACAACTGAAGGCCATTAACACCCGGCATTTCAATATCCAGAAAGACAGCGTCCAGACGATTATCTTTTAAATAGTTAAGCAGTTGTTCTCCTGTCTCAAACAGACCACACAGATCCAGTTCAGTCCAACTTGAAGCCATTCTTTCGAATCGTTCCAGTACATGTATTTCATCATCAACTGCCGCAATCCTCATGATAATACCACCTCCGGTATTGATATTTTTACGCAGGTGTGTCCCGGCTCACTGCTGATTTCAAGACCTTCCCCGTATAGTTTAAGAAGCCGGTTGTGAATATTAAGAAGTCCGACTCCATGATTAATATCATCTCCGTTTAAAAGTGTCACCAGCTTTTCTTCGCTTATCCCAACACCGTCATCTTCAATCTCTATGCAAATTTTCTCGTCCTTTTGCATCATGCGCAGGGTTACAGTGCCACCGTCCGGCTTTTTTGAAATGCCATGCCTTACTGCATTTTCAACCAGAGGTTGAAGAATAAGTACAGGTATCTGTTCATCAAGAGGTATTTCGATTTCTTTTCTCAACTGTATTTTCTGTCCAAAACGAGCCTGCTCGATATGGAAGTATGTATCGACAAACTCCAGTTCTTTCTCTACAGTTACCATTTTGTCAAGGTTATTAAACTCCAGACTGCCTCTTAAATAGATTGCCAGATCAATAATCAATTTCCCTGCTTGTTTTCCATTCTTTTCACACACGTTTGCAATTGCGCTGAGCGCATTGTAGAGGAAATGAGGCTTAATCTGAGCTTGCAGGAACGACATTTCGGTTGCCATTATTTTATCCTTTAATTTGTCTGCTTCGAGTAACTTTTCATTGTATAAAACAAGCTTTTTGTGGTTCATAGCCTGCTGTCTCGCCTGGACATAGGACATCGCCAAAACAACGGCGAAATTCCCGAATAGAAACATATACGATGAATTTATGTTGCCAATGACTTTATAATTAAGTATATCTTCATTGATAGTCCAAATAAAGATACAGATGGCAATGAACATTAAAACTGCATTGTCACTTCTACGGAGTACTGCTCTCACAAGCACACCCATGATATAAAGCATTTGTATAAGTGAAACAAGGTATATATAATTTGTGAATGATGACATGAATGCAGGACCGGCAAGCAACAGTAATACATCAGAAATAAGGGTAGGAAGCAGGATAATGCCTAGTATTCTTTTTTTATAGTCCAAAGAATATATGCTATAGACAAATAATATGACTATCGGTACATAATTATAGCCTGTCAAATAGTTCATATACATCCGAAGGTCAAAAGATGCATTTGGGAAGAGTATCATTAGCGGTGTTTCACCCCATATCAGGGAACGCAAAACAGTTACAAAACATACAATGGAGAAAAACATAGCGGTTTTATTCTTTGGCTGAAGAAGAAAAAGCAAAAAATAGTAAAGGCCAAATATAAAAACCCCACCAATAAAGAGTAGCTGAAAGACTAAAAGAATCTTCTTCTGCTGTTCCAATACCTGCTTTGATCCAAATACAGGGGCAACGCGAAGCCCTCCTGTAGCATAATTCAAATTAGCCACTTGAAAAATTAACGTAATCTCCTGCGTATCCTTCGGTAAATCTATAATGCGTGTTTCTTCACCTTCATTGAAATCCGCCTTTTTATCTGAAACACTTCCAGTTTCTGCTGCCAATCGTCCATTAGCATATAGTTTATAAGCAGTGGCAACATTTTGAATGCGAAGAGCAGGGTCCTTCAATGACGATGGATAATGCAGCATGAGCCTGTAGGTGGCGATACCCTGACGGGTATAATGTGAACTGATTTGATCAGACCAGACGCCCGGAACCTTCATGTATGAATCCACTTTTGGTTTTTGATCGGAATGAAAGTCTTCCGGCATCAGCAGTTTGTTCCAATAGAATTCCCACTGTCCATCTATTGAAGCTAATTTATTGTGACCAAAATCTATGTTTGTCAAATCAGCCTTGCCATTATTCACAACAACTGGTTCTGGCGAAAGTACACAGGCCAAAGTATATAGCATAATTGCAGGAACAATTATGATGAGCAGAATACGCCATTTTGAACTGATTTTCACCCAAAATTTTCTCAGATTCACGAGTTAACCTTTCACTTTTATATTGTTTTATAAGCTTATTAGTTATTACGTATTTCGACAAATAAAAGGATAATCTTAATAAGTGAATGGCTGTATACCCCGACTACATATGAGAAATATACGGCAGCTGAAACATTGGATTTTAATGATTTGTTTCAAAAATTATACCCAAAGCAGCCTTTAAGCTACTTTGGGTATAATACATTATCTCTTTTCTTGTTAGATTATATCAAATTGGACTTTTGCAGTAATCTTTGAACAATTACCGCAACCTCTGCCCGGGTTATATTATCCTTTGGAGCTGCAAGTTTTCCGCTCCCATCCGATAAAACATCAGTCTTGATGCATAAGGCTATAGAATTCTTAGCCCAGAAGGAAGCCTTTTTAAAATCGCCATAAGATGCAATAATCTGTTCCACTTCGCCGCTTTTGAAATCCGCCTTTAGTTTTGTTATCTTCATAGCATTTGCGATCATTGCCATGGCCTGTTCATTGGTAATCTTATCCGTCGGTCCGAATTTACCGTTGCCATAGCCGGATATAATACCATTTTCATAAGCTATTGATACCGCATCATAATACCAGTCATTTTTCGATACATCACTGAAAGAAGTCTTTCCAGTTCCCGGATGCATCAATCCCAATGCTCTGACTATAATCGCAGCAAACTCAGCTCTTGTAATATCCCTGTCAGGTGCAAAGCTGTCATTTCCAACGCCGCTGATGATAAGCCTTGAAGCCATATCATTGACTGCATCCTTAGCCCAATGATTTTCTACATCCTTGAAGACTTTGGGACTGTATATTACAGAGTAGGTACTGTTTGTCAGGCTGTTTATTCTTGCATAATATTTTCCGCTTATTTTAGTAACAACTGTAGGTACATGCGAGAAAGTTCCATCGGAATTTAAAACTATTCCTGTGGTTATCTTGCTTGGATCTATACCATCAGGAATCGCCACCATTCTATCAACATAACCGTTAAACTTGGATACCTCTACTGTTTTGTTCCCGCTTGAGCATGTTATATTAAACTCTACCGGCTTTACAACCACCTGATAATTGTTCTTATTTGCTGTATCCTCAACCACCTTTAAAGTATCCACTGGTGGTGCAGAAATAGTAACATTCACCTTGATGTCTTTTAGTTCAACCTGCTGGCCAATCTGTTCTGAAACGTTATCAATGTTGATTTGAGATGCAGGCAATGTATAAGTGACGTTATCGGTTTTTATTTCCAGTACTGCCTCTTTGGTTTCCATGTTCTTTACTGTCTGTCCGTTTAATTGACCTACTACCACATCTGCATCATTCTTCACAGGTATGGTCACTGTTGCATTATTACCTTCACTCTGAAGCTTTTCTTCTACCTTTTTATCATCTACAGTGATTGTTGTGATAGTCTGATTACCTTCCTGCGTGGTAGTTGCTGTTGCAGCCGTTTCTGTTTTGCCGTTTACAAGTATTTCAACTGCGTTATCAGTTGGTTGGGTAGGTACGGAAGGTGCTGTTCCATTATTGTTGGTGGGAGCAGGTTTTAAAAGGTATGCTCCGAAAGACCCTGTCCAGTTGCCCGGTATATCTATTCCATTCACTTTAACTGTGCCCGGATCGAATATTTTATTTTCATGAGTGGTCGTTGTAAGATTGACACATTTGTTATTCTTTAAAAATACTGCCGCCGTCCCGCCTATTTCAAGCGTCCAATTTGTTGCATCCAAATATGTATTTCCAATATCACAGGAATCGTAGCTGCTGTTACGATCGGCAAAAATTTCTCCTCCTGTCAATTGTATTGAGCCGGTATTAGCAATCATCGAACTTCCGCCAATGCCTGTGCCGTCACTTCCACCTCCGATTGCCACTATTCTACCGCCTGATATACAAATCTTATTATTCTTGTCTACCAACCTAGTATTCCAACTGCCGATACCGGGAGCAGCTGTTGCACCTGTAGCTGTTACATTACCGCCTAATATTGTGACTTTACTATTATTAGCACTCAATCCGGCTCCGATACCTGCACCTCCGCGATATCCACGTGCTGTTACTATTCCACCATTTATTGTGATGGTTTCTGCAGCGATACCTTCACCGCCTTTAAATTTACTACCCCTACCTTCCCCTTGGGCAGTTGCAACAATTGTACCGCTCTCAATGGTGATGTTGGTTGAACCCTTATATGACGTGCTTCCAATACCGGGGGCGCCATTTACTCCGCCTGTCGAGGCAATTGAACCGGTACCGAGAATGCGCAAGGTTGCATCTGTAGCTTCAACCCCCGGAGCGTTTGAACCCGCGTTTAGGCTGTTATTTCCCGTGATTATAAGTTTATTGTCATTTCCACTGAAGGCAACTGGACTGTAACCCTGCGTAGTATTGGTAATGGATACATTATCCAGGGTCAGTGATGCTCCTTCACAGCAGGCAATAGTTGTATTATTCCTGTTTCCGGTTATTGTTACACTGGCACCTGCAGGAACGATTATGGCATCGCTGCCTGTCCACTTACCAAGATCGACCCTGCTACCAGCCTCATTCCCCACTCTTAATCTATTGGTTTGAATCGTATATCCATTAGCCGTGTTGGTTACCGTTACAGCGGTGTTGTTATGTGCAGCTGTCAGGTTTGTACCGTTACCTGGGCTGGTGGTATAACCTTGTGCCGTTCCATCTGTGAAGCAGACTGTTTTGTATGATCCGTCATTATAGTATTCGTATACCACCATACCGTCCAAAGAAAGACTCGTATCCTTTCCCTCAGTATAGAACAGCTTTTTTGGCTGAGTACTGATATAAATGGACCATAAAGTCTTAGCATCCGTTACCGGAAAACTCACTGTGAAGGTCACAGTATTACCAACCCCATTACCTTTTGTGACGATTGCTCCTACTGAAGTGGAACCTGCCACTGTAGGAGTAAAGGCTGCTGATTGAAATTTACTTCCATTTTTTGAGGTGAGAGTGATTGTTGCTGTATATACCTGACCTCCATTAAATCGATTAGCTTGTGTCATTTCTTCATTCCATACAAGACCGGATACTGTATAGTTTGCATTTCGGGTATTTGCTTCCACCTGTGCCGCAGTCGAAGGAGTTCCCCCTGTAGCCGGAACTAAAATACTCACTGTCGCATTACTTATTTCCTTTATCAAATATGGATATCCGGAATCCAACCCCCATACATTGCTGAAATCCCAGTCAGTAAATGTCGACTGCAGCTTCATCTCTTCTGTTGATTTTGGTGTTCCTGCAGCATCCAATTGTCCGGAAACTCCAGAATCATAGTATGAGTCCGAAACAGCCCCGCTATTTTGACCGATAAGCCCACCCTTATGAGTCGCAGCATTTTCCCTTTCTCGGGTAACACCACCTACAAGCTTACCATCATTTTTAGTAGAGCTGCTGCTGCTGTCAAGTGCTTCTCCTAAATCTTCTTTTAGCTTCCAGTAGCCTACCAGTCCTGGCTCATTTCCGGTTAGAACCTTATCTTTGTCTCTGTTGATTTCATCACCTGTTCTTGCTATATTCCAAAACCTCACGTCACATATTCTGCCGTCAAAGTAATATGTCTCGTCTGTACGGCGCCCAATATTAATATGATTTTGCTGGGGTACCAACACACCTTCTACTATACCATACCCAAGTATATTAGTTGTTCTGGTAAGCTTAGCTGATTTTCCTAAATTAGTCGTTCCTCTCCATAAATCCTGGGCTTTTCCATTGACATAGACCTGAGCAGTGGCTTCGTGTAAAGTATTATCATAACTATAAACGGCCGCCACATGAAACCAACCGGGCTGTATCACATTTTTTACATCAATATAGGAATCTTGTCCTTCATTCGATACCGGAATAAACCTTAATCCATTGACCCCTGATCCGCCACCTGTATGAATTTCAAATTGTTCATAACCTTTTCCCATAATAAAATTAACTGCATCCGTATTTGTTTTATCCCACTGGAACCAAGCTTCAAGAGTAAATTTGTCTCCCACATAGATGTCTTTATGCTCTATGTCTATATATCCTGAGGTTCCATCAAAATCCACATAATTGTTAAAAACAGAAGGAAGAATCGACGAAGTTGCATAGGACTTTGTCACAGTGCCTGAATTGGTTCCTGCCAATCCTCCCAAATAATCCTTGCCGCTGACACTTGCCTGAGAATATGAATTCTCAATGGTTCCAGAATTTTGTCCAACAAGGCCTCCGACATATTCATATCCATTGACAGAGCCTTTTGTGTAACACTTACTTATCACACCACTGTTAGCACCAGCAAGGACACCTGCATATTTTCCGGCAGTGATGTTAGCTCCTTCTATCCCCAGATTACTTATCTGTCCCGAGGGTTCAACAGATGAAAACAAGCCTTTATTGTAAATACTTGTATCATTGATTGTAAAATTCTTTATAACCTTTGAGTTGCCATCCAGCTTACCGGAAAAAGGCCCTATTGAATTCCACTCTGCTCCTCCAAGATCAATATCTGCTTTCAGTCGGTAGTTAGCTGAAGGATTACTTCCTATACTTTTGAGTCCGGCCACATCACTGATATCTATCCATACTTCATCTGCAGCTCCAGCAGTTACCGGAAACATACTAAACATCATCACCAATACCATCAATAATGAACCCAAACAACGTTGTTTTTTTCTCATATGTACCCCCTCAATACTTATGAAAATGAAAGAATTATCACAGTACAAAGATTAAGTTTACAAAAAACTTTGCTTGCTGCCGTGATAACCCTGTTTACAGATCATATTCTTTTATTTATATTGTATAATGCACAAATACAGACAGTAAAGCTGTACAAACGTCAAATTTTGACAACCTTTTACTTAATTCGATTCCCTGCTGTTAAGGCAGTATCCTTTACCACGCTCAGTAAATATAGAGATAGTACTGTTTTCGCCCAACTTGCTCCGAATTCGGGAAATGTGCTCCTTAACTGTACGGATGTCTCCCAAAGTATCCAATCCCCATACTATTTGGTATAACTCCTCTGAAGAAACCGTTTGACCATGATTACGCAGCAGAATTTCCAGTAGCGAAAACTCTTTAGGTTTTAGCAGGAGATCACGTCCTTCAAGCAAAGCACGGCGGGACGAAATATCCATTTCCAGGCCGTATAACTTGAGTGGAGGCTCTAAATTCCCTATGAGCTTACCGCGACGCAGTAAAGTTTCTACCCGTAGAATCAGTTCATCCATATCATATGGTTTTGCAATGTAATCATCCCCTCCGGCCCGAAGTCCTGCCAGAACATCCTCTTTTGTATTTAGTGCACTCAGGAACAATATACGGACACCATCTTTTCCTCTGAGCTCTTCACAATAACACAAACCATTACCGTCTGGAAGAAGAATATCAAGTATAATAAGGTCTGGAAAACTTTCTTCTACTATGGCTCTCCCCTTTGACAAAGTATCTGCCGTAATAACCCGATAGCCTTCCAATTCCAAAGCTGCGCGGTTAGCATCTGCTATATTAATATCATCTTCAATAATTAGTATCAAAGCATTACTCATGATTCATATCTCCTTTATAGTGAGCTATATATGGGAGCGTAAAGCTGATAATAGATCCTTTCCCTTTCTCACTTTCGATCCAAATCCTTCCCCCGTGCTCCTCAATAATCTCCTTGCAAATAGAAAGTCCGAGACCTGAACTGCCGTCGCCACTCACACCCCTTTGAAACAGGCGGGGCAATAGTTGGGAGTCAATGCCCTCACCATCATCTGAAACCGTGAGTTTTACAAAGCCTTCATAACCTTCTGTATTGCAAATCTCAGCATCCAACCGTATTGTACCTTCCTTGGTGTGTCGATTTGCATTGACAATAAGATTTACAAGAACCTGGAAAATGCTTTCCCTATTTACATGCAAAACAATTTCAGCTAAAGCCTGACCTACATAAAGTCGGTTATTATTTTTCAGGCAGATCGGCTCGCAGAAATCTGCCGCCTGCTGCAACAGGGAATCTGCATTTACTTCTTCAAGGGTAAGCTGCCTTTCCTTCTCCATTGAAACTTCCTTGAGCTTTTCTACCATCCCTGCCAACCGTATTGCTTCACGTTTGATGGTATCCAGATTGTCAAGTGTTTTTTCATCTATTGCATTGCGTCGCAGCTGCATAGATGTCAGTCCGGCATAGCTGGCCATGACCGTCAGGGGAGTCCTCATTTCATGGGATATATTAGCCATAAAGTCTGATTTCATATGGTTCATTCTGTCCATTATCCGATTGCTTTCCTGCATTTCCTGTTCCTTTTGGTGCGCCTCATCCAGCTCAATTTCAGTATGTGAAAACTTCAAAATAAGTGCAATCATGTTACTAAAAATAAAAACCATCATACCAGTTTCCATTAACCCTAACGGCCGGCTATAACCACCCGACCGGTGAATTTGTATATCCAGAACCGACAATACTATAAAAGCCAGTCCTCCGACTAAAATAAGAACATGCTCGGTATGCCGGTTGTCCTTTACTCGTATAATATTATAGGCAAGCATTGCCACGACATAGAGGCCGAATAGTGCCCCGAGAAGCTGAAACCAAATTATGAAGCTTGTATAGGTCAACGGCTTCATCAGAAGCACCGCTGCCGCATACACTGCACATATGCCTCCGAATATCCACAATGCTGCCTTGTGTATAGCACCCTTAAACATACTGTGAATGTATAGGAGGAAAGTAAGCAGCAGCAGGATCAATGACAAATACTCCATTCCTATGGAAGCCTTCCATGGTAAATCCGGAAACAGGAGCATGATGCTCTTCTCGTTCACGATCAAGGTACGAAGTCCAACAGAAAAGCAAGCCAAAGAGAACCAAAGGAAAGCATACCTTCTTCTAAAGAAAAGAAACATACCCATAAATAAAAGAAAAACTGTTATACTACACCCTGCAAGAAAATGAATCCGTTGTTTGCTAATTGCATCTCTTTCGGTAATATTATCCTGTGAACCTAAGTACAATGGGACAATACCCCCAAAATCCGCATGGTTGAAATTAGAAAACTGTATTATTATTTCGGTTTGATTTTCGCTTGGTGTGAAGTAAATTGTGTAATGTCCTGTTTTTGGTATTGTACTCTCTGCTGATTTTCCAGGAACGCCAAAATCCGCGTATTCTTTCCCATTAATGAATAACCGCTGTGAATACATGGCACTGTACGAACTCAAGCCATAAGTCATCCCATTGGCAGGCAGTGAAATCAGTATGCGATATGTACCATAACTTCCAGGGTCAAAACGATTCTCTTCCTTCATCAGTGATACCGGTTCATTTTTTATAAGCCCTAGTCTAAAATCTTCTGAACTATACAATTCATTCTTATAATATAAAAAGCTAGTGTGAGGTATATATGCTAGCTTTTTGTTAAAATTAAAATTCGTTAAATTCACATATCCCGGTGAAATCTCTGGTTTTTCCTGTTGGGTACGTCCTGTAAGTAACGCAAAGGATAAAAATACAAAAATAACAAGGATTAGAAATACGGCTGTGCTTACTATCAAACTGCTTTTTTTCATAAAATCCCCCATTTTGTCCCACACTGGCACTTCTCTTAATGGAATTTTTATATCTTTTAGTTTATATCGACATTATAAGGAAACAATTGAATTTGTTTTTGTTTTATGAGTCCCAGGTGACGTTGCAACGTCAATCATTGATTTTAATATTTCATTTTCAAAAAAATACCCAAAGCAGCCTTCAAGCTACTTTGGGTATTTTTAATACATTATCTGTTTTCCTGTTCTGATTATATCGAATTGGGAGCTTATTGATAAAATTTCAAGCTTCATAATAATGCAAGGAAAAACGTCCCCGAATTCCGTTTACTTCCGCTTATTCATTATTATACAAGGCTTGCTATGCTATGGTTTCGAATAAAATTCACACTGGCTTGCAACACTATGAACTATAGTATAACAATATTTACAGGTGTATTATGGAAAAACATAACAAAGAGTCAAGTATACTAAAGAGAAAAAAAAACAAAAAAACCAATACCGGTCACAATGAAAATATAGAAAACGGTACAGCAACCCTACCGTCTTCGGCACAATTCAAGAGTATTTTCTCAACTATTGACGAAAATTTCGGGTTTATTAATAGTATCCTTGGTAAAGATATAGGTCTTATTGAAAAGAAATACTTTGTATTTAATGATAAATATATAATGGGGTTGGTTTATATAAATAGCCTCACGGATCAAAAGCTTGTGAGCAGCCAGGTTATTGAACCTCTCTTGAAAGCAAGTATTGATATAAGGAATTCAAGTGATGATATTCTTAATATTATACAATCAAAATTCATATATATACCTACTGTCAGTAAAAGCGACCAAATGAAGGATATTGTTTACAGTCTTCTGAACGGAAGCGCCATACTTTTTATAGACGAAATAGAGAGCGCTCTGATTATAGAAAGCCGTAAGGTAGAAAAACGTGCCGTAGAAAAACCCGTGAACGAAGTTTCAACATTAGCAAGTATGGATTCCCTGACAGAGGATATAACTACAAACTGTAATTTAATTATGAAAAGACTGCCAACACCCGACCTGCAATTTGAAAAATTCATTGTTGGGAAGCTTTCGCAAACAGAGGTCAAATTACTCTGGCTTGAGGGAATAGCAAATAAAAAGATTATTGATGAAGTCAGAAAACGTATTCAAAAAATTAATATCGATATGGTTGACGGTATAGGAGTTTTATCGGAATTAATAGTAGATTCTACTATGTCTGTTTTCGCCACCTACAAGCAGAGCGAACGTCCGGATGTTCTTACAAAAGGCTTATCTGACGGGCAGTTTGTTATACTTTGCAATAATAGCCCATTTGGATTGTTAGCTCCCGTAACATTTTGGGATAATTTCAAAACAATGGACGACTATTCCGAAATACCATTAAGTTCTTGTTACTTAAGACTTTTACGTTGTACAGCTTTCATTCTTGCCATCACAATATCCCCGCTATACCTTGCATTTGTAGCCTATAACCATTCCATTGTACCTTCTACACTTGCAATAAACATAACAACCGGCAGAGAAGGTGTACCATTTCCATCTATCGTTGAATTATTAATTGTATCTTTGGGCTTAACGATTATCAGAGAAGCTTCTCTGAGAATCCCCGGAACAGCAGGTTACTTTATCGGTACACTGGCAGCCGTGGTCATTGGCCAGGCTGCTGTTTCAGCGGGCTATGTAAGCGCATCACTCATTATTGTTGTGGCTGTATCATATATTTCAACTTATGCAATTTCTTCAAATACACTACTATTCTCAACCAGATTGATTAATATTTTCCTCATATTATTATCAGGTATGTTTGGTATATTTGGCATAATAAACGGCCTTATTATAATAATCTGGCATATGGTTTCTTTGGAGTCCTTTGGTGTTCCGTACATGTATCCCTTGGTTCCCTTTGATTTTGAAGGCATGAAGGACACCATAATCCGGGCACCGTTCAGTGTTCTGAAAAAGCGTCTGAGAATATTATCACCTTACAATCGTATACGAATGAATAATAATAAAGATAAATAATCCGGAGATCAAATATGGTTGCCAAGCTTACAAGAGAACAGGTTTTATTTCTTACCTTTATAGGAATAATAGGAAATATAGTATATATTCATACATGGATGGACGACAGCACTGACAGATCCGCCTGGCTCGCTGCTTTTGTCGGAATTCTCATGCTCACACCATTTTTGATCTGGATCTTTTATCTTGCCAAATCCTACCCCGAGTCAACAATTTTAGATATTTTGGAGAACGGTCTGGGAAGGCTTACAAGCATTTTAATATGCAGCATATTCATAATTATTAATGTGGCTTTAGCTGTAACACATCTCAATATGTTCACAGAAATGCTAAATGTTTTCTTTCTTCCAAATACTCCTCCACTGGTTATTATGGCATCCATGGTTTTCATCGGTGCACTCTTGGCAGGTGGCAGAATCAGGTCGTTTGCCAGACTTGTCGAGATACTAGCTGTAGTTGGTGCACTCAACTACTTTATTGCCTTTTTGCTGGCTATTTTCAAAAACTTCCACATTGAGTACATAATCCCTATTTTTGACACTTCACTGCTCGGATTTGTTAAAGGCACTTTATTTATGGCAAGCGGCTCAGCTGATTGTTTGCTTCTTTTTATGATTTTAGTGCGTTTTGTGCCCCATCCCGCCAAGCACTACATGTGGGTTGTAAAAGGAGTGGTAATGAGCTCCTTAATCTTTACCTTTGCAATATTTATTATTATTGCAATGATGAGTCCCGAACTTGCAAAACGAATAGCCTTCGGAGGAGTCAATGCGGCTAAACTTATAAAAATAGGGAACTTTATACAGGGCATGGAGGCATTTATATTTATAACCTATCAATTCATTGCCATCGGTAAAATAACAACCTGCCTGTACTGCGCCTGGACGGCATCAAAAAAAATCTTCTGCAATAAAAAGCCGTTGCTGCATATGGTTATAATGTCTCTTCTTATTCTTATACCGTCTGTATGGCTTAGTTCATATAACAAAGCGTACTTTTTAGCAGTTTTTTTTGCTAATTATATTATTTTACCTTTTTCCATACTGGTTTTACTCCTTGCCTCTTTAAGCGTGATGATAAAAAATAAGAAAACCGGAAGTGATCGCAAATGAAAAAAAGATATATTTTATTATTGTTGGTGGTTATAATACAAATTTTTTTATCCGGCTGCTGGGATTATATAGAATATGAGCAACTGGCACACATCATAGCTGTAGGCGTTGATTTCAGCAAGGATACCGGCGATTACACCGTATCTATCCAGCACATCCCGGCAATGAAACCTAATAATGCAGGAGAAGGGGGCTCCAAGTCTTCTCCAAACCAGGTAGGTTTAGTCCACGCTGCAACAGATAAGACTTTTTACGGCTGTCTGGCAAAACTACAGGAGGTAGTACCCCTAAAGCTGTTTTACGGCTATCAGAAAATTATGATAGTAAGTGAAGAGGCTGCAGAATACAAAATGGCAGATATACTTGATTTACATGACCGTAGTCCACTACCGCGAAATGCAGTTAATTTGGTGATTGTATCAGGTAAAGCCAAGAACACCTTGGCAACTATTGATACCGACAGTTCAATTTCATCAAGTCAGGAAATATTTGATCTGATTAAGCTGTCCCCATCAAGTAATGCTTCATACCCCATTACAGTACAGGACTTTCTTGCGATGCTGTCTATCGGTGGACTAGAAGCTACTGCCCCATATATAACCACAACCACAAAAAATAATGAGTCTCCGGAAGCCAAAGGTGGACGGACAGGTTCCTCCGAGCTTGATATACAGCGTGAAGGGGATGAAATAATTACAGCTACTGCTGTCTTTAAAGGTGACAAGTTTATAGGCCTTCTGAACAACAAGGAAAACCTTGGATATGGATGGATTACAGGGAAAAAAATTACCCCCTATAAAACATCCTTAGTTTCGGAAAATACTGATAATGTTTTATACTATCATATTGGAAAACCCAAAAGTAAAATAAAAGTAAAAATAATTGATGGTAAACCTGCTATTTATGTAAGTGTCAATGCAGTAGGAAACCTTACGAAATACTATGGAGGAAAAGGTTCGGAGTTTTTATCACCGGACCAGATCAAGATAGCCGAAGAAAAACTATCCGAAAGTATCCGTGAAGATATTAGTGCAGCGTTGGCAAAAGCACAGAAGGAGTATAATTCCGATATATTCGGATTTGGCTTTGCTCTTTTCAGAAAGAGCCCAAAGCTTTGGCAGAATGAATATGAAAAAAAATGGGATGATACCTTCCCGGGTATATCTGTAAATGTAAGTGTCAAAGCAAAGATAATCAATACCGGTACAAATATAAGAAAATTTGATATAAAGTAACTGAGAATATTTATATCTAAAAGTACAATAATACGAATATGGAGGTGATTCATTTTGATATTAAACTTCATTCTATTTCTTGTTATTCCATTGGCTTTAGGTATTTTTATTTATCATAAAAGCAGCGTGATATTTTTAACCGGATTTACTTTTAGCTGCCTTTTGTCATTTACATTCAATACTTTAGGGGTTTATTTCGGATTCTGGAATGTATATCCATACAGTCAAAGCTATTTTTCCTATCTTCCTCTGAATTTGGGACTTTATCCGATAATGGGAACCCTTTACTTATATTTGCTTCACAGAGTAAAACTAAATAAAGCCATTTTATTATTGTCTTTTGCAGTTATAAGTACAACATTCAAGATTATACTGATCTATTTCGGCAGAGCTGTTTACGGTAAGGGCTGGAGCTCAATCTATACCTTTTTCAGCTTTTTAGTCTTATATTACTTAGGCTATCTGTTCTATTTAACACTGAGCAGGAAAAAAATCATTATTTAGGTGGAGGCATTGATTTGGAAAATACTCATAACTTTATAATTCCAAAAACAAACCTTGTCGGAGTCGGTGCATTGAAAGACCTTCCAACCGAGCTGCTCAACTATAAGCTCAGCAAAGTCCTGATTGTTACTGACAGTAATATGAAAAGGTTGGGTTATGTTGAGATGATTGAAACGATTTTAAAGAATCTTTTCATTTCTTATGAAGTGTTTGACAGAGTACTACATCCCAATCCTACAGTATCCTTTGTAGAAGACGGCCTGACTCATTTTGATAAAGGTCTGAACATACTGGCAAGAGATTTTTCATTTATTATATCCATAGGAGGAGGGACAAACCATGACTGTGCCAAGGGAATAGGTATAGTTGCTTCAAACGGAGGTTCAATTACCGATTATGAAGGATATAACAAGATTCAGAAACCTTCGATTCCATTGATTACAATTAACACCACTGCAGGATCGGCTGCTGAAATATCAAACACAGCAATAATTACCGACAACACTAAAAAAATGAAAATGACAATTACTTCAACAAAAATCGTTCCATTCATCTCAGTAAATGACCCAATGTTCATGGCGACAATGCCAAAAGAGGTAACTGCCAGTTCAGGAATAGATGTCATTTCACATGCAATAGAATCCTTTGTATCGACCGAAACTTCCCCGATAACGGATTCACTTGCTCTTGGAGCATTAAAAACAGCTTATACTTATCTTCCCAGAGCTTACGAGAATGGCAATGATATGGAAGCAAGGGAAAAAATGATGTTTGCAAATATTATGGCAGGTATGGCATTTAATAACGCCGGTCTTGGTTATGCCCATGCAATGGGACATCAAATTGGCGGATTTTATGAAGAAGCTATTCATGGTTTCAACATGGCTATACTGTTACCTTATGTTTTGGATTTTAATTCTGAATCAATCCCTGATGAAAGGATATTCAAACTGGCAGAAGCAATGGGTATTGCTGTCAGCAAAAAGTCTCATACAGTCGAAAAAATCTCAGATGCTTTATTAAAACTATCCTCCAACATCGGAATCGTTAAAGGCTTAAGGAAATTAGGCGTAAAAGAGGAGGATATACCTCAGCTCTCAGAAAATGCACTAAAGGATATATGCTGCTTAACTAATCCAAGACAAGGCACGGTTGAAGACATTGCAAAGATTTTCAAAGAAGCCATGTAGCAGCAAAAAATACCCTGGGGACGTTTCTCAATTATTTCAATGTATAAAAAAAATCAGCATACCATCACTGTTTATGAGTGGTGGTATGCTGTCCTATTTTTTGGTACGTTTCAATTTTCAGGACTTATATCAATCCAGATTTCTTCAAAAGCCTCTGTACAATCACGGCTACCTCTGCCCGGGTTATATTATCCTTTGGAGTAGCAAGCTTTCCGCTTCCGTCTGGCAAAACACCCATCTTGACGCATAAAGCTATAGAATTCTTGGCCCAGGAGGAAGCCTTTTTAAAATCGCCATAAGATGCGATAATCTGTTCCGCTTCTCCGCTTTTGAAATCTGCCTTCAGTTTCGTTATTTTCATAGCATTTGCAATCATTGCCATAGCCTGTTCATGGGTAATTTTATCATTGGGTCCGAATTTACCGTTTCCATAACCGGATATAATTCCATACTCATAAGCTATTGATACCGCATCATAATACCAATCGCTTTTAGATACATCACTGAAGGAGGACTTACCTATTCCAGGATGCATCAATCCCAATGATCTGACTATAATCGCAGCAAACTCAGCTCTGGTAATATCTTTGTCAGGTGCAAAGCTATCATTTCCAACACCGCTGATAACAAGTCTTGAAGCCATATCATTAACGGCATCCTTAGCCCAATGATTCTCAACATCCTTGAATACTTTGGGACTGTATATTACAGAGTAAGTACTGTTTGTCAGGCTGTTTATCTTTGCATAATACTTGCCGTCCACTCTAACTATGCTTGTAGGAACATGTGAGAAGGTTCCGTCCGAATTTAATACAATGCCTGTGGTTATCTTGCTTGGATCAATACCATCAGGTATTGCAACCATTCTGTCAACATAACCGTTGAATTTGGATACCTCTACTGTTTTGTTCCCGCTTGAGCATGTGATATTAAACTCTACCGGCTTTACAACCACCTGATAATTGTTCTTATTTGCCGTGTCCTCAACCACCTTTGCAGTGTCCGCTGGTGGTGCAGAAATAGTAACATTCACCTTAATATCCTTCAGTTCAACCTGCTGGCCAATCTGCTCTGAAACATTATCAATGTTAATTTGTGAAGCCGGCAGTGTGTAAGTCACATTTTCAGTTTTTATTTCCAGAACTGCTTCTTTGGTCTCCATGTTCTTTACTGTCTGGCCGTTTAATTGGCCTACTACCACATCTGCATTATTCTTTACAGGTATGGTCACTGTCGCATTATTACCTTCAGCCTGGAGCTTTTCCTCTACCTTTTTATCATCTACAGCGACTGTAGTAATAGTTTTATTACCTTCCTGTGTGGTAGTCGCTGTTGCAGCCGTTTCTGTTTTGCCATTCACCAGAATTTCAACACCTGTACCTGAGGGTTGAGGTGCGGGAGGTGTAGGAGGTGGAGTACTTCCTCCTCCAGGTGCTCTGTTGATAGTCACTTTATAGTACATGGTTGTGCTGTCTGCCGCAGCTACCTTGATATATATATTCGTTCCTGAACCTGCTGTCAGGTTCACACTGCTTGCTGCTATATTTGTATAGGTATTGTCCATTCCATAGAAGGTTACCACCGCACCAGCATCATGCTTTACAATATCTGAAGCCGCTACCGTAGATACACCATTGGCTACGCTGATGCTTGCTGTCTTCGGCTCGCCGATTGTTCCTGCTTCCGATCCGGCATTTATTGCCTGGCTCAGTACACTGGTCAGAGTTGCATCGCTGCTCAATGCGGTCGTAAACGTCAAGTCAATTCCGTTCGTCGTTCCTGCCATATTCACACTTTTAACTCTGAAGTGGTATGTAGTGTTTGGTGTTAGACCGGTGAGAGAACAGCTTACCGATGTCGCGCTCGTCCCCGTAGCCGGGCTTTGTACTGCCGTCACACTTGTTCCGTAACTCGTAGTCGTTCCATATTCAAACATCACTACCGTGTTTGCGTTGTTAGCGTTGACTGTGCCGTTAAGTGTTGCAGCCGTAGAGTTTACTGAGCTTGCCGCGTTCGTGGTTGCCGCCGGAGCAATAGCACTCGTGGTAAACATTGTGTCATCGCCATAAGTTGTTCCGGCAGTATTCACACTTTTAACTCTGAAGTGGTATGTAGTGTTTGGTGTTAGACCGGAGATGGCCGAGCTTACTGATGTCGCATTTGTCCCTGTAACCGGGCTTTGCGCTGCTGTCGAACTTGATCCGTAGCTCGCGGTTGTTCCATATTCAAATGTCACTGTCGTGTTTGCATTATTAGCGTTGACAGTACCGTTAAGTGTTGCCCCTGTTTGGCTTACTGAGCTTGCAGCGTTCGTGGTTGCCGTCGGAGCAATGGCTGTGGTTGTAAACGAGACCTCCGTACCGTAACTGGTACCCTCTGTGTTTGTGGCGAAGGCTCTCACATAATAGGTCGTGTTGGCCGTTAAGCCCGTCATATTTGCGGTAAACGCTCCAGTTGAGGAAGCTGCACCTTTATCCACCTTACTGTCTGATGTGGTAGGATTTGCACTTGTGCTCCAGCAGACGCCGTAAGCAGTTGGGTTGGGCGTACCCAAAGCAGTGATATTACCGTTCCCCATGGCTGTTGTGGAACTAATGCCGCTTACATCTTGGGTTGTGACAGTGGGGACTGCACTGGTTGTAAATGTCAAGTCCGTTCCGTATCTCGCTCCCGCCGTATTAACGCCAACAACTCTGAAGTGGTATGTAGTGTTAGGAGTTAGACCGGTGAGGGAGTAGCTTACCGATGCAGTGCCTGTTCCTGTAACCGGGCTTTGCACTGCTGTCACACTTGTTCCATAGCTCGTGGTCGTTCCATATTCAAACGTCACTTCAGTACTAGCGCCGTTAGCGTAGACGTCACCGTTAAGCGTTGCCCCCGTAGATGTTACTGAGCTTACAGCGTTTGTGGTTACCGACGGAAAACCGGCACCAGTTTTAAACGTTGTGTCGGCGCCGTAAGTTGTTCCTGCAGTATTAACACTTTTAACTCTGAAGTGGTATGTAGTATTTGGCGCTAGTACAGCGATAGCAGCACTTACCGATGTCGCACTTGTCCCTGTAACCGTGCTTGGCGATGCCAGCACACTATTTCCGTAGCTCTCGCCTGTTCCAAATTCAAATGTTACCGTTGTGCTAGCGTTGTTAGCGTTGACAGTACCGTTAAATGTTGCCCCTGTTTGGCTTACTGAGCTTGCAGCGTTCGTGGCTGCTGTCGGAGCAATGGCACTGGTTGTAAATGTTGTGTCGGCACCATAAGTTGTTCCAGCAGTATTAACACTTTTAACTCTGAAGTGGTATGTAGTATTCGGCGTTAGTCCAGCGATAGCAGAACTTACCGATGTCGCACTTGTCCCAGTAACAGAGCTCGGCACTGCCGTCAAACTTGTTCCGTAGCTCTCGGTTGTTCCAAATTCAAATGTTACCGTTGTGCTAGCGTTGTTAGCGTTGACAGTACCGTTAAGCGTTGCCCCCGTAGAGGTTACTGAGCTTGCATCGTTTGTGGTTGCCGTCGGTGTAAAGGCACTGGTTGTAAACGTTGTGTCGGCACCATAAGTTGTTCCGGCAGTATTAACACTTTTAACTCTGAAGTGGTATGTAGTGTTCGGTATTAGACCTATGGAATAGCAGTTTACCGATGTGGCACTTGTCCCAGTAACAGAGCTCGGCACTGCTGTCAAACTTGTTCCGTAGCTCTCGGTTGTTCCAAATTCAAATGTTACCGTTGTGCTAGCGTTGTTAGCGTTGACAGTACCGTTAAGCGTTGCCCCCGTAGAGGTTACTGAGCTTGCAGCGTTTGTGGTTGCCGTCGGAGCAATGGCACTGGTTGTAAATGCTGTGTCGGCACCATAAGTTGTTCCAGCAGTATTAACACTTTTAACTCTGAAGTGGTATGTAGTGTTTGGCGTTAGTCCGGAGATAGCAGAGCTTACCGATGTCACGCTCGTCCCCGTAACAGGGCTTTGTGCTGCCGTCACACTTGTTCCGTAGCTCGCGGTTGTTCCATATTCAAATGTCACTGTTGTGTTTGCATTATTAGCGTTAACAGTACCGTTAAGAGTTGCCGCCGTGGAGGTTACTGAGCTTGCAGCGTTCGTGGTTGCCGTCGGTGTAACGCCGCTCGTAGTAAACGAGACCTCCGTACCGTAACTGGTACCCGCTGTGTTTGTTGCAAAGGCTCGCACGTAATAGGTAGTGTTGGCCGTTAAGCCGGTCATATTTGCAGTAAACGCTCCTGTTGAGGAAGCTGCGCCTTTATCCACCTTGCTGTCCGATGTGGTCGGATTTGTGCTTGTGCTCCAGCAGATGCCATATGCAGTCGCATTTGGTGTGCCCAATGCAGTGATATTGCCATTCCCCGTGGCTGTTGTGGAACTAATGCCGCTCACGGCTTGGGTTGTTACGGTGGGGGCTACCGCTGCAAATTCTCTATTGATAGTCACTTTATAGTACACAGTTGTGCTGTCTGCCGCAGCTACCTTGATATATACATTCGTTCCTGAGCCTGCTGTCAGGTTCACACTGCCTGCTGCTATATTTGTATAGGTATTATCCGTTCCATAAAAGGTCACTACTGCTCCAGCATTATGCTTCACAATATCCGAAGCTGCTACTGTAGATACACCATTGGCCACACTGATGCTTGCTGTCTTCGGATCGCTGATTGTGCCTGCTTCCGATCCGGCATTTATTGCCTGACTTAGTACACTGGTCAATCCCGCATCGTTGCTCAGAATTGGGGTTACCGTCACATTGATTCTATAGTAATTTACTGTTGCATCCTGCGCAGTTACTCTCACGATGAAGAAATCTCCATCTGTAATGACTGCGTTTGTGTATGCCGCCGCCCCATCGAAGCCGCTGAAATCTGTCGTGCCGCTGGTATACTTAACTGCTTTTACTGCTGATCCCGAGTCTGTATTGTGGAACAACGTAATAAATGTTGTTGCTTCAGTTGTATCTGCCGCTTTTGCAGCTGTGATGGTCACTGAACCTGCTGTTTCAGAGCCTAGGGTTGCATTCGGTATGCCAAGACCTGTTACAGTCTGCCCCTTGACTGTTGATGCTGCTTTCAAAGTTGCAATGCTGCTTGGAGTACCGAAGGCAGGGTAGCTGTCTCCCCCGATAATCCAGCCTTTGGTACCTGTGCTTCCTTTGTGGGTATTCAGCAAAAGGACGAATGCCGCATCTTGCATCTCCGCAGTCGTTTTGTTAGTACAGCTCAGATCAAGCGAACCTGAGCCTGCCCCGCCTGTAGATGCTCCGCTTTCCCAATAACAATAGGTGATGTTTGCAGTTGTGGCATCCCCGACCAGACCTCCCGATTTGACTCCCGAAGCCATCACAGTTGAATAACAATTAGTTAGTGGGGAAGGGCCACCGAATCCAGATATTCCTCCGGCACAGCCGAGTGTACCATCAGTTGCCGTTGCCAAGGCTTTGTTGTAGCAGTTCATGATTGTACCCCCGGAGTTGTTGCCGCAAATTCCGCCGACGTAATTCAAGCCGGTTACCGCACCCAAATTGTAACAGAATGTTGCCGCGTCGCCGCAACTGCCTAGGATTCCGCCGACACAGTTAGCTGCTCCGGTCACCGTGCCCGTATTGTAGCAGCCGCTTATCGTGTTATTAGAAGATCCCGCGATACCGCCTATGTCATTACCCGTTCCTGTCACCGTACCCGTATTATAACAATCCATGATCGTGCCATCTGAATAGCCTACGATTCCGCCAAAACCACTGAAGGAGCCATTTTTTGTACCATCAATCTTCCCCGAGAAATAGCAGTTGCTGATTCCCGCGGTGCTTGTTGTTTTACCTGCGATACCGCCAATATAGTATGGGGCATGTATATATGATTCTGTAACGCCAAGATTTACAAGAGAGCCGCTCACATACCCAAACAGTCCCTGAGCTTTGTCTGAAGCCGTGCTGATGTAAATGCCCGAAACAGTTTTCGCATTGCCGTCGAACGTGCCGCTGAATATGCTGCTCTCAGTATTTCCAATCGGTGTCCACGAAGTAAGTCCGGAAGTAGAATTGGTCCAGCTTGCCCAACCTGTGGTAATGTTAAGAGGGATGTTCGCGGTCAACTTATAACATTTGTCCTTGTAAAAACCATTGCAGTTATTTACTACGTTGGACATGTATGTAAGCTCTGCCGCGTTTGCGATTTCGTATGGCGCCGCAAGCGTACCGAGACCGTTTGTAAAGGAAGTATATATCGGAGCGGTAACAACGTTCGATACACCGCCCATGTTCCGAACTACTACATAGGCCTTGTAAACTGTTTCAGCCGAAAGTCCGGTTACATTTATTGTATTTGATGCCGAAGCTGCTCCGGAACCCTTTGCAACAGCGATGCCCTGCGCCTCTATCGTGGCCGCGTTAGGAGCTGTGTCTCCTGCAGCGTATACGAGATAATAATATGTACCCGTTAAATCTGAGGTGAAATTCAGCGTTGCAGATGCCTTTGTAAGAGCGCTTGCGCTTTGGATATTCAGGGTTGGTGCCGCAACGCTTTTAGAAAGTTGAAGATTTACTCCATCAAACTCAATATAATCTTGGCCTAATTTAGCTGTACTGATTGTTGCAATAAGGCTGACTTTTAATTTTGCGGTAGTATTGGGTATAGAACTCTGATTAACAGTCAGTGTTTCCCAATCATTAGTTGCATCATTGGTGCTCGTACAATGTTTTGTATACGTTGCCAAAACGCCATCACTGGCATCTAATAGTTCCAGCTTGATTGTAGCGTCTGAAGCTGAATAGCACTTTCTTGCATCGGAGGTTAATCTTACATTGACCATGCCTGATGCGATATCCGTACTAAAACTCGAAACATCTATAGTTTGGCTGAGAGTTTCCGAACCTGCAGCATTTGGAAAATAATCAAAAACATTACCTTTGTTACTTGATAACGGGGTAGGGATTCCAGTTTTCAATGCTACAAATGTCGACCCTGTACTCGTCCATCCTGTGAGGTCTCCTGCCCCGGCATCACCATTTGTCAAAAGGTTAGAATCGTATGCTCCAGAAGTCGTAAAGTTGACTTCCGTTCCATAGTTTGTCCCCGTGGTGTTGGTCGCATACGCCCGGACATAGTATTTTGTACTTGCAGTCAACCCGGTCATACTTGCTGTGAACGCCCCAGTTGCAGAAGCTACCCCGTTATCTGCCTTGCTGTCCGAAATAGTTGGCATTCCAGTAGTGTTCCAGCAAACGCCGTAGGCAGTTGGGTTGGAGGTTCCTAAGGCGGTTATGTTTCCGTTTCCTGTAGCCATTGTCGTGCTGATGCTGCTCACAGCTTGGGTTGTCACCATCGGGGCGTTGACCAGCTTAACGTCATCTATCGCAAAATTTTGGAATACAGCATAATCGTCTGAAGTCAAAACTATCTTTTTGACATCATTTACAGCTTTCGATAAGGTGCAGGATGTAAGCAAAGCCTTTGATCCGGCTGTTGCCGTAATTGTATCTGTAGAGCCATCCCAATACGTCAGAGTAAGTGAAGCACTGCCTAAATTTGCCCTCATATCAAAGCCGGTCAAGTCGAATGTATATCCATCCGCTATTTGTATGGTAAGTTTTACATCGCTTTCTTCATAAGTGCTGACCGCCCCCTCCCAAGCGTAAAGCCCATCGACATCATATGACATTCCAGTAGAGTTTGAAAAAGTAACATCAACACTGTTACATTGTTTCTTCAATGATGTGGGGGAACTTTTAAAGTCATCTGATGAGAAAGTCACTGTAGCTGTAGCCCCAGCCGCATTCGCCGTCAGCGTCATCGCGGGCATAAGACTTATCACAATTGCAAGTGTCATCAGGACAGATAAAAGCTTTCTGCCACTCTTCTTATACATAATAATCTTCCTTTCTATACGATTATTTAGATGTTTTATCTTAAATTGCGTTTTTGCAATATACTTTCTTTTATCTCCTCCAGCAGCTTGGCGTAAGCCTCGCCTCGTAAAACACCCCACCTACAGGCGTAGGTCGCAGAATCAAGCCGTCTGTCACCTTCGGGAAGTCCGTGATCAGTTAGTTTTTTGAGTGTTCTATAAATCTGCGCCTGATCGGCAGGCCAGAAATAGGCTGCCGACATATTGAACAGCCTCTTCAGATCATATCCGGAAAGGGGCTTCATCGACAAAAAGCCGAGAATTCCAGTCTCAAGCGACATTTTTTACCCTCCTAATTTCCTAATATTAGACTTATCCTACTTTATCCTATAATAAGCATGGTTTTCTGTCAACATAATACAATATTTCTATTTATAATCAGGGAAAAATAAATAAAGACTATTCTTTTCATTGTTTTGAAAAACATGCGTATACAAAAAAAAGCATCAAGATTTTGTGTCCTGATGCCTTTGAATTTTTATGTATTAAATTGTAGCAAAGTCAGCATACCATCACTATTTATGAGTGGTGGTATGCTGTCCTATTTTGGGTGCGTTTCAATTTTCAGAACTTATATTAATCTGGATTTCTTCAAAAGTCTCTGTACAATAACCGCTACCTCTGCCCTGGTTATATTATCCTTTGGAGCAGCAAGTTTTCCGCTCCCATCTGGAACAACACCCGTCTTGACGCACAAAGCTATTGAATTCTTAGCCCATGAGGAAGCCTTTTTAAAATCACCATAAGATGCGATCAATTGTTCCTCTTCGCCACTTTTGAAATCCGCCTTAAGTTTTGTTATCTTCATAGCTCTTGCAATCATTGCCATAGCCTGTTCATGGCTAATTTTATCATTTGGTCCGAATTTACCGTTTCCATAACCAGATATAATACCATACTCATAAGCTATTGATACTGCATCGTAATACCAGTCATTTTTCGATACATCACTGAAGGAAGCCTTTCCTGTTCCCGGATGCATCAATCCCAATGCTCTGACTATAATCGCAGAAAACTCAGCTCTGGTAATATCCTTGTCAGGTGCAAAGCTATCATTCCCAACACCGCTTATAACAAGCCTTGAAGCCATATCATTGACTGCATCCTTAGCCCAATGATTTTCAACATCCTTAAAGGTTTTAGGACTCCAGATAACAGAATAGGTACTGTTAGTCAAACTGTTGATTTTTGCATAGTACTTGCCATTAATTTTAGTTATTACTGTAGGTACATGCGAGAAGGTTCCATCGGAATTCAAAACTATTCCTGTGGTTATCTTGCTTGGATCAATACCATCAGGTATTGCAACCATTCTGTCAACATAACCGTTGAATTTGGATACTTCTACTGTTTTATTCCCGCTTGAGCATGTGATATTAAACTCTACCGGCTTTACAACTACCTGATAATTGTTCTTATTTGCCGTGTCCTCAACCACCTTTGCAGTGTCTGCTGGTGGTGCAGAAATAGTAACATTCACCTTGATATCTTTAAGTTCAACCTGCTGTCCAATCTGATCTGAAACATTATCAATGTTAATTTGTGATGCCGGCAGTGTATAAGTCACATTTTCAGTTTTTATTTCAAGGACTGCTTCTTTGGTTTCCATATTCTTTACTGTCTGTCCGTTTAATTGACCTACTACCACATCTGAATTATTATTCACAGGTATGGTCACTGTCGCATTATTACCTTCAGCCTGAAGCTTTTCCTCTACCTTTTTATCATCTACGGTGACTGTTGTAACCGTCTTATCATCTTTCTGTGTGGTAGTTGCTGTTGCAGCCGTTTCTGTTTTGCCGTTTACAAGTATCTCAACACCTGTACCTGAGGGTATAGTACCTCCTCCACTTGAACCACTACTCGGTACTACATATGCGGCTATATCTATCTTCAGTGCATTGCTGACATTTCCTGCTGAATCCTTTACTTTTATATATATATCCTTTGCTCCAGCAGCTAGTCCAGTCGGGTTTGTAATGGTTGTCTCCGCTGTCGTACAGTTAATGCCGGCACCCGAAGTATCAATTGAAGGTGCAGGGTCTCCGTCCGCAACTATTGAATAGTAATATTCTCCAGCCTCATTGGAGGTAAACTTTACTGTTGCTGTAGTATCACTTGCCCGGGAAACTGTTCCTGCTGTAAGGGATGGTGCTGTAATGTCCATAAATGTTGCAGTGCTTCCTGCCGAAGCATTTGAGGCATTCTTTGTAGCCGTTTCCTTAAGCCGTACTGTTATTGTATAGGATGTTGCATGTGTAAGCCCTGTGAAATTTACAGATGGCTGCCAGCTTATGCCTCCGTCCTTGCTGTATTCATATGCCGCTCCTACAGGTGCTGTAACTGTTATACCGCTTCCGGTTACACTTAATACGGGTGCTGTCGGGGTAATTTGAGCAGCCTTTGAATAAGTCACATCAAATGTAGAAGTATGCCCAAGATATGTTACAGTTACCGTTCTGGTTCCTATTTCCGGAGTTGCTGCAGCTGAACACATTCCAGAAGTCAAAGCAGCTGTTGAGGTCGATGAATCCGTAAATGTGATTGTAACTTCTCCACCAGAAACATCCAATGATTCACCATAAAAATACGTTGTTTTTACCGGTATAGTCGTAATCGATATACTCTGCACAGCTTTGTTTACTGTAAGGGTACATGTTGCACCTTCAGCATTATAATTTGTATCTCCGGCTTTGGTTGCTGTCAGTGTTGTTGTTCCTGCTTTTAATATACTTACACTGCCTGTCGTCGAATTAATCGTTGCAACCGTTGGATCGCTGGAAGTATAACTGAAAGCCCCTGTTCCGCTTCCACCGCCTGCTGTGTATACAAAGTCTACATCGCCATATGCTTTTGTAACGTCATTATATGTAACAGCTGCCTGGTTTCCCTTGTTGACCGTAAGCGTACATGTATCATTTGCCGAATTATAGTTTGTATCACCTGCTTTGGTTGCAGTAAGTGTTGTCGTTCCTGTTTTTAAGATACTCACACTTCCTGTCGTTGAATTAATTGTCGCAACTGTTGGATCACTTGAGCTGTAACTGAAAGCTCCAGTACCACTTCCTCCGGTTGCAGTATAAACAAAGTCTGCATCTCCATACGTTTTTGTAACGTCATTATAGGTGATGGACGACTGATTTCCCTTGTTGACTGTAAGTATACAGTCCTTGCTTGCAGAGTTATAATTTGAATCTCCGGCTTTGGTTGCTGTTAACGTTACTGTTCCTGCTTTCAATATACTTACACTGCCTGTTGTCGAATTAATCGTTGCAACTGTCGGGTCACTTGATGTATAGCTGAAAGCTCCGGTTCCACTTCCGTTGCTTGCCGTGTAAACAAAGTCTGTATCTCCATACACTTTTGTAACATTATTATATGTGATAGCTGACTGATTTTCTTTGTTAACTGTGAGCGTACAACCTTTACTTGCAGAGTTATAATTTGTATCTCCGGCTTTCGTCGCTGTCAGTGTTGTTGTTCCTGCTTTCAAGATGCTAACACTGCCTGTCGTCGAATTAATCGTTGCAACCGTCGGATCGCTTGAGGTATAACTGAAGACTCCGATTCCGCTTCCACCGCTTGCCGTATAAGTGAATGGTGCGTCACCATACACTTTTGAAACATCATTATATGTAATAGCTGACTGATTTCCTTTGTTAACTGTGAGTGTACAACCTTTATTTGCAGAATTATAATTTGCATCTCCTGCTTTGGTTGCTATTAATGTAGTAGTTCCTGCTTTCAATATACTTACACTGCCTGTTGTCAAATTAATTGTTGCGACTGTCGGGTCACTTGAGGTATAGCTAAATGTTCCTGTTCCGCTTCCGCCACTTGCTGTGTACACGAAGTCAGCATCGCCATACGCTTTTGTAACGTCATTGTATGTAATAGCCGCTTGATTTCCTTTGTTGACTGTAAGCGTACAACCTTTGCTTGCAGAGTTATAATTTGTATCACCAGCTTTGGTTGCAGTGAGAGTCGTTGCGCCAACTTTCAAGATGCTCACACTGCCTGTTGTCGAATTGATTGTCGCAACCGTTGGGTCGCTGGAGGTATAACTAAAGGTACCCGTCCCACTTCCACCGCTTGCTGCGTACACAAAGTCCGCATCGCCATATACTTTTGTAACATCATTGTATGTAATAGCTGACTGATTTCCTTTGTTGACTGTAAGAGTACAGGTATCACTTGCCGCGTTATAGTTAGTATCAGCAGCTTTTGTCGCTGTCAGCGTTGTTGTTCCCACTTCTAATATATTTACATTACCAGTGCTAGCATCTATGGTTGCAACCGTAGGGTCACTTGAACTATAGCTGAAGGCTCCGGTTCCGCTTCCGCCAGAAGCAGTATAAATAAAGTTTGCATCTCCACATGCTTTTGTAACATCATTATATGTGATAGCTGCCTGATTTCCTTTGTTGACCGTAAGCGTGCAGGTATTACTTGCGGCATTATAATTTGTATCTGCGGCTTTTGTCGCAGTCAATGTCGCAGTACCCGCTTTCAGTATTGTTACACTTCCTGTTGTTGAATTGATTGTAGCAACACTCGTATCACTGGATGTATAACTAAAAGCTCCTGTGCCGCTTCCGCCGCTTGCTGTATAAGTGAATGGTGCGTCACCAAAAGTCTTGGTGATATCACTATATGTAATTGTCCCCTGCGCCGCTTTAGTTACAATAAGTGTACAGCTTTTGTTCGCCACGCCGTATTCCCCTGATGCGGCTTTTGTCGCTGTTAATGTAGTTGTTCCTGCTTTCAATATACTTACACTGCCTGTCGTCGAATTGATTGTTGCAACCGTTGGGTCACTTGATGTATAGCTTAATGCTCCAGTACCACTCCCTCCACTGGCTGTATAAATAAAATCGGCATCTCCATAAACTTTTGTGATGTCGTTATATGTTATTGACGCCTGCGCAAGCCCATATGTATACATGCCGGTTCCCGTGCCTGAACCTCCGTCCGCGGTAACAATAATATCAACATTTCCGGAGCCCGCAGGAGCATCAGCAGTTATGGAGGTGGTTGAATTCACAGTAATATTTGTGGCATTATTGCTGCCAAATTTGACTCCTGTCACACCTATAAAGTTTGTGCCGGTTATGGTCACGCTGGTGCCCCCTGCTATTGCGCCGTTACTTGGGCTTACTGCTGTTACAGTTGGTGGCAGTACAGGGTCACCGATTTTAATGTTATTTATATAAACCATATTCCCATGAGGTGGCGCAGTACCAATTCCTCCCGTCCAAGTAGTTGTATCCGGATTTGAAACCAAAACCATATCCACATTTTGAAATATACTTTGTGTTAAGTTATTGTCACCATTGCCAAGTTGAAAGGTTTCATAATATGTATCACGATTTATATTAAGCGTAACTGTACCAATATAATTGCCATCGCGGTAACCATCAAACGTTACTTCAGGTTGACTTCCTGTATTATCAACTAAATAAATGGATTGAAAACTGAAATTGCTCCCATCATTGCTTTTTATTGCAAAATATCTTGGCGGTTCTGCACCAACAACCTCCTTACCCGAATCAGCATCTATGGGAGCTACTGCCGGATTAGCACCTCCAATACTACTCGTATCAAAATAAACCCAACTGCCGTAACCTGTTCCCGCTACTGCATTTTCCGGGCTGCTGGGAATAAAAACATCCATTTGAATCCCAGCAATATCAGAACTGCCGGTACTCCCGTCATGTAATACTTGTCCAACATTTGTTGAATCTGTCGCGTTAAAGGTAACTGTCCCGTTAATCGTCGCATAAGCAGTTGTCATCATTACAGGAAGCATACTTAATGCCAATAAAATTACAAAGCCCAAAGATATAATTTTTTTGCTAATCCTCTTTTTCATAACTCTCCCCCTAATTTTTTTCTTAAATTGCTTTCCCGCAATATATCTTCTTTAATCTCCTCAAGCAGCTTAATATAGGCCTCACTGCGTAAAACACCCCACCTACAGGCATAGGTCGCAGAATCAAGCCGCCTATCGCCTTCGGAAAGTCCGACGATTTCGGCAAACAAATCCCCGTTTTCCTCGTAATTGTCCTTTAGCTTTTGTATCAATTCATTATTAATCTGAAGCTGCCTGTTCAGAAGCTCAAGCTGCTCCTCTGTACTTAATCCTCCAGAGAAAAACAGTTGCATGATATTTGGCAGTCGTGAAATAAAGTCTGACTCGGATGGGTTTGATACAAACGACAGAAACCTTTCCCGTCCCATATCGGTTATTTTGTAAACCTTTCTATCCACAGTCAGACCTCGGCTGCGCCCTTTCAACTCGGTAAGTCCGTCAGCTGTGAGTTTTTTGAGTGTTCTGTAAATCTGTGCCTGATCCGCAGGCCAGAAATAGGCTGCCGACATATTGAACAACCTCTTCAGATCATATCCGGAAAGGGGCTTCATTGACAAAAAACCAAGAATTCCAGTTTCAAGTGACATTATTTTACCTTCTAACTTCTTAATATAAGACTTATCTTATTTTATACTATAATATGCGTATTTTTTTGTCAACATAATACAATATTTTTGTTCATTATCAAGAGAGAATAAATAAGACTATACTTTTCATTTTTTTGAAAAACATAGCCCGCATACATAGTTTTCTACTACCGTAAAAAGCACTAATCCAAGAAAGTTATAAAGAGAAAAAGGTGAGTTAGCATTTCCAATCGATTTTAGCCGGGTTTTGCTCATTTTCCACAGCAACAAAACGGAGAGCGGCTTCCATGTATCCACATTCTTCGGCGGCACATTGCTCAATTTGAGCCCACGACGCATCTGTTCCAAGCCTGTCATAAGCAATTGCAAGTGCACCATAAAAGGCAAGCCCAATACAATGCCGTGCTGAATGGATAGTCGACGCACATTGACCTATCGATCTTGCAGCAGCTTGTGCAATAGGATTCCCGTCTGCTTCGCGTGCGGCTGTATGGCACTCAAGAATTGCAGTTTTCGCCTGCGGCAATTTTATTTTCCCCGATAACCACTCCCAAGCAGCGTTCAGTGCATCTTGAGGACGTTGGTCGTCTGGGTAATACTTATTCCACAGTGGCAGTATGACCCGCTCGGAATAATCAACCGACCAGTGCGCAAGCGTTACCTTGCTCTGCTTTTCAATTAATTTCATAAGCGACTGAATATACGGTGCTTTCCAGTCACTTAACATCTTTCTTGCTTTTGGCATAGTTATTCTCCTTAACTTTAAATGGTCCCCTTACCCATTAAGATTAATATAATCAAAGACCAGTGGCGTTTGCCAAATCATAGACTTTATTTATTGTTTTCCAGTTACGTATAGTCATCGACATATCCAGTTTATGAAGATTATTTGCAAGTTTTGAATCACGAATACTATGACGTAATAAAATGAAGACCTCACGTCCTATTATTCGATAATCATCGTTCAAGCTCCTGTATTCTTCCAAACACCCAATCTTTTCTGTTGAAGGAGCATGGTTCAGCAGTGCTACATAAAGGCATTCAGATTGTGAAGATGACTCTGCATCTGAAACTTCCTCCTCTGAAAACGGGAGATTAATAATAATCTGTTTTAGCTCCGTAACAGTCCTTAAAACAACTACGCATGAAAATCCAAAAAAGCTTTCGATTCCAGTTTCTATTTTCCTGCGCAGGTGTTCTTCGTCTTCATTTGATTTGAATAACACATTACCGCTTTGTATATACGTTTGAACTTCATAAAGTCCAATTGATTCAAAAACTTTTTTTAGCTCAGCCATCTTAATGATGTTTTTTCCACCTACATTAATACCTCGTAATAACGCTATATAAACATTCATAAAGGTTAACTCCTCGCAATTTCCCTTATTTCAACGCTGGTACCATCCCCGAATAAAATAGGACATGCTTTAGCAATATCTACTGCTTCATCAAAACTCTCAACACAAATAATAATATAGCCTGCTATTGATTTTTTGTTTTCAGTGTACGGACTATTTATAATTTCATTATTTGGCTTTAAAACTCTACCTTCAACTGACAAATGGTTCCCTCCTACGAGTCTACCTTTTTGTAAAATACCACTTGTCCAATCATCCCATTGCTTCATATATATTTCCATTTGTTCCGGAGTTGGTTGATCTTCCGGAGTAGTAATATCCATACGGAATACCAACAAGAATTCATTCATAACTCTTTCAACCGTCCTTTCAATTCTTATTCCATTAATTTATCATTTTTTAAACCACTCTACATGTTTTTCCACATCGTTATCAAGGGGATAATTTTTTGAATTTATATATTCATCTACTATTTTATATCCAATTATTTCTGTAATAATCAATTGTTTTCTTCAATTAATACTCTTTCTGTTAAAGCTTCATACTTATTGTACACTACAAAAGTTTCGGGCCTTTGTGTGCTTGACAGCTACACTATTAAGTGATACTATATAGCAGTAGTAAGTAATACAGAATAGTAAAGGAGTGATTGTGCTGGAAAACCTAACAGAAATGCTAAAAGGCATACTTGAGGGTTGTGTCCTTGAAATTATAGGCCACGGAGAAATCTACGGTTACGAAGTCACGAGGCGGTTGAACGATCTCGGCTTCACAGATGTTGTGGAAGGAACTGTCTACACCATTTTGGTGCGACTTGAGAAGAATAAGCTTGTGGACATAGAAAAAAAACCGTCTGATATGGGGCCGCCGCGAAAGTTTTTTACACTTAACGACACGGGGCGCGAGGAGCTTCAGAGGTTTTGGAGAAAATGGGAATTCGTATCATCAAAAATTAATGAGTTAAAGGAGATGAAATAGTGAACTTTTGGCAAAAAATCACAGGTAGTGACATGACTAAAGAATTGAAGATTTTTGAATCGCGAGCCAAAAAGCTGCCGGTTGATTATCAAGCGGCATGGGAAAAAATTAAAGCCAATCTTTGGCCGTGTTCGGATTTCTCCGGCCGAAATCTCATGCCAATTCTTGACGGTGTGCTTGGCCTTCTTGAAGAAACGGCTGCAGACGGTCAAAGTGTCCAAGAGGTTTTGGGTGAAGATATCAAAGGCTTCTGTTCAGCACTAGCCGGCGAAGAAGGAGCAAAGTCTTTTCGCGACAAATGGCGCAAGCAACTTAACAATAATATCATTAAAAAATTAGGTAAATAGGAGGATTAAATGAAAATTCAAGATATCATTGAAGGCAAAAAAGAGTGGCGAGCACACATAGCGCGTGTCAAAGCTCTCCCGCAAGATTATCAGATTGTTTATAAAGAGATTCAAAAATATCTCTTCAAGGTCGGTCCTGTTGAGCTAACTGAAGGAACAGGTTTGCTCTCGGGGATTATTGATCTTTTTGAAGAAGGCGCAGCCTTGGGGAAAGGCGTACTCGAAGTGACTGGTAGTGATGTAGCTGCTTTCTGCGACGATCTAATCAAAGATTCAAAAACTTACGCTGATATCTATCAGGAATCTATTGACAAAGCAGTTAACAAGGCGATGAAAAAGGTTACAGATAAAACAAAGTAAAAGTTGTAGAATAACTTGTATGATAATGGATGCTGGCCGGTAAGTACCAATTGTACAACCATATATAACAAATAAAAACAGCATTAAATTAATGTCTATACTGACAAAATTCAATACTGTTTTCTTAATGATACCTAATATACCAGGTATTCAAATATTTAATTTAGAACTTATGAATCACAAATGATTACTTTATTATTGGGTCAGGCATCGGATAAATCTTTTTTCCGAAAGCAGTGTTAACTATAGTTGCACTGGCCAGATAAATACCTATTATACCTGCTGCCAACAACGACCATGCAGGAATTTTGGAAAGCGATTTTGAAATCACACCCAAATCTATTAATGAAAGGAAAGGAAGTGCCACGTCCAATGCAAGAACTATTAAGGTCAGGAAGAAGTTTGCCTTAAAAAATGCTGGTGTCCATAAGTACATAACAAAAGTAAGACACAACCATGCCCATCCATCAATATGAGCATCCAAAATTACTTTATTATTTGCCATGAGAAACTTAAAGATCATTTCGCTTCCGCTTACCAACATGAAAAATGCAGAGAAGAATAAAAATGTATTTCCCCCGGTTGAATTACCACCTTTAATGTCAATTATTCCAACTACGATTTGTACAACAAATCCTCCAAGAAGCCAAAAACCAAGCAGAGGCATTGCTGCAGATGTTACATTCCCCGTAAGTAAAGCAAAGAAACCAAAACATGCTACTGCCAAGGCAACTAAGCCAGCCGGAGTAGGATTAGCCCATTCCTTGATTTGATTTGTTTGATTCATAGTAAACCTCACTTTTTTATATTTTATATAAAAAATAATATATGAATATAGTCTTTTAAACAATGGAATATTGAAGGATAGTATAAAACCGTAAAAAATTCGAATAGGAAGAGGCTACAAAGCAGAAAAAATATGTGTTTTAGCTCAATATAACTAAGTCTTGGGTACAAATTAGTAGTGCAAAACCATAGCTAAACCAAGAATGTCTACCCAAGGTGGAACATGACGAAAATGAGAGTTAATCACAAATTTTGAACACCTTATCAAGTCTGGTCAGTTTAACGACCCTCATAACCTGAGGATTCACAATAGAATGTATTTTTAGCTCGCCGCCCCTTTCCATACATTTCTTGTAGACTGTGACCAGTACGCCCAAGCCTGTACTATCTATAAAGGTACAGTTACTGAAATCGATGCTGAAATCCTTTTCACCAGACATCAGGTATTCATTCATTTTCTGTCTGAAATCAGTGGACTCCTCTACTGCGAAAATAGTTGGTATAACTACCTGAATCATATAAGCACCCCTCTATAAGATTTTATATTGTTAATATTTATGGTTGCCTCATAATAAAATCAATGTCCTTAAAAACTGCCTTTATTACAGTACTTCTCTATATGGATAATATTTTTGCTGTATTCAACCTTGTCGGCCAGAGAGGATATGATAAAAAGTCCGCGACCGCTGCTTTCAAGGATTGAGTTCTCATTTATCCTATCCGGAATGGACACCTCATTGCTGCCCTCACTAAAATTTTCTATTTCAATAATCAGTTTCGAGCCATCGCAGCAATACCTCAAATAAATGGGTTTTTCGCCGTTGCCCTTGTTGCCATGACGAAAAGCGTTTGTAAGTGCTTCAGTCATAATCAGCATTATATCGAAGCAGTTATCCGTACCCTTTTCTAATCCCAGTTCAGATATGACCTGTTCAATAACTTTCAGGTATTTGTCAAGTCCATAAAGTACAAATTGATTACTGATCTCTTTGTGCATGATGCAGCCCATCCTCTTTATGAGTATTTTGCACACCCGCGATTATAATGCATCGTTACCGCAACCTCTATAGCATTTATTGCTAAGTTATTTAATCTTTATGACTATCATAGTACAGTCATCAGGCAGTCCTTCTATGTTTATCAGCATATTGTCTATTGCACTCTCTACATAAGAAATCACTTCATCTGTAGATGTTTCCTTCAGTGCTTCCAAGTCCACTTCACCTGCAGAAAATGCGAAATCCATCCCATCCGAATAAAAAATAAACTCATCTTCTGGTTCGAAGTCGATTATTACTTCTTCAAAAGTACTATCTTCAAACATACCCAGGAAAGGTCCCCTGATAGTATATCTCTTTAAAGTTCCTGCACTTTTTCTATATACAAACTGGTTTATTCCTGCTCCTACAGCCCTGAGCTGTCTTTTATCAAAGTCTATATCAAAGATGCAGGCGGCTACAAACCTCTCACCAAGATAGAAAGCAGACTTCTCATTCAGCTTTTTAGTCAAATCATAGGGATCTTTAATATCGGCAGTTCCTTCATGGAATAAAACGTTGAATGCCGATATCCCAAGAGCTGCTGCTACTCCTTTGCCGCTAACATCTCCAATCATGCCCATCATATGTTTATCATCAGTTTTATAAAAGAAATAGAAATCTCCGCTGACTGTCCTTGCCGGGACATATATTATTTTACTTTCAACCTTGTCACTTCCAAAAGGCAGACCTCTTTTCAGCAAACCCTTCTGGAAGCTACCGGCTGCCAGTAATTCCTGCTTGGCCTCTCCAATATCTCTTGTAAGTACCATTACAGCAGGTATTTCTCTGAAAGTAAGCAGACATACTGTTATCTCCAGTTCAAAACAGATATTGTCGGTATGATTGTACTTATATTCGAAGGTTATTATTTTAATGTTTTGTTCTTCCATTTGAAGAAGTTTTTTCTTCATGACAGCTATCATTTCGGGGTTCGCCATGTTACACAGGTAATCCCCGATAATATTTCCGGGAAAAATCTTAGTTGCTTGTTCATTTACAAGCAAAAGCATTGTATCCATGGTAGTAATGAAAATGGGGTACGGGAAAATATCTATAAGTTCCTTGCTTATAGAATCTGCATGTTCCAGAAATTTCTTTATATTTTCGCTAATCGAACTCGTCTCAGATCTTTGAGCACGCTTCACACCTAATCTGTCAGGCTCTTTAAATAAAAAGCCATCTGAAACACTCTGCAAAATCATTTTTGACCACTCATTTCAACAAAAATTCTCTATCCAAATATTACCCGTTAATTTAAAACATAAACAGAAATTGTTTACTAGCAAAGATGTTTATTCGACATATTAAGAAACATCAGTCGCGTCACAGATGTTTCGTAATATCATACTAGTCAAAATCATTCCTTTGTTATCTCTTTCAAATAAGAAAGGCTATATGGTATTTAACCTTATAGCCTTAAACGATTCAATAATTTAATTACATGTATAAGAGCAATGTGAATTATGTGCAAAAACTTTTGACCTTGTTAAAATACAAAAAGGCACCGACATTTTATATTACAGGAATAAATCCCTCTATAATCAATTTTGCTTGTTCCATTAATGACTCTATCATCTCTTGCAAAGATACAGAAATATCTGAAACGAAGTAAATAATATGATATCCAAGTAATGAATACAAAGTTTTAGATGCAGTAGTAAGTTTCTCCTCTTTGTTTACACTCTCTTCTACAATCCGCGTATAAAGCAACTTGTAAAGTTCTTTTATGAAGTTCTGGTCTATTTCTTGTATTTTCTCATATCCCATATGGTCACGAAACATGATTTCTCGAAACAAATCTCGCCAGATATTTTTCCCGTATGTAGTAAAACTTTTCAAATATACATTAAAAAACTCACGCAAGGATTCCAGTAAAGTCATCTCACTATTAATAATTTCTTCAAGTTCGGACATGAAAGCTTCAATGTTTCTTTCAATAATTGAAAAGAATAGCGCAGATTTAGAAGGAAAATAATTATAGAGTGTGCCCAAGCCAATTTCTGCCTCAGAAGCAATTTTCTCCATTGTTGTTTTTTCATATCCATGCATTTTAAAAAGTTGAAGAGACATAGCCTGAATTTTTTTTCTAGTCTGTTCCTTTTTCTTTTCTCTAATATTTGTCATCATTCTCTCCTTATTAGATCACTTAGCTTTTGCTAAACAGTAATTTTTTAACAAATGAAAACAACAGAATACAAAGGGAATTGTTATAATTAAGCAGAAAAAGATTATTAACCAATATGAAATGGACATATGCGGAAATCCTGTAAGGTATGATACTACTTCAAGGGGAATATCAACGCATGCAATGATTAAAGCAGGGAACCGTACTTCTGCCAAATGTGCCCCCATTAGGTACAGTACACCTAACGAAAAATATAAGGAGCAAACAACATACAGATAAACGGATAATTCCAAGTTTACTGTTTTAAATCCAATGGCTGCAACAATATTGTCAGGTAACATAAAAAAGATAGCTGTACCAATTTGAATTATTCCCAATATAACAAGCGGCCAATATAGTTTTGTTTTTTTCATTAAAACCCCTCCCTTTTATTAAAAAATAATAAAAGTTAAAATAGTGAATGCAATTCATTTATGAACTGCATTCACTATTTTACTAACACTTCTTAACTATGTCAATTATAATATCCTTCTTATAGTGAAACTGAAGAATTTTCAGAGATTTATGAGCAGAGTGAGGTTTGTTCAAAATCATTATATGTAAATATCACATTGTTATCAGAAGGGCTGCCTACCTCTATCGCATAGGTATTCAATAGCCTTTTGGCTTGGGAACGGGAAATTTCCAAACACTCTGCTATTAGCTTGTCATATCGAACTTTAATTTTGTTGGGATTAGAAAAATGTATTGCATTTTCAATTTTGTTACATTATTTCCAAATCAAGTCACGAGGAATAATCTTCATAAGGCAGATATCATCCCCTGTTTTTATGCTCATTAACAAATCCACATTAACCTCACATCCAAAGGCTTTTTCAAAAAGAACTTTGCTGTATCCCGTAGTACACAGGCACCAAGTTTTTGTCTCTAATTTATCCACATCTGCAAGCATAGGGCAGGGACAAAATAAAAACTGCAGATAAAGCTCGCCGTCCTTGCAAAACAGGCCTGCCGCTTTTGCTTTGTCTGAATTTGCAAACTCTTCCATATTTGACGCGGTGGCTATCAACTCTTTTAAAAATGTCAACCTTTCATCCATTCCGTAGCCGCATTGGCAGCTAATACGGATCTGTTTCGTTGTTTCCTGATCAAATTTATCTTCCAATCTACTCATTGTAGACTTTACCCACTCAGCATACTTTTCGTTTTTTGCCAGCCCATCACAACCATATACAATTTCTTTTGCTGTTTCGCTATCACTTCTTCTTTGAATAGCTTCAAAAATAACCTGTTCTTGAACTTTTCTTATATCAAACATTATTTACACCTCCGTATTTTTACATAAAAAAACAGACTTTTTTCTACGAGAATTACTGTACCTTACAATTCTCATTATAGAAAAAAGTCTGTTTTATGACTTCTGAATTCTTGCTTTATTTAATTGGTATACATAAATCCATAATTACACGTTCATTTTCTATATCAATTTCCCTATAAATATTCAACCCATACCGCTTATCCATTTCATAACCACTTGCCGGCAGCCAAACGCTAAATATACCCTGTAAAGCACAAAAAATATCCTGTATTTTTCCCTCAAAGCGATACATTACAAATTTGCCGCCCTTTACTGTTGTTACATTATCCAGCTTGCAATATTCATCAGTTGTTATACAAATATCGCATAGACAGCTGTTCAGGCTAGTTATCGCAGGATCATCATAATATCTTTCTATTAATAGTGTACCTGCTTTGAGGCAATCTCTGAATTTATCCAAAAAAGCAACCCATTTATCTTTGAGCTCTACATAATTTCCGATCATTCGTTCGTAAATAACCAAATAGTCAGGAAGCTCCTGTACCTTTATTTTTTGGTTATAGGCATCAAATGTTTCAAAGTTTGAAAGGCCTTCGGGATAGAACGGGTTTGACATGTTCGTTACATTTGTAGAATTACGGAATTCTAACGGAGAAACATTATGATGCTTTCTGAATGCGGAACTGTAATTTGACGAACTATATCCATAATTCAAGCCAATATCGGTGATGGGTTTACTTTTTCCCAACTTAATATCAACAGCGCTCTGATCCATTTTCATGCGCTTTATAAATTCATATACACTTTCACCGGTTACCTCCTTGAAGGACCTGCAAAAATAGAATTTTGAGAAATGAAAGTGATTTGCTACATCTTCAATTGAAAGATTCTCGTCAAAATGTTGTATGATATAATCAATGCTTTGGTTTATTAATTCCTTTCTGATCATAATACATCCTCACTATACCAACTGCATTATTCCTATAGCTGCTATCAAAATCAAGTATCTAAATTCTATGACCTTTAGGTAAAATCATATACTTGGGTATCCTAATATGATCTGGTTTATCTAAAATTTCAATAACTGCATCCGCAATATCCTGTGGAAGCAGTGCATTTGATATGTTCAATAGTTCTTTGGGCTTAACCTCCCAATTTCTATGTAAACCGGTTTCAACCAATCCTGGCTCAATACAAGTTATCTTTATGTTTGTATCACACAATTCCATCCTTAGAGATTCCGCTAATGCTTCCAATGCATAGTTGCATCCTGCATAGGCTCCTGAATTTTCTCTCGTTTTTGTACCCATTACACTTGAAGTAATGATAATGTGTCCAGTTCCTACTTTCTTAAAATACTTCAAAACTGTGTAAATCAACCGAAATGACATTTCCACCTTAAGGCGAACCATTTCGCACATTTTGTCTATATCTATGTTTTCAATGTTATTAGACTCAATAATTCCAGCATTAACAAAAAGCACGTCGCATTTTCCCCATAATTTCAAAACTTTATCAAGAAGGTTCTGTGATGTTTCGCTAAGAAGTAAATCGCCATTATTTAAAACCAGACTTTCTGTTTCCTTAAATGCAGAATATATTGATCGCCCGTTAGCTAATACATTATATTCATTATTCAATAAGTTTTCACAAACTGCTTTTCCTATCCCGCTGCTTGCGCCAGTAACAATTGCCACTTTCTTTCCCATTTGGGCTTACTCCCCTTTATACTGTTTGTATAGCTTTCACTAATGATATTATAATCCAATATTTTTTACAAATCACTTACTTTTCTTTTGTAATTGGTTCTCTAAAAAAATACACTATTGGTTCTTATACGGAACCGATTAGCGCATTATAATTACTTATAAATAAACCTAATTATATGGAGAATAGTATATGATGAATGTCCCCGATTTTATTTATAAAAAACATTTTCATTTTTAATTTTCTGATGGTGTCCAAGTGCTTTCTTAGCGACATCCATTACTTTACATGTTCTTGCTTTTCTTTTGCAGTTTGTCACACAAGAAAGACACATGATACACTTCTTTTTGTCTACAGTGAGATCTTCTTTAATAGATCCTACCGGACACATTTTCCTACAAATACCACATTCGTTACATTTGTTATGTTGCAGATTTAATTTTATAAATAACTTTGATACAAAACCCTGTGGTAAGGAACATATTATTTTAATATGAAGCTTATCATTGTTGGCTACAAGCTTTATTGAATCTTTCTTTAATAATTGTTTATTTACAAACTCAACTAATCCTTGCTTCTCAGCTTCCGTTGGTCTTTCCCCAATTATGGGCGGCTTTTGTCCCAAATAAGAATGTTCGGCGACAATTTCTGCTGCTCCATTTACCACGAATCCATTCCCGTTAAGTATTTCCCCCACATTACAGAGTGCTTTTCCCTTATGAGCGTTTCCCCATAATGCAATCAGCATTACCGGAACCATATCTGCCTTTAATTCCTTCATAAAATCTTTTAGTGATTTAGGTGCATCGCTTCCATACACAGGAAAAACAATTATTAATTGATTGCAGTCAATATTACCTTTAATGCAATTACGTACATCCAAAGGAGTAATATTTATTATTTTTACCTGATGACCATCACTTCTTAAATTTGCCGCTATGTATTCTGATACAATTTTGCATTGCCCTGTGCCTGTAAAATACCAAATTGTGGTTTCTTTCGGCATATCTATTGCCTCCTGTTAATGGGTAAATCTGTAAAAATTGAACCATTTTTATTGTTTTTTCAGTCTAAATACCCTGTTTAATTTTTTCATTTTTTTTGAAATTTGCGTTATTCTAATCATTCATTTTTAAAGAAACAACCATATCAACCTCTTTAATTCTCTTAGATAAAATAATACAAACTGCTAATATAACTAGCAAAACACCTCCAACACTTAATCCCATTGATATTGCTGTTGTAGTTACCTTAAATGGGAAACTATCGATTGAGTTAAACATATACTCTGCAAAAAGTCTTGCTAATGGTATTCCAAAAATAACACCAAATAGCGACAATAATAATGTCTGTGTAACATTCAATAGGTTCAATGCTTTATTGGAAAATCCTAAAACTTTAAGTGTCGCTAACTCCCTAAATCTTTCGTTATATGACAACATTCCAAGATTGTATAATACAACCAATCCAAGTGAAATTGCTGCAATAATCATTACACTTATTATCATTCTAAACGACTCAAGTGCCTTGTTATTTTGTTTCTTTAAATCTTCAACACTTGTGATGGACTTAATACAACCTTCTTCTTTTATATCAGCTGCCTTTTCATTTGTATATATTGTTGTTGGTACATAATCCATGGAAAACTTATCAAGATACTTTTGTGTGATGAAAATTCCTTGTTCTATTGGACTATTTACTATACAATAAACTTTTTCCTCATAATATTTATCCTTACCATATATTCTCCACTTTAATGTATCTCCTTCTTTAATACCATATTTATCACTTAACTTCTTACTGATGTACAATTTATCATCCTTTAAAGTTACCTTGTTGCTTTTTACATCTTCAAATTCTATCAATTTGTCAACATCGTATGCAATTAAGTTCGTTGTCTTAAAATCTTCCCCTCGAACCAATTCGATTAAGGTTGATTGTGAACTTTCACCTTTTACTGCTTTTTTCAATGACTCAATTTGACTTATTTTACTACCTTCAATGCTAATTCTGCTATTATAGTGATGCAAATCCGCAAACGTCCACTCATTTAATGAAGCCATTGTATCTTGCATTGTAAAACCACAAAGAATAAGTGAAAGACTGCCCATTACTCCAAATATAGTCATCATAGACCTGATTTTATTACGAGTAATATCACGAATTGTCCATAAAACAGTGAAAGAAAGTGTTTTTTTACGTTTTTTTGATGTCTTCTTTTCCTTGCCAACCTTTGTTTCAAAACAATTATTAATAGCATCACTTGCCTTTACACGTAAAATTCTCTTACATGTAAAATAAAGCACAACTACAAGCACTAAATTCAGCAAAACAATAATTAGAAAATCCAAAGGCCTCACTCTGGTTCCTAACTCAGGATAATCGAAATAATCAATTAAAGATCCAAGATAGATATCTCCAACTAACGGAGGTCCTAATATGAATCCAACGATTGAACCCAAGGCACTGACAACAATTCCCATACTCATATAGTGAAAAAGAATCTTACCATTAGAAAATCCCAATGCCTTTAATATTCCGATTTGTACACGTTCCTTATTATTAATTCGATTCATGGTTGTTATTATTGTTAAAACTGCAATTAATAGAATTGCTAATGCAAATATATTCGCAATAACCTTAGTTGAATCAATCTTACTCTTAACCATAGAAGCACTTACTTTTTCATCTCTGGACAAAAGAAAATAAGGCTGATTGTCAAATATATCATTCAGTTTCTTATACAACTCCTGCTTATCGTCTGAGCTATGTATAAGGATTTGATTATAAGGTACTTTATCTCCAAAATTAAAGAATTTTGAAGGTATTATAGCGTAAGCGACATTTTTGTAGTCAGGGGTACAGCAATCCTCACTTTTAGGAAAATATAAATATTCAGAACTTTTGACCAATCCTAAAACCTTTTTAGAAACAGTTAGTCCACTAAATTTAATATCAAACTTATCTCCGATGGAAATATTATTCAATTTAGCATACTCGTCAAATAACCATACTCCATCTTTTTTAGTATCAAATTTTTCGCCACTCTCTACCCGAAAATCACAATCATCTTTATTTTCTATGTAAAGAAGATCCACAGTTTGATTAGCATGCACTCCATTTACATATAATCTTTTAGATACGTTTTCCTTACCAAACTCATCTTCCATTTGAGTAAACTTATTTTCTGATACTTCCATAGTATTAATCCATGCATCAGCTAATTTTGTATCCTCATAATATTTATCTTCAAAGTATTCCATTCCAAACCATGCACTATCAAGTCCAACGAAAACAGAAACACCTATAAACATCATGAAAAATACTGCAAAAAACTGAACTTTATAAACCATACAAGTTCTGATCAGTTTCTTTCTAAACATTACCAAACAACCTCCGATACTTTCATAGGATTTTCTACAACTTCATTTCCAATAATGCATCCATTTTTAATCTTAATGACACGATCGGCTATTTGTGCAATTGCTTGATTATGTGTCACTATAATTACTGTTACATCCATTTCCTTTGAAAATTTTTGAAGTAAGCTTAATATCTTTGCACCTGTATCGGAGTCCAATGCACCTGTAGGTTCATCACATAATAGAATTTTAGGAGATTTGGCAAGTGCTCTTGCTACTGATACTCTCTGTTGCTCACCACCAGAAAGCATATTAGGGAATTTATTACAATGCAATTTCAACCCTACTTCATCAATTAATGTGCTTGCATCAACAGATTTTGAGGATTCTTTTTTTAATTCTTTAACGATCGATACATTTTCTTGTACTGTTAATGTTGGTATTAGATTATAGAACTGAAACACAAACCCAATTTGCTTAGCTCTATATTTCGTTAGTTCTTTATCATTTAATTTAGCAATATCAACTCCATCTACAATGACTTCGCCTGACGTTGGGCTATCCATTCCACCGAGTATGTTTAACAATGTCGATTTCCCACTTCCAGATGGTCCAAGAACAGCAACAAATTCTCCCTTCTCAATTGTTACATTAATATTGTTGTTTGCAATTAATTCCTGCTCTCCGACTATGTACTTCTTATACATATTATTAATCTTTATCATCATATCCCTCTTTCCATGTTTACATTTTTTCTAGCATAAAACTAACCTTGTCTCCCTGCATCTTCTGCAAAACATTCGCCATTAAAAGTGAATAATGATAAAGAGGAATTCTAGAAGCAGGAATTGACCCAAAAAGGAATGCATGTTCCTTATTCTTTTAAAAAAAATACCATTAATTATAAAAACTGTTTCATTCCCTTCGTATGATACTTCACCAGAATGTTTAATGCGTCTTCAAGCCACTCTTCATTTTTATAATGCTTTGCAATATCAATAATTCCGTTGAATAAATTAGAAATAATTATTGCAAAAACCAAATCATTATTGTTTTTCGTTTTGCTCATTTGTGCTCCAATGTGCTCATTCAAACTTTGAATTATCTGAGCCTTCACACCCTCATAGCTTGTTTTACCACTTTTGTCCATCAGTATGACAAACTTTTTATGATCGTTGGCTATAACTTCCTTTAGTATTCTGCTTAATTTCTCAGCTATGTCAACTTCAAAGTCATTGTGATCAAGAAACTCTGTTAACCCGTCAAAAAAGTATCTATTGAAACCCTCTACAACATCAGTAAAAATTGCTTCCTTGTTTTTATAGTACAAATAGAGATTACTTACACTGATACCAATACTCTCTGCAATATTGCGCATAGTGGTTTGTTCAAATCCAAGTTCGAAAAACATATCCTCTGCAGTTAATAATATTTTCTTTCTGATTTCTTCTTTTAGCACTTGCATAATAAAGAACCTCCGTTCCTTATTAGAATATAACAAACTTAAATTGATGTCAAGATGGAATTCTTATTTATAACCACTCTTACGGGTGATTCATTGTGTAATGTAGGATATAGGGACGTTTCAGGAAAAGGCTCTGACTATGTAGTACTGTCTGCAATTTTTTTTAAGATTTCCACTAAAGTTTTAAGGCTGGCATTCATTTGATCAATCTCTTTTTCATCCAGGTTAGAAACCATTAAAGCCAGCCCTTTTTGGGATTGCTCTTCAATGGTTTTCATATGCTCTATCCCATCAGAAGTCAATGACAATAATACTTTTCTTCTGTCATTAGGATCACTGGATCTAATAACAAGCTTCCGTTCCACTAAAGAATCGATTAATGTCGTTAAACTTCCTTTTTCCATATTAATAAATTTGCTGAGAGTAGTAGGTGTAATTTTTCCTGCTTTACCAATTATCATAATAGCCATACTTTGGTTCTTATTACACAAATCACTTGTTTTACTTTTATCAATATAAGAAGTCTTACATTTATAGAATAACGGTATTAAATTAAAATATAGTTTATGTAATTCCTCTAATCTATTGTTTTCCATAGTTATTCTCCTAAAAATACTAATCAACAACCTCTACGAATTCATCCGTATTATCCCTGATATATGTAGCAACCAACTTAATCGTTGATGGAAGTGTATCACTGAGAGATCTATTAATAAGACTCATTGATGCAGATAACTCAGTATTTTTATCAATGCTAACTATTAAAGCATTATGCTGTTGTGCGATTTCTTTAAAAACCAGATCCATTTTTTCAAGAATCTTCACCATATCATAATCCCTGAAATACTTCATTCCTTCTATCAGCTGTAACCAGACACCCTTATTTGACAACAAGTAGGATAAATGCGAATAAAACTCTTCAACTCCTTTAGAAATGTGACCATACAAAACCTGGAACATAAAAAGTGCCCGCTGTCCAGCAGTCAAATTAGCGAAAACCTCCGATTTTATGGTAAAACTTTTACCACGAGCCTGTAGAATAGCTGGCTCAATACAAGTCCATATAAGTGAAACATCATTTAACGTTTCAAAGTCCTTTCGCTTAACAGTTATAAACATATAATTCCCTTTCTTATTTCCTTACCCCTTACTACACTGTTAATAATCGTTCATATGATTGTAAGATTTCTTATTGTTAGATTTCTAACAACTTAAGAGTATCACAATAACATATACCTGTCAATGACTCTTAATATACCAATGCATACGGTGCCTTACCTATTTATACTTTTCCCATCCAGCCGCTATTTTCTTTTTCAATTCTTCAAAAGATTTCAACCCACTTAATGCATCATACGCTTCAACACATGACGCCCCGGTCGCTGCAGACATGTGCATGGATTCCTCTATTGTATATCCGTCAATCATTGCTGTTAAAAAGGCCGCAATACTGGTATCACCTGCTCCAGTACCCGAAACAACTTTTTCCGGAATATAACTTCTTTCAAAACCTTCCTGATCAGCCCATCCATTCAAATCGAGCTGAGCATTGATACCAACATTCTTCAGTGCATTTTTTCCAGCGGTACAATAATACATTCCTGGAGTTCCGCACTTTATCAACAGCACTTTTGCGCCAAACTCCATACACTGTTTCGCCAACGGCTTCACATCTTTTTCAATATCCAGAATTTCTGTAATATCTTGTCCGGCAGCTCGTTCCTGCCACCTGGCAAAACGTTCTTTATCCAGCATATAGCAAAGTTCTTCAACACTTGGCACAAAAAAATCTACATAGGGAATTACACGTTTCAATATCTTATTCCAGTCTGTTTGTCCTGCTTCCGATGTCGCATCCAGAGCAGCCATATCAAGTGATGTTGCTGTCCCCCCTTTTTTAACCCGTTCCATCAGGGAAACAAGCTCATAACCATCATTCTCATACATAGATTTCATTAGCGGGGGATATCCAAAGTGGAATAGCGCCGCATTTTCCAATGCCTCCTGTGGAATATCCGATGCATGGAATGTATCATTTGCCCCTGGATTATGCAGAAACATCCTGTCAATACCAGGTATTGCAAGAACCACCGAATATGATGTAGACTCTGTTTCTGAAATCAACATTCCCTGTTCTGTATGATGTTGTTTCAATATATTTATAACCATATCCCCAAATGTATCTTTACCGACTTTTCCTATCAAGGTAACATCTGCGCCTAAAACTTTCATTGCCAGTCCCGTATTGGCTACAGCCCCACCTGTATGCACATCTGCACCGCCCATTTGAATCAATTTCCCTGGTGAAAGAATTTCACTTGGGTTTTTCACTTTTTTATCCAGGAACATCGGAGTAATATCCAAACATACATGTCCAGCTACAATTACTTTTTTCTTCATAGTAATTCCTTTCTTATGTGAAAAACAGGATATCTTCTGAACTTCCCGTTTTCAGATAACCAAACAACCTGACATTTTAAGACTTACTCAATTCCCATCAGCAGATTCATTATATACATTTCAAGTCCTTCGAAATCTCTATTCTCCACACATTTTCTTTGGAAAGCATAATCAAATTTATCCACTTTATCTTCCAAAGCCTTAAATATATTTAAGCTATTTTCCAGGTGTTTATAACTATCTTTATCTTTTGTAGTACGCATTGCCTTTACATCAAGACCCACATACTCTCCATTCTCTCCATATCCATTTTCCTTTAGTACTTTTACCTGATTGAATGCTGCACGCAGATTCTCTACACCGAAAGATTTATCTTGATCATAGCGAATTCCATTCTGATCATTCAGATGAACTGTCATTAGTTTGCCCATTGCCATGGCAAATCCAATTTCATGAGCTGGATCCAAACCTGCCAGAATTGCATGAGCACTTTCCAGGTTTCCACCAACACGTGAAGGATCAATTGTTGCTGCAGAAATTGCCATGACATGACCCATTGTTCCACATATGCTTCTGTCAATTGGTTCATTTGGTTTCGGTTCAATGCAGACACGAATCTTTGGATCATATTCCAACATCTTATTAATTGCTTCAATCAGCATTTTAGTAGCCCACACCGGAGATTTGGATTCTGCACAAAGAGTACCTTCTCTTGCAAGCCAAAGTACAATCATATCACATCCCAATTCATTGGCAATATCGATAGAACGGTATGCTCTCCACATAGCATACTCTCTGTCTTCTTCCGATGTACTCATAAATCCGCCATCCTTTGTATGTGAATCCATCCATAGACGCGGTGCGACAAATTCTGCTTTCAAGTTATATTTACCCAAGGTTTTTTTCAGTTTACGTGCCTTTTCTTTAATTTCCTCTTCTGTGTAATTATTAATGTTCGGAACTGCATCATCATCGTGAAACTGGACTGCAGAGAATCCCATTTCTGCAAATTTTTTATACTTTTCTTCTACCGGTATATCTGTTCTAGTTTCCGGCCCGTAAGAATCAGCCCCCGTGTGTACATTCCATGGTCCTACTGAAAATTTGAATTGTGACATTTTGGGCATCTTATTTATCCTCTCTTTCACAAAATAATTATATTATTATTCTTCAATACTACGACTCTTACTTACAAGTTTCTATGCTTTAGTTATATCAGACAGCATAGGCTAAAAAATTACAATCTTGCGTTTTTCCATGTTTATTATTGCGAAATTATGCTAAGATAGGACTATTGCCAGACACAGTTTTTTAATCGCCATTATTTCACCTACTAGAAAGGAATTTTACTATGAGCAGCAAAAAGGAATTTGAAATTGTGCTACATACCACAATGAATTACCTGGAAATCTTTCTTGTAGAAATGACCGCCCGTGCACCACACGGACATGATGATATGGAAATAGGTATACTATTGGAAGGAAACCTGACTTTTTTTACCGAGCATGAACAGCACGAATTACATGCTGGTGACATTTATATTATTAACCGCTATCAAGTTCATTCTTTTCTGAACAAAAACAGTACAAACCGAATTCTGGCATTTCAGATTCATACAGACTTCTACCGAAAAATCAACTACCAGCTTGGCTTTCTACGTTTTGAAAGTAATGTTATTAGCAGCGGAGTATTACATGACAGTCTGTATAACACTCTTATTTCCTGTGCCAGTTACTATTTTACCGCCACAGAACTCAATGAATTGAAATGTTCCAGTATACTATTTGATGCGTTATATCAGATTTTAACCAATACGCGATATACAATAACAAGTGAAAAGGCCTCTGTTGCTGCAAAAAACAATTCTCTTCGTCTGGATCGGATTACAAACTATATATCTGAGCATTATACAGAATGTATTTCTCTACAGGATGTTGCTGATTTAGAAAACATTACAGCATGTCATGCTTCTCATTTTATTAAGAAGATGCTTGGAATTTCCTTTCAGCAATATCTTAATCAGATTCGTTTTGAATATGCACTACAATTAATTAAAAAATCCTCTTTGAACATTCTGGACATATGCATTGAAACTGGTTTTTCCAGTAGCAGGTACTTAAATCACATGTTTCAACAGAATTTTGGGTGTACAGCAAAAGAGTATATAAAGATGAAAGAAAAGCCGTACCTGACCGGCACGACTCTTCCAACTGACAATGTACAAAATCGATATTCTTTTGAGCAGTCTGGGTTTATACTGAAAAAAATAACTAACCGTTAATATGTACCTGAAGTTTATAAATTTAATTGGTTACCATCGCCAAACTTACATAGCTCACATTAGCACTAATTGAGTATCTTTAAGTATTCTTCATTTTAGGTTTAAGTTTTTGAGAACTGTCCCCAAAGGTTCTACGTGGTCTGGTAATTTTACATTGATTTTTTGATATATTTTGCAGTTATTGTTGAACTGTTTTCCACCATATCCTTTACGGTTCCCTGAAATACAATCTCTCCACCATTACTACCGCCATCCGGTCCAATGTCGATAATGTAATCAGCATTTTTCATTACATCCTGATTGTGTTCAATAATAATAACTGTATTACCCCTATCGACAAATCCTTCAAACAACATCATAATACTCTTAATATCAGAGGCATGGAGCCCAGTTGTGGGCTCGTCCAAGATAAAAATATTTCCTTTATCATCCAAGTGTTTTGCGAGCTTCAAACGTTGCCGTTCTCCTCCGGATAATGTAGATGTTGGTTGTCCCAGGGAAAGATATCCAAGGCCAACTTCCACCATCGCTCTTAACTGATTTGCTATTTTTTTCTGATTTTTAAAGAAAACAAAAGCTTCTTCAGCTGACATATCAAGTATTTCCTTTATATTTTTTTCATGATATTGAATGGAAAGTGCTTCTTTGTTATAACGATTTCCTTCACACTCTTCGCAAACTGTAGTAACAGGATCCATAAATACAAGCTCAGTAACAATGATGCCTTTTCCATTACAGACAGGGCAGCCGCCCTTGCTATTGAAGGAAAACATCGATGCATCCAGACCAGTTTCCTTTGAGATTACCTTTCTTATATCATCGAAAAATCCCAGATATGTTGCTGGTGTTGAACGACCTGTCGCTGTTATCGGAGACTGATCAACAAGTACAACATCCTCAGCATATTCTTTTGCAAATACATCTCTAATCAACGTACTTTTTCCGGAACCAGCCACTCCTGTTACTACAGTAAGAATATTAAGCGGAATATCTACCGCTACATTTTTCAGGTTGTGACAATTTGCATCTTTAACAGGCAGATACTTTACTGGAATTCTCGGGTTAGCTTTTACTGGGATGATTTCTTTCATTGCATTACCAGTCATTGTCCCTGATAAAAGAAGATTTTCATAACTTCCTTCAAATAATATTTCACCACCATTTTTCCCTGCAAGCGGTCCAACATCAACAATATGGTCTGCAATACTAATGATATCTTTATCGTGTTCAACGACAAGAACTGTATTCCCTTTATCTCTAAGACTTCGAAGTAATTTACACATACGATGAACGTCCCTTGGATGCATACCTGTACTTGGTTCGTCAAATATGTATGTCATCCCACTCAAAGCACTGCCCATGTATCTGACAAGCTTCAGGCGCTGTGCTTCACCACCCGATAAAGTAGATGATTCACGGTTCATACTAAGATAAGGGAGACCTATATCTATCATTCTGTCTAAAGATTCCACCATATCGTGGACGATTGTTACTGCTCTCTTGTCTTCGATTTTTAATAATTCCTCTCTTAAACTTGTAAACTCTAATTCACACATCTCATAGATGTTTTTTCCATTAATCATACAGGAAAGTGTTTGATCGTTCAGTCTCTTGCCATGGCAACAAGGGCATTCTTTTTGTATAATAAGGCTTAATAGTCTTTTGACAGACGCTTCCTTAATCGTAGAAGTATCGCGCATTAATACGGTCCTTCTTAGCTGATTAACAATTCCCTCAATTTTCTTGTTTATTTGTTCTCCATCAGGAGTTTTCGCACCATAATAAAGAATATTCTTTTCTTCTTCCGAATAATCTCTAAATTTCTTGTCTAAATCAAATAACTTTGATTCAACATATATTTTCCAATACCAATTACCGACACCATAGGCGGGAAGCTTGACCATTCCCTCATTCCAGGTCTTATCCGGATCAACCAATCCATCTGTATCAATATCTGTAATATTACCTAAACCAGAACATTTTGGACACATTCCATTCGGATCATTAAATGAAAAATAAGATGCAGTCCCAATATACGGTGTTCCAATGCGTGAATATAAAACTCTTAGTGCTGAATATAAATCGCTTATAGTACCAACTGTTGAACGTGCGTTGCCGCCTAGTCTGGACTGATCAACGATAACCGATGCTGAAAGATTATCAATATAATCAACTTTTGGTTTTTCATATTTCGGCATTCTTCCTCTGACCCATGCAGTATAAGTTTCATTCATCTGTCTCTGGCTTTCAGCTGCTATCGTATCAAATACAATACTCGATTTGCCAGAGCCGGATACACCCGTAAATACAACTATTTTATTCTTTGGTATTGAAAGTGATATATTTTTTAAATTATTTTGATGTAAGCCTTTTATTTGTATCATATCATTCATTCTCTTCACCGACCTTACATACTGGAATTTGGATTTCTGTCAGCCATTCGTCTTCGCTGTCTTTATTCCAGACACCATCAATATAACTTTCACGAATCGAGCCATTAGCATTAATCTGTAATCCATTTTCTTCAATATACTGAAGCACAGATGCGTATGACGATGAAAGTGTATTATAGCTTCCTTTGTGAAAAATACAAGCCGCATACGGAACCACAGGAATAACTTTAAACTTGATTTTATCTGTATCATCCTTTAACTCGGTTACCGCCTCACATGCTTCTATTAAAACATGCTCTTCTTTAAACCCTGGTTCTGGATAATTTATGAAACAATATTCTGGCATTGCACATTCGCATCCTAATCGTTCCATCTCTTGCCCCATCTCTGGCATAACTACAAAAAGATCATCATAGGAATCAATCCTTCTGGTCATACTTGCAACAATTACTTCCGGCAAACTTTTGATTAGCACATGTGAAGTGAAGTTCTTCTTTGGTGCATCTAATGCCTGCTCAACTTTTGCAAGGAGTTTGGTCAAATCTGCGATTTGTATCATGATCTGATTTTTTTTCTGCTTTAACAAATCTTTTTCATTAAGCCCGCTGATGACTGCCTTTATTTCATCAATCTTAAAGCCCATTTCTTTTAAAGCAAGAATCTGATGCAGCTCTCCCATCTGAGAGAGTGTGTAATATCTATAGTTTGTCTCTGTATCAATAACTTTGGGTTTTATAATATTTTCATCATCATAATAACGAAGTGCTTTTATTGTTACATGATTCATACTCGCAAACATACCAATCTTGTAAAGTGTATCTGGTTTTTTTTCTTTACAGTAATGGGACTCGTTTTGGTTCATATGTATCCCCCTATTTCCTATTTATACATATAATATACAACCTCCCCTAAGGGGTAGGGTCAAGTATTCTTTTTTTTAATTGTATTTTCATAATTTTCACACTTAGGACAGTGTCCTAAGTGTAAAAATTTCATTCTCCTATTATATTTCAGCTCACACTATTCTTTCTTTTATTTATCTTTCCTTGACATTCTCCACACGTACTCAAAGTGCATGGAGACAATGATATGGCCATATGTAATTTGTTTGATTGTACAGACTGCCTATCGAGAGGACAGAATTGATGTCTGGTGCCATTATGTCCGTGGGAACATATCAACGGCTTTCGCCTGGCTAAAGCTCTCCCCTCGTAAAGGGCAAATCACTCTCCATGGTCCAGGTCGGATAGTTCGGCCTTTTTAAAATAAACCGCACATACAAGAATCCTAACAATAATACAAAAGTCACCAGAAGGCCTCCTTCAGGGCCATAATCTCCGCCAGTCAGCAATTCGTTTGTACCGAGTTTTGTTTCAAAAATGGCTGTTTGCGAATTTCCGGATACATTCATACCAAATATGTCACCTTGGAAAAAATTCCATGCTATGTGAAAACCAGATGGGAACCACAATTTCCCCGACTTAATAAACATATAGGCAAAGAGCATACCGGCCAGGAATATATTTAACAGCGACAGAAGTGTAGTGCCAGAATTCATAAGATGGAAAAGCGAAAAAAGAATCGCAGGTGCCAAAAATATTATCCATTTGTTTCTGGTTGGTTTGAGGGCGGTCATTAGGTACCCTCGCATTAGAACTTCCTCGGAAAATGCCATCATACCAACACTGATGAACTCAATAATCATTGTGAATGATAAGAGTTTAGACTCATCCACGCCAGCCACTTTGGCCTGTCCGCTTAAAATCAATATAGCAAACATCAATCCTATTGATACAGCTCCCAATACAAATCCATGGAGTAACCCAGTTAGCCACCCTTTAGAAACGAATCCCATTTGGCACAATCTACGCTTGTAAATCATTTTAAAAAGAACTATCGATCCACCAATGCTAATTAGGCTATAAACAAGAGTTACTGCAACTTTTAAAGCGATATTTGCCTCTCCTCTATCTTCAGGCGCCATTGAACTCCCCACACCCAGAGCAAGAATGGTAAGCAAAAGCAATGCGGCTACCGACCATCCAGAACGCAGCTCGCCATAACGATTTTTAAACTTGAACATGAATACGACCTCCTAATAATTTTGCAATATATATAACTGTTTAGCATATTGTGTAAAAACCTTGTAAGTTTTTAAGAAGTCCCTGGAGTGTATAGGAAGTTCTTATTCAAATCACACAACTCATCATACGAAAGTTATTTCATTTTGTTTATCCAAAGTCGAACCCTCTTTACTCAATACTGTTTAACATTGTGCATTCAAATTTAAAACATCAACATTCTTCATAGATTCCTTACCCCATTCAAGGCCGTTATCTTTGAGAATATCTTTATAGCGGGTAAGCTCCATATCTTTATTGTTTTTTTCAAATATGTAAACATCTTTGATGAAGTTATGCACCATCTCGATAATTTTCTAGATAAAAATTTTAGCAGTCACGCTCCATATTCTCTGACAAATAACTCATGAAAACCTCCAGTATTCGGGATAACTATTCTTATTATACTGCATTTTGCCAATGATTCCACCTATATAATAGATACATTACCCACCAAAATATCATTACAAAAAAACAAGCCTTTTAAGCTTGTTTTCAATTCAAATTATTAAACATGTCATGATTCATAGCAGCAATTTGATTTTACTGAATATTCAACTTATAGTAGTCTATTTACCCTCCCGTCCTAAAGCTCTTCCTTCAGATAAAGTTACAATCTAAAATCCATCCTGCCGAAATTCTTAAAAAGATTCATATATTTTATGATATTGATAATCTCCCAACAGTTTGCGCTTACAACACTCTCCTTCGGGTATTCGCCACCCTGGTTATTGTCAAACCAATACCATCCGTTTGCATTTATATTCCATACATTAAGCTCCGGAATTCTTCCTATTATCTTTTCAAGCTGCCAGTCAAGCTCTTTCGACATTATATCTTCGTTACCCTTATAATATTTACTGTCAGGCGATTTGATAAAGTAAGAAGGTACTCCACACCATGCGGACCATTTCAACGGGTCTTTCTCCATATATGTATTCACTAATTTCGGCAAATTTTCTTTTATGTCCATGATATCGAAACATGAATCCAGTTTATACTCTTCCATTTTTTTTAACAAGTTACAAAAAACTGAAATAGTGAAAAAATCATTAGTATTACTAAGGCTACGGATACTGCTCTCAAGAAACGTTGCAGCTTTTTTATATATTTGAGAATTTTTATCTGAATGCCGCACAGCAAAAAAGGCAAGTCCTGCAGTAACAAGCTCTATATATGCTTCTGTATTGCCGGGATCATACGTATACCATGAAGCATGAGCGTAATCGTTATTTGACGGAATGCTCCAAGTCCAACCCCGTTCCTTCAAATCTGCAGTGTTTTCTATATACTTTAAAATTCCTTGTAAAATCGGATGCTGTTTATCGTCAAAATTTATTTCTTCTAAAATACCTATTGCACAACCAGTAGTAGCCGGTGATGAATTCGGATTCCAATTATCTGCCTCAAGCGCGTGGCCAAAGCCCCCATCCACATTCTGATAAGCCGAAAGAGCAGTGAGAATAGCATCTTTACTACCGTTTTCAAAGTGATAATTCCACAAAGCCATTTCAATTGGCCTGGCAATACGGTAAACCCATGATCTTATTAACTGAAAATCATTCTTGCTAAGCATTTTCATAGTATTATCTCCTCGTCTGCATTTAATATTAGGCTGAATGCTACAAATTATAGCATGTACTTTTTTCATTGTATTGCAAAAAAACGACAATAATACTATTATCTCACCTGCCGTATCAAGCAGTTGTTTAAAATACAGTCCTAATAATCAACGGGGAAAAACCAAAATTGCATTTTCATTTTTTGAGTATTCTCTTTAAGTAGGCGACATCTAACAAATTCACTGTCTCAAAATTTCCTTTATAAAACACACCCCAGTTATTGAAAACACAAGGCAATTCCTTTGCTTTTTGTAGCATATCCACTTGAATTAAAGATACAGAAACGTCGTTCATTTCACAATACTGTTTTATCATCTCAATGTTTTGATAGACATAAGGGCATTGCATATCATAATAAATTGTCAGCTCTTTGCTTTCAATTTCTTGGTTTTTAACATTTTGTGCGAACTTTGGCATTGTTCCATCAAAAGAAAGTGCAAGCAATTCATATCCATTATCGGCAGTATCAACAACTTCAAAGCCAAACTTCTTCGCAAATGATTGATCAGAAAGCCAAGATTTTTGTTTCCTTGCTCCAAGCATACAAATGCCGGATTTACCCTTCTCTTTGGCATCAGCCAAACAATACTCCATCAGCGATTTCGCATACCCTTTTCCTTTGTGCTCACCAGAAACCCATAAGCAATACACATAATAGTAGTTGTCGCCAGTTATGGGAACCCAAGCCGTTTCAAGAGAGCATATTCAATAAAAACAGGAGCACTTACATTTAACTTTCTAAAGACATGACCTTCCTTCAGCCGGTCTGAAAGCCATTGTCGCTTTGCTTCAATACCTTGATGGATCTTTTTACTGCGGATAATACAGCATAAATGCTCATTGACAAGGTTTTCTGTTGTTAAGTTTACAAAATCAGTATTCATGTGTGTCCTCGTTTCAACTCTAAACTTGTGTTCTTGTTTTTTCGACTTATCTGTTAGAGTCATAGGGAATGGGTCAGCTCTGACTCAGATGTTCTTATATGCTACAAAAAATAAAAGAGTCAGTCGAGAACCGTATTCTGTGACTCATATTGACTGGTATTTCCCTTACAACTAAAGTGAAACATCAAACGAAACATTCTGCTGTTTACTACTAAGATATTGCAGCAAACCAATAGATGTCGGTTGAAAAAACATATATTGTAGTTTAGAAAGTAGACTTATATCATCTGTTCCTGATATTGAAAGAAACTTAGAGTCCATAAAATATGAGAAGTTTAAAGTAGTATCGTTCGGAAGCTCAATCCCGTTTTGCTTCAGCAGGTCGCTGATGGCAGGATTCTTTGAATCCAGGGTTATCTTATTCACTGGCTTTCTGAACAAACCATCCCCATATTGAGAAACAAGGTTATCAATCCATTCTGTCTGCCCAGGTCCGTATCCATTTTTCTGCCCTATATCATACAGGTTTCCGTCCTTGTACTCAATCTGCAATACTAAATCACCGATACTGTCAAAGCCTTTGTTAGCTAATTCCTTAATGCGTGGTACATAAGTTGAGATTACATCAGCCCTGAAAGCTTCTGGTATCTTCTTACTGTTCTTATAGGCCTCGATTACATCAGTTCCGTCAGGTGCATAAAAAGTACCATCTTTGCTAACACAATCACGAAGATCGTAACCAGTATTATTCTTTACCTCAAGATATAGGCTTAGTTTTTTACATTGGTCAGCCGGAAGCTGTTCAGATTTAACATAATCGCTGCCATTGCCAGAAGTATAAATATGAGTGTACAGGTTTTTGGAGTTTTCTCCACTATTCAATACCTTCTCAACTTTAGAAGCTAGAACTTCGTCATCTAAACCAGACACCTTAAGCTCATAATCATAGGGATCGATTGAAAAGGTCATAGAGGCGTCACGCGGGACTTCAACTCCATTTTCTTTGAGCAGATTGTTCAATGCCTCTGTTACCTTAGTCCGGTTAAATAACCTTTCTTTTGCTATATCAACATCTCCATGTTTATAAATCTTCTTATCATCATACTTCGCAAAGATTTTAGTTTCTAACTGCTTATTGTATTCTGTGTTATTGGCTGTTAGTTTTATGGTATCACAATTTTTTTTACTTACTACTTTTTGGTCACTTGCAGTATATAATCCGTTATTACCATTCGTTCTAATTGAACCAATCGTCATGTAATACCCTCCACAAATGTATATTATTACATATGTATCGGATACTTTTTCTAGAAATTAAACAGCAATGTCCTTTATTACCTGCCTTCTATTTGAAAAGGTGGGTTAGCCATTTTTTCGCGTACGTGAACTTAGCTAAAAATGCCTGAAATTCAGTTGTATCAATGTGTTCAAGTCTTATATATCACTACCATGTACTTCAACGTGGCTCGAGTTACTATTGTATCTGAGTTCTCAGGAACAGGTTAAGCAGCTACCATCTAGATTAATTAGATCATTTTTTATTTACAATCGACACAATCCCACAAAGCGCGGCAAACAGTACTCCTGCTACAGGCCAGATGATCCAGCTGGATTCAGGCACAATATTGTCAGGCTGTTGCCTACTTTTTGCCCATTAATTATCCGTTGGCCGAGGGTATATCTGGACACATTCGTTGGCTACCGAATTCAGGTTTGCTGAGATTTCATCGATGTTTCCGCTTCCCCTGAAAGTGTCTGTTACGACAGTACCTATAGGGGCATTTACCAAGTCCCCAACCTTTATATTTGTGGCATACTCCCACCGTGCCTGACTGTAACCCGGCAAAACCTTTGCACCTTCAACGTAACTGTTTTTGCCAAGCATGTCATACACTCCACGGATTCCATCAATCTTAATATTGTTAAAATAGGCATCAACCAGCTTTTTGTCCTTGATCATGGGAATAGAAGTAACAACCAGATTATTCGCTTTGGCGATTTCCATACGTTTTGAGAAACCCTCATAGGAATAAGCAGACATATATTTGATAAATTTATAGGCTTCAACAGGATGAGCACATCCCTTCGAAATAAACTGAAAGTCTGGAACTATACAGACCCGCCCGCCTGGAATTCCCATAAAACCAACCTTGAAAGGCAGCCTGGAATAATCATCGGCAGCCCAGGTTCCATCGAATTTCATTGCAACCGTCCCAGAATTCCATGCTTCCCAGTCATTTGTACCTTTGAGGCTTTTCTTTTCATCCTCTGAAAGAGACGCAAAAGTCTGCTTGCTTTGATAAATACTCCTGGCAAATTTGATACCCTCCTTAAATTCCTTCGAATTAAGGTTGAACCTGCCACCATCCCAGGAGTACCACCCCAGTAAGGGGTTGACTGCTGCCGGATACCACTCTATAATGCTACTTTCATCAGCAAGGCCAATTCTGCCATGGTCAATAACTGTCATTTCCTTGATGTTGTTTTCAAATTCCTCAATTGTCTGGCCTGCTTTTGGTGGATTCTTTCCATTTTCCTTAAACAGTGTTTCATTAAAAAAATATCCGAATAGGTACATGCAACTTGGGATTGCATTAATTCTCCCCTTAATTTTAGCTGCTTCACGCAATGGTAAGGGTATATTCTCCCATTCCTTGTCTTTTTCCGCCATATCCGTTATATCGGCACACCATCCGTTGCTGTTTGCCTGCGGATTATTGGCATACATAAAAACGTCCGGCATGTTCCCCGCAGTAGCCGCATTTTTCATCGACTGATCATAGTTATCCGTAAAAGCTTCATCTATTTTGACATTGATATATGGATATGCCTCCATGAAAGCTTTTACCATCCGACGTTCAAGCCCGTTCTTTTCAATGCTTCCAAGATTCCACGCAGCATATCTCAGTGTAACGGTCTCTTTTTTTTCATTGCAACCCACACTCGCCGAAATAACCAGCATAATCAACGAAAGAGCTAAAAATCTTGCTATCTTCCCCACATCTGCCTCCAGTACTATTCGAAAATCGAATTTTACCCTTTTAAGACCGACTAAATGTAACGAAACATTAGCAGGGTCAATCCCGATAGGATTTTACAACATCCAGGATGCTATCAATATTGTCAAGCAGAGCGTCCACAACATCAGGAGAAAACTGAGTTCCCCGATTCTCTTTAAAGTACTCTACAACGGCCTCCTCAGTCCATTCATCCTTATAGCAACGTTTTGAAATAAGGGCATCAAAAACGTCTGCAGCTGCGACAATTTCACACTCCTTCGGGATCTCACCGCCTTTTTTCCCTAAAGGATAGCCCTTCCCGTCATACCTTTCATGGTGATAGAGGGCAATATTTGCAGCCAGATTCAGCAGTTCCAGTTTCGCATCTTTAAAAATATTATAGCCTATTATTGTATGCCTTTTTATGTTCTCATACTCTTCTGCTGTAAGTTTCCCCGGCTTCAGCAGGATATCATCTGAAATTCCTATTTTCCCCACATCATGCATTACACTTGCGAGGGCTGTGGAAGAGGCTTTTTCGTCATCAAACCCCAGGTTCCTGGCTAGTATCTTGGTTATGTTCGATACCCTTCGCAGATGGTTAGCTGTGGAATCACAGCGATTTTCAACAATTTCGCTTATTCTGAAGATGATTTCATTCTGTGTCTCATTTACATTCATATTAAGCATAAAATTGTCTATTGCCAATGAGAAATTCGTCAAAAAAAGCTTTATCAGGTCCAAATTATCGGTGTCAACTCGGGTTTCAAGAATAATATAATTCTTAATGAACTTATCCGCGCTTTGCTTATAGATTCCCAAGTACTCTCCCTGTCTTATCACTAACTCTTCTTCCTTGTTGCTTTCAATTTGCTTTATCAGTTTTATTAAATCCTCAGGGCAATTCTCAGAGGTCAGAGTTTTTCCGATCATGGTTTCATATTTTCCTGTTGCCGCCAGTATTTTGGCAGAATCCATCATTTGTATAAATGCCATACCGTCAATTATATTTTTCCGCTCATTTCGTATGTACATAGAATCCATATCAACGTCGTATAATGCAATAACCTGCATCAGCATACCATTCATAAATTCATTGAAGGAATGATACTTGAATAAATCCTGGGATGCGTTTATGACCTTATGTAGGCCCTCCTTGTGCCGATTCAGAGTTTTTATGTTTTTATGGGCACGTAGGCATACATATATCGTACTGAAAAGTTTTTGCACCGTAAGCTCGGTTTTTGACTTGTAATCATCGATTTCATATTCCACGATGACCCTTTCTTCAGGTGCTTTCCCTGGCTGCCCAGTGCGTAAAATAATCCGCGTTACGTTATTGTTCAAGGTTTCGCGTAGGTATTTGACAACCTGCAGTCCGGCATCATCATCCTCCATGACTACATCCAGCAAAATGATGGCTATATCGTTGTTCTGTTTTAAAAACTCCATAGTCTCCTTGCCAGAATAGGTATCATAAAATTGAAGTTTTGTACCTTCCAGTTCAAATCCTTTTAATACAAGCTTGGTCATCCTGTGTATTTCTTCCTCGTCATCAGCAATAACTACTTTGTAATAGTTAACGTACTTATTACTGTGACGCCCGAGTTTTTCAACCTCCGCGTCAAGAAAATCCAGATTCAAACCCTCTACATCAAGTTGAATGTTATGATTGTCACCCATAGGCCTTCCCCCCTAAACTGGAACTACAATTATAAAAGTGGTCCCCTTACCTACTTCACTCTCTACTGAAATCGTACCGTTTAATTTTTTGGTAATAAGATTATGTATAATATTCAGTCCAAGTCCGCTACCACCCAATCCTTTACGTGTGGTAAAAAACGGAGTGAAAACTTTCTGCAGATTCTCTCTGCTTATTCCGCATCCGTTATCTGAATAACGGAGTATAAGCCTGCCATCTTTCAAAAGTGCCGAAATGTCTATTTGCCCGTTTTCCATTCCATCAAAGGCATGTATAACGGAGTTCATTATCAGGTTGGTCAGTATCTGTGCAAATATGCCCGGATAACTCCTTATGGTTAGATTCTGGTCACATGATATATTAAAAGTATGCTTACTCTTTTTATACTCATGGGTAAGGCTGGTAACAACGCTGTCGATGTACTCCGGAACATTGAACTCCTCCTCTGTTTCGTATGTCTGGTCGACTGCAATCCGTTTGAAGCTTTGAATGATATATGCACCGCGTTCCAGGTTAGTTTTCAGCAGATCAAGACTTTCGTCCATTGATTCCATATAGTCTATAAGGTCTTTTTTGGAGAATCTGCCTTCATTAATTGCCATTCTTGATTCATCATTAATTTTTTTCATGTATGTAGCAGTGGTAACACCTATACCCAAAGGCGTATTTATCTCATGAGCGACTCCGGCAACAAGGTTTCCTAGTGCAACCATCTTTTCATCTTCATCAATTTTCTGTTGGTGCCTTTTGAGTGAATCAACCATTTTGTTGATATCTCCGGCCAATTTCCCTATCTCATTCTGCTTAGAACTATCCACCCTTACGTCAAGCTTGCCCTCTACTATTTTGGCCATTCCTCTCTGTATTTCCAGTACCGGGTTGAGGATATTGAAATCGATAAGCTTGTATGTTATGAAAATACTACATAGAATAAGGAAAATAATGATGCTTACCATCAGGACAATTGAAAAATTGTCCGTTTCCTTCTGAAACACTATAACTGACCAGGATTCCGACTTTCCTGGCAGCTTGATGGGCTGATACGCACATACGACTATATTGCCCTTGCCGTCTTTGAATTTATAGGATTCGGTTTTATTATCCAATGCTCCGGATACTATTCTTTTCATTGTATCCGACACTTCTATTTTTTCTACTTTTGTAACGATTTGTCCGTTTTCATCGAGCTTATATTTGTTGTTTTTATCCAAAACCACCGTCCTTTTAGTATAATCAATATAATTGATATACTCTCCCTGCTTGTAGTCGGTACTGGTAAGAACACTGCCTTTGCTGTCCATGATGACATATGTAATATCCTTGTTCCAGTACAGACCAGCTGCATTCTGAATAGTTTCCAACGTGAAATCAGCTCCGAAAACACCCGATACCTTTCCTTCCTTGTACATAGGAAGGAAAATTGATGTAATCAGTTCATTGTTATTAACTGAAACGTAGGCCTGGCTTACAAAAGGCTCATGATCGGTAGTAATTTTCTTAAACCACCACCTGTCCGACCGGTTAGTAAGTTGGCCGCTTGAGCGTAGTGTCTGCGCACCATTTATATCCTGAACATAAAAAAGCCTGTAATACGGCATCCTTTTGATTGTATCCGCAAGAATGCTCTGCCCTTCAGGTTCACCGTTGACGATTTTCTCATTCCTGGCCAATAAACCTGACGAGTCATAAACACCCTGCATGAATTCCGAAACATTGGTTGCGATAGAATGCGCCAATGCCTCTGTTGTATATTCTGTTTTTGCATGCAGCTTATCGTAAATGAAAAGCACATTGGCAAATTGCAACATGCCAAAAGGGATGCTTACCATAATCACAACTGCAATAATAATTTTAGCTCTCACAGAATTTAAAATAGAAATTCTCATGTTACCTCTATTCAATCCGATTGATTGCCATCCAGGGTAAATTAATCTTGAAAATGATTCCTTAAAGACAAATATGGTCTTAACTGTAATAAGCTTAAAACATAAATATGTAATAGTGGACAACAAATTTTAACAAAATGATTCAAATGTAGGATAAGAACTGATTTATGTACGATTAACGAGTGGAACAGCTATATGACTTGTCACATTCAATACTCAGCGGTTAAAAACTTTGGCTATAATTGTTTCCGCAAATCCCTCTAAAGTGGCTGGTGAGTCAGTATATTTTTGCCTCTTAGTGAATCATTTTAGGTCTGTAATTATATTTTTCAAAGTACGCACCGATGCAAATTCCGGAATCCCTCGGCATCTTACAACGTAGACTTCTGAAATTGTCATACAGCACTGGTTTGTAATTCTAAATCCATTTTCACTTAGCAAAAACAAATATTTGGTATAAAAATCTTATTAAGTAACTTAATTTATCAATAGTCTATCACATTATTTACCAATGTTCAACAAAACCTCACCTAGTTTTGACATAATCATACATTTTTCATGTAAGTAAGGTTTTGTACGAAATACTGAGACATTCTCGTCTTTGTGATGTAATTGGACAAACTTATACCTTGTCCACCAAGCGTATTGCAAAAAGTTGTAAATTTTTGTGACCACTTTAAAAAAACTGCGTCATTATAAACGAAAGGAAAGCGAAGTGATTTGATATGCGAGCTGAAAAAAAGCAATGACAGTAGAAGTTAAAACGCTCCTAAATACTTTTGACGCTGTGGGAATAGCTCCGCGAGAGAGGTTCTTAAAAACGCCGGATGAATATAATCCCAAGAGATTATTAAATAGTTTTCAGTCCATTATAGTTTTCGGTGAAGGAGGGAATGAAGAGTCAAATGATATGTCCGAATTCAAGGATAGTTTTGGAAGTGTTTTGGCACAAGTGGCTGTGATTGATTATTTAAAAAGTAAAGGTTTAATTCTGTTATTGTAAATGGTAAGGATATTGTTTTGAGTTTGAGCAATCAAAAAATGGTTGCAAATAAGTCCAATATTACTCAAATCATTTCGCAAACCTTTTCCTATATCCACACTTTCTGCAAAGTTCCTCAACTGCTTCTCTTCTAGTAAAACCACAAACAATATTTCCTGCTCTTTCGCTTTCTATTATTTTAGAAAAGCGTGTTGTATTTATATTTCCCAGGCTTATTACTCCTTCACCATCCAAACAGCAAGGTACTACAGTTCCATCTACCAATATAGCTGCATGGCTGCGGAGTGCATAACAAAAACCAATACCATTGTCTTCTTCCAGCTTTATGTCCGGCCATTGAAATTGATAATCTTGATTTACATATATTTTATCAGCAATTTTAATTCCTCTGCCCGATTTCATTTTTTCCTGTATTTTGTATGGTAAGTTAAACTCTCTTTCAATAAATTCTAACTGCTCTTTATTTCTTTTTCTATCTAAATTAATCACATTATTCTCAATTAGATTCCAAAACCGCAAGGATATGAGTATATCCGACTTATTCACAGCTTCTTTTGCAAAAGACAGAATATTACCGATATATTCATCTTTATTTTGGAAATCCGTATTTGCGTCAATGCTATGCAAAGAAAAATTTAGCTGACGCAATGCAGGTTTTGTAACAAGCATATCCTTTACCTTATCAATTAATGTTCCATTCGTGGTAATATTAACTTTAAATCCCTTCCCATAGCTTATATCCAGAAATTTATCCAATTTAGGATGAAGAAACGGTTCTCCTTTAACATGAAAATAGATATAATTGGTATAACCATTTATTTGGTCTAGTATATTACCAAACGTGCCCACATCCATAAATTCTAATTTCCGTCTTGATGGCGGACAAAAATCACATTCCAGATTACATGCATTAGTAATTTCGATATAAATCTTTTTGAATTTTACCATTCACAGTTCACCTACAATATTAATCTCAAATTCTTGGTCAGATAACAGTTTGAATCAAAATTCACCATGATAGTCCGTAGTCGCCAGCATAAAACTTATCTCTTATTGCTTTGAAAGCATCTGTAAGAAACGGATCAGCCTTATCATTAATAATGTTTCCAATTAATGTCGGTTGCATAAGACCAACGTAATAAGCACTCGGACCTAATTTCGAGAAACCCTTATTTAAAAGCTTTTTCAGTTCTTCTATTTCGCTACTCTTGTTATTAATGCCACACATTCCACGTGCGCTGTATGCGGGAACATGTCCACCGGCTGCACTTCCTCCGCCCTGTAACCATTCTCCGTCAAATAATTCAAATCTCTTGCAAGGGTTGATGGGTTGCATGAAACATACACAATCCGCTCAGGCTGCATTTTAACCATAGTCTCAAGCACCACCGCATCGCAGCCTTTGCGAGGTGGATCAACAATTACCACATCCGCTTTTATTCCCTTCTCATACATATGGGGTATAATCTTTTCCGCTTCCCCTACTATAAACTCAGCGTTATTAACTCCGTTAACAGCCGCATTCTTCCTTGCGTCCTTTATGGCATCCTCTACAACCTCTATACCGTAAACCTTCCCTGCCTTTTCGGAAAGGAAGAGTGATATAGTTCCTATACCGCAATAAAGATCAAAAACTGTTTCATTACCCTTTAGATTAGCGTATTCAAGGGCCTTTCCGTATAAAACCTCTGTCTGAAACGGATTAACCTGAAAGAAGGACAAGGGTGATATATCAAACTTAAACCTTCCTATATAGTCGGTTATTGTATCCCGTCCAAATAGCTTTTTATTTTTCTCTCCAAGAATTATGTTAGTATTTCTTTTGTTAATGTTCAGATAAACACTCGTCAGCCCTTCAACCCTGCTTTTCAGACTATCTACCAGCTTATCCGAATGTGGAATATTATCGCCATTAATAACAAGAACAACCATCACTTCGCCGGTCTTAAACCCTTTTCGTACCATTACATGTCTTAACAGACCGGAGCCTGTTTTCTCATTATATATGGTCATTTTATAAGAAGTCAGAAACTCCAATACTATTTGACGAATAAGGCTGCTGGCTTCATCCTGTATTAAGCAGGAGCCGCTGTCTATTACATTGTGTGATCTTCGTTCATAAAAACCCATAACAGGCTTTCCATCCTTAAAAGCTACCGGGAATTGCACTTTGTTCCTGTAATTGTGAGGATTTTCCATGCCGATTGTATCATTAATCTTAACCTTTTCAAGTTTGCCTATACGTTTAAGAGTTTCTTTGACCAGCTCTGTTTTAAATTCCAACTGGGCCTTATAATCCATATGCATGAGGCTGCACCCGCCACATTTTTCATAATGCTCGCACCTCGGCTCAATCCTTCCATTGGAACCGCTTAGTATCGATATAATACTTGAAGTGGCATAATTCTTTTTTACTTCATTTATCTTAACCAAAACCTTTTCACCTTTTATTGCTCCATCGGCAAAAACGGCAATACCTTCAATTCTTCCTACCCCCTGTCCTTCATGGTTCATTCCCGTTATTTCAATTTCATATGTTTCATTCTTCTTTATCAATTGAATTCTCCTTTGATACTGAAAATAAAAATGGGCTATGGCTTAACACACCATCACCCATCCCAAATTCATATTTAAGTTACTTTAATCAATTTTATAGGCGGTCAGTATATTGTTAAGCTTTTCAGATGCCGTGTCAAGCTCACCAGATATATTATCAAGCTCTTTCATTACATCACTATGAAGGTTCATGTTCTTGTTAATACCTTCGCCTGAAGCAACCGATTCCAGGGAAACCTTTGAAACACTATCCATAAGCCTAACCAGTTCATCAGCCTTGTTTTCCTGATCACAGGCTGTTATTGCTGAAGATTTAACAGTATCTGTCACAAGCCTTAATGAATCTATTATTTCATAAATCCTGGTTTTTATTTCATTAACCTTTGTGACACTATCTTCAACACCGCTTACACCAATATTAATGTTATCTACCGCCAGCTGAATCTTATCCTGTATGTCATTTATCTGGCCCTTAATCTCACCTGCAGCCCTGTTGCTTCCTTCAGAAAGCTTCCTTATCTCGTCGGCAAGTACTGTAAAGCCTTTTCCCTGCTGTCCGGCCCTGGCTGCCTCAATCGCTGCATTTAATGCAAGGAGGTTAGTCCTCGAAGCTATTCCTGTAATAGTATTTGTAATTTCACCAATCTTTCCTGAAGACTCATCAAGCTGAGTTATAGTATCTGCAATATGTTTAACTGTTTCATTAACGTTTTTGATAACTTCTTCTGCTTCCAGAGCAGCCTTTTCTCCAGTATAAGCTACCTCTATTGCTTTCATTCCGGTATCCATAACCATCCCGGTAGTTTTTGACACTTCCTTAACTTCAGAAGCAAAACGGTTAACTTCTTCAAGGTTTCCAGGAGTAATATTCGCCCTGCATTTCATATCTTCCATGGCAATACTTAATTCTTCGTATATCTTCCCTACACTGTCCCTGCTATTTGTAGATATTTTTGAAAGCTTCTGTTTAAGCTGTGAAATGTCTTTAGTAGCTGCAATTGCCTGCCCGACAATTCTTTTCTGGCCATCAAGAACATTGTTTACCTTTTCGCCCAACTCCCCAATTTCATCACCGCGCTGCAGAGAGGAACGTACTGTCAAATCGCCCTTTTCAGCCCTTCCAAGAAGTGCTGTTATGTTCTTGATAGGCTTCAGTATATGCCTTGATAACATAAGAGCAATAAGCATTCCTGCAATAATACATATTAAAACAATTACAAATACTGCAACCTTAATACCTGTTTTTATGTTTTCCGAAGTATTTATATCGTCTGCAAGGTATTGTTTGAACGAGCTTTCAAGCTTGTCAGAACTGTCGGCAAACTTTGTAAATACTTCCGTGTTGTTTTTAAAATCACTTGCAACATTACTGTTCTTAAGCTTTCCAATTTGAGTAAACAGCGGTTCAATACCTTTTAAAGTATCATCATTTAGCGCCTTTACTGCATCCAACAATTTTTTATCCTGGAGACCTAGTGATTTGGAAAGGCTTGTTGTGTACTCATCAATTTTTGCTGCTGCCTCATCTGTAGATGTTTTGTTATCATTAACAACAGCCACAGCCTCCGCTTGCATGTAATATAACCGTTGAGTCCAGTAAATCAGCCTGTTTATATTTGATAAATCGTAGATATTCTTCTTAATCTGTTCAGTATTAAGCTTCAAAAGCAGTTGTGACAGTTGGGCCGAATCAGAAGCTATAATGGAAGCACTGCCTGTAATTTTATCAAGCTGTTGGGAAAGCGAATTCAATTCCTTAGCTATATCTGCCGGTTCAGAGCCTTTAGCCAAATCTGAGGATGTATTGTATATTGCATTTTTCAAATTACTCAATATGTTGACCAGGGAGCTGCATTCAGTATTATCTGATGAAACCAGTCCTTTCAACGCCGTTACATCCTTAATGTTGCTGCCAATCATAATGTCAACTCTTGAAGAGACGGAGTCTTTTAGTTTTTGAGCTTCATCAAGTGTCTTTTTATAATTATCTCCAGAATTTTTAATCTGGCCCGCCAACCCATTCTTACCTGCAGCCTTTATACCTGCCTCAACCGTTTTATATACTTTGAGGCAATCATCATTTAAACCGTTAAGTACTTCAAGTTCCTTTTCATCCTTGGAATCAAGTTTACCTGAACTGGTAGCGGTTAAAGCTTTTATACCATCCTTAATTTTGCTGTTTAAGTTTTCAAAATCGCCCGTTTTTGAAGAATCCATCTGTATTACGCTATCAGACAGTATCTGTCTTTCCTGATACATGAGGTCTTTAATCTGCTGCACCGAATAGACCCGGTCCTTGCTGTAATTTATATCATTAACCATTGAAATTATGTACCTATAACCTAAAAAAGATGTAGCACATGCTACAATCAGTATTACAGCCGCTATAGAACCGAAAGCAATAAAGAGTTTGCTTCTTAACTTAATCATCGCAAAACCTCACGTGGTTTGAAGAATAGTAATCCATCTTAAATAATTCTATAAAAAATAATAAAATCCTCCTTGTTTCTGCATATTTAGCGTTTATTTTATTATGATAATTTAATACATAGGAAATAATCTTATTTATAGGAAAAAAGGAATTTTTTAAATTATGTAGAATTTATACATTTGGATGTTTTTATTTATCCTGTATAAAAGGCGGTTATTCATGGAAAAAGGCAAGATAAAAAAACAAAAAAAATATCTGTCAATTGCAATTATTCCGCACTCATTGGACAAAGTAAAGGTGAGGAAGTTTTCAGCATTGTATTCCAAGCTTATCGCTGCTTTCGTCATAATACTTGTTGTACTTATCACCACAGGTATATTTATTTACTCAACAATAACGGAAAACAGTGAACTGAAAAAAAGCAACGAATCATTACTTAATTTAAGTGTGGAGCAAAAAAACCTGCTTCAGGAAAATTCAAATGAATTAAAGAAATTAAAAGATACCGAAGAAAACTACAATAATCAAATAAAAAAATTCAATGATATGTATAATGACATCGCTCAAAATTACATATCAAAGGGTACTTCATCAAGGTCCGGCGGTGCTTCTGGGCTATCCTCCTTTGTAAAAGATGTTCAGAACCTTAAAGTAACATTGGACAGTCTTAAGGAGTTAAGTGTTTCCAGAGGGATTGAAAACTCAGGGAGTGATGAGGCAAAGTCAAAGCTTGATGTATATCTGGCTTCTCTCCCAACTCAATGGCCTACCTGGGGAACTATAAGTTCTACATTCGGCGGCCGTAAGGATCCTTTTAACAACAGCAGCCGTTTCCACACAGGGTTGGACATTGCAGCGCCTTATGGGCGGGATATTTCAGCAGCAGGAAGCGGAAAAGTAACTCTTGCACAAAGGACAAGTGTTTACGGAAATACCGTTATTATTGACCATGGGCATGGCTTCTCAACCATGTACGGACACACATCAAAAATATTGGTAAAAGATGGACAATCCGTGAAAAAGGGACAAGTCATTGCCAGGGTCGGAAGCAGCGGAAGAAGTACAGGTGCACACCTTCATTTCGAGGTCAGATTCAATGGTACTTCAGTTAATCCGCTTAGTTATCTTGATAGCAATTAATTATTAGGAGGTTGGTTATGTTTAAGAAGGATACTAACGGAAGTTCAGGAAGTTTTGACACACTGGTAGGAGCAAACACAACATTTGACGGAAATATAGAGTCAGAAGGTACTGTCCGGGTAGACGGCAAAGTCAAGGGTGACCTTAAGATAACAGGAGACGTTTATGTTGGACCGGATGCATTAATCAAGGGAAATGTATTTGGCAACAACGTTCACATATCTGGGAACGTAGAAGGAAATGTTGTTTCAAAGGGAGTACTAAGAATTCTATCAACGGCAAGGCTTGTTGGCGATATAAATGTTCACAGCTTTGTTGCCGATGAAGGCGGAATCTTCCAAGGCAAATGCCAGATGATTGAAGCTGAAGCAGAAATTGCTGCTGCAGAAAAACCATCAGTAAAGAAACCGAGAGAATATAAGAAAAGCTCTGCTATCAGTCAATTAGATGAAAAGGAAAAAACAGACGATGAATAAATAGTGAAAACCGGTTGATGAAACCGGTTTTTATTTTATATGTAAGCTATTCAAGAACGGGAATATTCATACTTTCAAAGAATGCAGGTGATAAATCCTTTTCAAATATCATTTCTGTAACAGGTATAATAGTTGTAACAGCAAATGATTTTTTCATTAGAAATGAGAATTTTGTATCAACCCAAGCTACTATCTTTAAATATATTTTGTGGCTCGCCCTGGAATTTTCAAGTGGAGTAAGCTCCGATACAAACTCGGTCTGAACCCTGTCGGAAGTTAAAACCTGCACACTTATTCCCTGGCCGGGTTGATTAATTTCACTCTTTTTATATAATACACTGAAAGGTATTGAAACGTATAAATTCTTCAGTGCCGTAAGGTTTTGCCGGACAGCATTATTTACTTCAAAAACAAGCTCGTTAAGTTTTGCAACATCTGTTTTTACAGCTTCTATTCTATTATCATTATCCTTGCTAATAGTCACATAATCTTCATAGTGTTCATTTTCACTCAGGTGTTTCAGTACTTCGGAGTTTATTCTATCAGATAAAAGTTTTTCAGTTTGGTATTTAGATGCTTGTGCAATATTCGGCAATGAAAAGCTTTCAATTATATATAGAAGAAGTGTAAAAATAATAATTGCAATAGAAATGCCCACATAAAAATGAAGCCTTTTTTTGTTACCTTTACCGATATACCAGAGTCGGCGGAACAAAAACTTTTTTCTCGGCATTATTAACCACCATTCATTTTTTATTGCCTGTAACATTGTATGATAAAGTTTTATTCTTATGTCGGTATAGAATAGATTTATTGGTTATATATTGTTTAAAACCTGAATTGCCATATACCTTTTAAGTGTGGTTTCAAGTTGGATATAAATATCCTCAAGAAAAAGGCTATATAACTGGCTGTCTTCAATTAGGTACTTTGTATCAAGCATACTTTCAACTATTGAACAAATTTTCTTAAGTACTTCCTTATCTTCAAGTACTTTTGCATTACGGTCTTTAGCCAGAACAAGCTTTAATAACGATGGGATTTTTAGATTCAGATTCTCATTTGAACTTTGAAGACCCAGAAGCATATCTATGTCTATTCCAAGCTCTTTACTTATTTTCGTAAGTACTTCAAGGTTGGGATTTGTTTTACGTCCATTTTCAAGCTGAGAAAGATATCCGGCAGAAACACCTGCAATTTTAGCAAACTCAACAAGCCCGTATCCCTTTTCAAGTCTTTTTGCTTTAATGACCTCACCAACTTTTATTTCCAAAAAAAACCCCTCCTGAGAAGTAAAACTTACTCTGCTTAAAAAATAGTGTATAATATTAGAAAAGGTTTTTCAATGGGTAAAAGTAAAGCCCAGTATTTACAACCCTGAGCTTTAGTACTAAAAAATAAGCATAATGAAATATTTATGTTATAATAGTACTATTAATCAATTATGCAAAGTGGAGGAAAACATGGATTCTAAACCAAAGGTCTCCGGGGAAAAGAAGGAGAAGAAAAAAAAGCAGAAAAAGCAGCGTTCCCCTCAGGCGAAATTTATATTTACAGTACTGAAACTATTAACCATTTTCTTTGTAGCGTTAATATGTGCTGTGGTAGGTATAGTTGGAGGAGCCATTTATGGGTATATTAAAACCACTCCGGTTATAACTGATGAACAACTTCAAATAACAAAAATGAATTCAATAGTTTATGATAGGGACAATAAGGAACTTACACAGCTTCACCAGGGTGAAAATAGAGTCTGGGCATATTATGATGAAATACCAAAAAACCTTGTTAATGCCTTTGTAGCAATAGAAGATGAAAGATTTTGGGAACACTCCGGAGTTGATGTTAAAAGAGCTATCAGTTCAATGATAAGTGTGTTTACCGGAAGCAAACTGCAAGGAGGAAGTACTATCACTATGCAGCTTGTAAGAAACCTTACAAGTCAAACACAGGTTACTCTTAAAAGAAAAATTCAGGAGCAATGGAGCGCTATTCAGCTGGAAAAGCGTCTTGAAAAGTGGCAGATTCTAGAATTATATCTCAATGTAATCAATACTGGTCATGGCTGCAGTGGAGTACAAGCGGCTGCAAAAACATATTTTAATAAAAATTTAAAAGATCTGGATCTTGCAGAATGTGCAAGCATAGCAGGTATTACCAACCTTCCCGGTTATTATGATCCTTTAAGCAAATACGGTCCTGAACCCAACAAGAAACGTCAGGAAATTATTTTGAAGAAAATGAGTGAACTGATAGATCCACAAACAGGACAAAAAATGATAACGCAGGAGCAGTACCAGCAGGCCCTAAATGAACAGCTTAAGTTCAACCAGGGCGACGCCAAGGAATTGAGTAATTCAAGCGCGCAATCATATTTTGTTGATCAGGTAGTACTTGATGTCAAACGTGATTTAATGGCTAAGGGAATCTCAGAGCAAATAGCTCTTAAAACTATATATAATAATGGTCTAAAAATCTATACAACCATGGACAGTAATGTTCAGAAGGCTATGGATGAAGTATATAACGATCCATCTTTCTTCCCCGCACTTCCGAGTGTAAAAGACCTTCCTCAGTCGGGCATGGTACTTATTGATCCAAAAACAGGCCAGGTAAGAGCAATGTATGGCGGAAACGGGAAGAAAACCGGAAACTCGATGAATATGGCTACACAAGCATTCAGACCTGTAGGTTCTTCTTTCAAACCACTTGCAGATTATGGCCCAGCCATAGATCAAAAAATTATTACCGCTGGAACGGTTGTAGATGATATACCTTTACATCTTAACGGAGCCAACAAAGGAAGCCTTTATCCTCAGAACTTTACAAGAGATTTTAGGGGTTTGACTACTATACGCGATGCGATTGCAAATTCCGTCAATACAGTTGCGGCACAGGTTTATTTGATGAATCCTGATGTCTGCTATCCATACCTGAAAAAAGCCGGTATAAATTTAGAACAGAGAAACGTATCATTCGCACTTGGAGGACTTGACCATGGACTTAGCCCTCTTCAGATGGCAGCTGCTTATGTACCGTTTGATAATAAAGGTGTGTATATTGAACCTACTACATATACAAAAGTAGTTGACAGCAAGGGAAACGTACTACTTGAAAAGAAGCCGAAAAGCAACATTGTATACAGTCAACCTACTGCCTATATAATGACTAGCATGATGCAGAGCGTTGTTAATTATGGTACCGCATACCCAAATGGTATTATTAAGAATGGGAAAGGTCAGATAATTCCTACGGCAGGTAAAACAGGTACAACAAGCGAAGACAAGGATAGGTGGTTTTTAGGTTACTCCCCCTACTACGTTGGGGCCGTGTGGTATGGCTATAAGACTCCTACCGATTTGGAGGGTATTAATAATCTTAAAGGTTGGAATGGTATTAATCCGTCATTAAAAATCTGGAATGCAGTAATGACTAAAATACATAAAAACCTGGAACCTATAGAGTTCCCTCAGTCACCTGACATTGTTACCAAAACAATATGCGTATATTCAGGCAAGCTGCCTGGTCCTTTATGTGAAAAGGATCCAAGAGAAATCTCAAAGGCAAAAGGAAGCCTGAAATATAATGAAGTTTTCATAAAAGGTACAGAGCCTAAAGAAACATGTGATGTTCACGTACAAGCAAAGGTAAGCAAAAACGCCAAAACAGCCGATGGCAGGTATCTCCTTGCAGGGCCGAACACCCCGCTTGATGCTATAATAGAGCAGGTATTCGTTCAGAGGAAGAAGGAATACAAGCCGATGTTCCCAAATGACCCGCCTGTAAAAGATTGGCCATATGAGCTTCCTGTTGGGGAATACGATAACGTAAGTCCCCCAACACAACCGCCGACAACTCAAAATGAAAACACAAATACAACCGATAACAAAAACCAGGATACTAAAACGAACAATGGACAGAACACAAATCCTGATTTACCGGCTGGTCAGAACCAGATAAACTAAGAAGATATTAAAACCCTTAAGATAAAATAATCTTAAGGGTTTTTGATTCTATACATTATTTACTTTTACATAATTATTGATAAAAAATACTTAAGGTAAAAACTTAAATTCATCCGGCGTTATAACATCACTTACATTGTTATTTACCTTGTTAAGTCTGAAGTATTCCATCATGATGTCCTTAGCAACAGGTGCTGCGAATCGTCCCTGTACACCTCTTTCAATGACTACTGCAACAGCAATTTTAGGATTATCAGCAGGTGCATAGCATACAAAGACACCATTGTTTGAATGGGTTTGGTTACCGGTGGTTTCAGCGGTACCTGTCTTTCCTGCAACCTTGAATTGAGGAGGAAAATCTCTAAATACATCAACTGCTGTACCATCCTCGGAATTGGCAGCCATAATCATTCCTTCCTTTACAGCATCTATCGTTGATTTCTTAACTGGAACCGATACAGATTCAGGTTTTGTTTCAGTTACAATTGATCCGTCATATTTCGTAACTCTTCTTATAATATGAGGCTTAAAACGTTTGCCCCCATTTGCAATTGTACTTATATAATTAACAATTTCTATAGGGGTGAAAGTGTTATATAACTGGCCTATTGCTGATTGAGCGGTATGTGCACTACCCCATGGATAAGATCTGCCGGATAACTTTTTTTCTAAAGCCTCCTTGAATTGCCTGTTTGAAACCTGCCCACTGCTTTCATTTGGAAGATCAATACCCGTATTTTCACCTAGTCCGAACATCTTTGCCCATTTATCTATTTTATCTATACCCATGGCAGAATCTGTTGCAATCGTCATAAAGTATATATTACATGAAGTGGCAAGAGCTTTTTTTAAATCTAAAACTCCATGTCCACCTTCAAGACAAAAGAACGGCTGCTTATCAAGATCAATACGTCCGGTATCCAGTCTTTTGTTATTCTCCGGTGTTATTATTCCTTCTTCCAAAGCCGACACTGCTACCAATGGTTTATAAGTTGAACCAGGGGCATAGGTTCCGCTTATGGTTCTATTAAACATTGGACGCAAAACTTTATCATTGAGCCATGAATTTATGTCTTTTTGTGCACTTAAATTATCAGAGGGTTCCAGAAAGCGGGATGGATCATAGGTAGGATATGACACCGCTGCAAGCACTTCACCATTTGTTACATCCAATGCAATAACCGAACCTGCAAAAGCATCACCAAAGTTTAAGGGAATATTAGTATCGAAGAAGTCATCTTTCTCCTTGTTCTTTATAAAATCAATTCTCCTTTTCAATGATTCAGTAGCAATCTTCTGTAGCTTCATGTCTATTGTTAGTTCTACATCGTTACCTGGAACTGCAGGCTTTCCTTCTCCACTAATTTCATTAATCTGCCTGCCGCCAACATCCATTTCAACCAACTTCTCACCATCTACACCCCTAAGATATTTCTCAGCTTCCTTTTCTATACCATCTTTTCCTATCAAAGCACTCATGTCATAGCCATCACCTTTGAGTGTCTTAAGTTCTTCAGGCCAAATGCCACCAATATAACCAAGAACATGTGCAACCGGTTCGGAATCTATATACTTCCTCATTGGCTGGGTATCGGTAGCAATACCAGGGTAGTCCGAATTTCTTTCCTCAAGTTCAGCAATCACCTTACTGTTTACATCGGTAGCTATAGTAACCGGATTAAGTGAGCTGTAGCCCTTATCCAGCATTTCAAATCGAAGAGTCATTAGTTTATAGGTATCTTCATCTGAATACTTATCGGCTATTTTGAATTCCTTTCTAAGATACTCAAAGGCATCCTGTGCAGTTTTAATCTTATCAGTATCCTTGTCTGCCAGTACAATCCTTTTAATAAAAGCTTTTATATCTTTTTGGGAGTCTTTGATATAATCACCATATGCAATGGGGTTAAATGTAAGATAATGATTAAGGGATTTTACATAGGTACTGTTATTTTTCTCCAGCAACTTAATCAAATCAAAAAGCATATCGTTAAACTTTGCAGAATCTGATTCTCTGCTAACGACCTGCACATTATAGCCCATTCTGTTAACAGCAATAGGAATGCCATACCTATCGGTTATCTTTCCCCTTGGAGCTATAATTTTTCTTTTATTAAGAAGTTTACGCTGTGATTGTTCGTCATAATACTGACCTTTTACTATTTGAAGGTTTGTCAGTTGGTAGACTATTATTGAACTCAGGAAAATTATTATCAATGCGATTATTGTATATCTGTCTTTAAGTCTTTCTCTCATTTTTGTCTCCTGTTACTTTACTTTGAACTATTTTCCGCCGGAGGTAAAAATCTCCCAAAATAAGTATAAATCAAATTCCACAGTATTTCAACAAGCACAGTCATCACTTGGTATGATTGCCCTCAAACCCAATCAAAAAGGCTTTTCTAAGGGGAAATTGGTTTTTGACAATGTCGATTTCTGTATGATATAATACTTTTATTAAACGGGGGCTTATGCATAATGCAAAAAAAAAATTCTTTTTTTTCGTATTTATAATAACCATTCAGTGTATTGCCATTCTATCTATTTTAGCTTATCTGGTGTTTGTGGCACCCGGCACCGAAAATAAGCCTGCAGGTAACTATATTGTTCCTGTAAATAGTGCGCCTTCTGATACCTTTTACAATATCAAAGCCGATATAGACGTATCGGATAAAACCGTTAATATTACCCAGGATATTAATTTCAAATCGCCTCAAAGTAAGATTTATGCCTATATTCCCTCTGTAAACCATGCAGTGACAAACCTCAAAAAAATAACTGTGGACGGTGCATACAAGAATTCCATAACAGGGGATATGAACCTTACTATAATCTGTGATAAGCCTCAGAACAAGATTTCTCTTCAATATGAACTGAAACTTGATTCAAACAGGCAGACTCTCTCTTATTCTGACAACTATATACTTTTAACCAACTTTTTAATAACCCCGGCTGTCATGAAGGATGGGAAACCCATTCAAGTTTATAAATCAAGCTTTGGTGACCCATACTTATATGATATGAATAATTATGAAATTACAATTAAGGCTGATAAGAGTTATAATGTATTTGGTCCGGGACAAAAAAGTGATAAGGTATCGGGAAGCTACAGGACTGCTGCTTTTAAAGCAGTAAATTTAAGAGATTTTCCTATTGTACTTGCCAAAAATGCTAGCGTTAAGTCGGAAAAGCATGGGAGCAGCACGGTTTACTATATAAACTCATACAGTGTAAAGAATTATGTTAATGAAGCTCTGGATTACGCCGAAAAGAACATAGGGACTTATCCATATAAGGAACTATTTGTTGTAAATGCGCCTATTTCATCAAATGAGGGTATGGAACAATCTCAGATGATATTGATTTCAGACAGTTGCTTTAGCAGTGGAAATGACTTAAAAGGAGTAACCTACCACGAGGTATTCCACCAGTGGTTTTACAATATAATCGGTACAAATCAGCTGGATGAACCATTTCTTGATGAAGGATTGGTAAATTACCTGTCAATACTATTAGGAGAGGGTAACCCTTCAACTTTGTACGATACCGGCTTTTTGAACATGCACCTGAACAATTACAGTTCAAAAGAACAATACATGAGGCTTGCATATGTCAATGCAGCCCAGTATTATGCAGATATTCATAAAAAAATGGGGAATGGGTTTTTCAAAGCATTAAAAAAAATATATAATGATAAGAAGAATTCCATTCTTTACTATAAGGATTTTTTGAAATATATTAATTAGAGATAAATTTAAGGAGGCATCACATTGAAAGTTTCAGAAAGTATAAATAGAGAAAAATACTTAAGCTTTCTCCATACAAACAAGAAAGGTCATTTCATGCAAAGCCCCGAATGGGCAGCAGTGAAATCGAACTGGAAGAATGAAATAATTACCGTTGAGGATGATGAAGGAAATATAAAAGGCTCAATGAGCATTCTTATAAGAAAAATACCGGTTTTTAGCTATACCATGATGTATTGTCCAAGAGGTCCCGTATGCGATTCGCATGACAAAGAAACTCTTACATTGCTGCTTGAAGAGGCAAAAAAACTGGCAAAGAAGTATAAAAGCTATGCGTTGAAGCTTGATCCTGATATAGAGGTTGAAGATACTAAATTTGAAGATATTATGAAGGGGCTTGGTTTTAAGGTTGCTCCACGTTCCAAAAATTTTGAGGGTATACAGCCTAGATTTGTATTCAGGCTTGACGTCCTTAACAAGACTGAGGACGAGATGATGCAGATATTCCACCAAAAGTGGAGGTACAACATACGTCTCTCTTCTAAAAAAGGTGTTGAAGTAAAAATAGGAACCCGTGAAGATATCGGGGACTTTCACAGAATTATGCAGGAAACAGGCACACGTGACAAGTTTGTTATAAGAACAAAAGAATATTTTGAAAAAATGTACGATTGTCTTGGACCAGAGCATATAAGGCTCTATGTAGCTTATTATGAAGGAAAGATAGTAGCCGGAACACTGGCTGTGCTTTATGGCAATAAATGCTGGTACCTCTATGGTGCAAGCAGTAACGAATCCAGAAATGTAATGCCCAATTATCTGCTCCAATGGGAAATGATAAAGTGGTCACTTGAAGCAGGCTCTGACATATACGACTTCAGAGGCGTATCCGGCGACCTTGATGAAAGCAATCCGCTGTATGGATTATACAAGTTCAAAAAAGGCTTTAATGGAAAATTCACTGAGTTTGTAGGAGAAATGGATTACATATTCAAACCTTTTATTCACTTTGCGGTAGAAAAAGGTGAGAAAACCTTTAGAGAATTGAGAAGAAGAATTATGACAAGAGGTAGCAAAGACACTTCTTCAAAAACAGAATAAAAGGAGTTTATCCAAATGAAGGCGCTTGTAATTGAAAAAGAAAAGCTTTTACACAATATAAATGTAATCAAGGGAATGACCGATTCTACTATTATCGCAGTACTTAAAGGTAATGGTTATGGTCTTGGAATACTGGAGTATGCAAAGCTGCTAAGGGAAAACTCAATAGACTTTTTTGCCCTTTCAGAGCTTAACGATGCGGTAATGCTCAGGGAAAACGGTTTTGACAGCAAGCTTCTACTTATATCTTCGACAAGCCTGGAAGATGAAGCCGACAAGCTTGTCGCTAATGATATTATACCTACCGTAGGATCTGTTAATTCAGCCATTGCAATAAATAGTGCAGCAAAAAAGCTTGATACTGTAGCAAAGATACATTTAAAGATTGATACCGGCTTCGGAAGATTTGGTTTCACATGGGACAAGCCTGAAGAAATAGCATCGTTATTTAAAGACCTTGAAAACATAACAATTGACGGTACTTATACACACCTTTCATTTGCATTTGAAAAGAAGCCCAAAAGTTCCTTGGAGCAGTTCAACAAGTTCAACAAATGTATTGAAGGGTTGAAGTCAGAGGGTATAAATCCGGGGATTCTCCATATCGCAAGTTCAAGCGCATTTTTAAGATTCCCTCAAATGCATCTTGACGCCGTTAGAGTAGGTTCAGCATTCCTGGGAAGAATTCCTGTTCAAAACAATGTAGGGCTTAAGAAAATTTCATATATGAAATCAAATATTATAGAAATGAAAGAACTGCCGGAAAAGCATTTCATAGGTTATGCAAACACCTTTAAAACAAAAATAAAGACTACTATAGGAATCATTCCTGTCGGCTATATGGACGGTTTTGGTGTTGAAAAATCAAGGGACACCTATAGATTCATGGATGTACTGCGCTATATGTACAATGACCTTAAATCCCTTAACAAAAAGTTTTATGTTCGCCTTGGCAATGATAAACAAGTGCCAATTTTGGGCAGAATCAGCATGTTCAACATAGTTGTCGACTTAACCGGCACTGAAGCAAAAATAGGCGACGAAGTATATCTTGACGTCAATCCTATACTGGTTGAAAGTACAATAGAAAGGAAGTTTGAATAGCAATTTCTTTTAGACAATATTAAACGGCTATGAAAAAATTCATAGCCGTTTTTCTATCCTGATATAATTATCTTATCTGTCCGTTTCCATTAATAATATATTTTATCGTCGTCAATTCCTTAAGCCCTAATGGACCTCGTGCGTGGAGCTTCTGGTTACTTATACCTATCTCTGCTCCAAAACCGAATTCAAAGCCGTCTGTAAACCTCGTTGAAGCATTTACATAAACCGCTGCAGCATCGATTTCCTGCTGGAACTTTCTTGCCTTGTCATAATTGTTTGTAATTATAGCCTCAGAATGCTTTGTTCCATGAGTATTGATGTGTTCAATAGCTTCATCTATCCCGTTTACAACCTTAACAGCCAGTATATAATCAAGATACTCGGTATCCCAATCCTCTTCGGTTGCAGGCTTTACATCCGAAAAAAGCTTTTGCGTTTTTTCACAGCCGCGAACTTCAACATTCATGTCACGAAGCGATTTTAAAGCTTTAGGAATAAATTTATCTGCTATTTTTTCGTCTACAAGTAGTGTTTCTGCTGTATTACAGACTGCAGGTCTGCTTGTTTTTGCATTGATAATTATTCTTTCACCCATTTCAAGGTCTCCATCACAGTCAACATAAACGTGGCAGTTTCCTGTACCAGTTTCAATAACCGGAACAGTGGAGTTTTTGACAACAGTTTGGATGAGCCCGGCACCGCCCCTTGGGATAAGAACATCTATATATTTATTTAATTTCATCATTTCAACCGCGGTTTCACGTCCAGTATCCTCGATAAGCTGTACCGCCGCTTCCGGTATTCCTGATTCCTTCAAAGCCTTTGAAATAATATTTACTATAGCTTTATTTGAATTAATTGCTTCGCTTCCGCCTCTTAAGAAAGCAACATTACCTGACTTGAGACATAAGCCTGCCGCATCTACCGTTACATTAGGCCTGGCTTCATAAATAATTCCTATAACACCCAGAGGTACGCGCTGCTGACCTATCTGAAGCCCATTTGGCCTTTTCCACATTGATATCACTTCTCCGACAGGATCGGGGAGAGACGCAATCTGGCGCAGCCCTTCAGCCATATCATTTATTCTTTTTTCATTCAAAGTAAGTCTGTCGATAAGTGCCGATGTAACACCTTTAGCCTTTGCGTTTTCAACATCCACCGCATTTGCAGCAAATATATCAGCGGCATTGTCTATCAGTGCTTGTGCAATTTTAAGAAGTCCTTGGTTTTTATCAACTGTCGATGTATTTGACAGCTTATACGATGCCTTTTTAGCCTTTTCAGCCTTAATTATAAGTTCACTATCCATTATAATCCTCCCCTAACACTTTCCTGAAAACAGCGTACCTACTTCTTTACCGTTAATTATATCAATCAATGCCTCAGGATTATTACCATTTGTAATAACCATATCAATGCCTCCGGCAGAAGCTATTTTACCAGCTTCAAGTTTGGTAGCCATACCGCCAGTGCCTCTTTTTGTTCCGACACCTCCTGCACATTTTTCAATTTCAGGTGTTATTTCTTCCACCACCGAAATCATTTTAGAGCAGGTATTCATTCTTGGATCACAGTCATAAAATCCGTCTATATCGGACAGAAGAACAAGTAAATCTGCATTTACAAGTCTGGCTACATAGGCAGACAGTGTATCATTATCCCCAAAAACCCGTTTATGACCAAATTCGATTTCTTCGACAGCCACTGAGTCATTTTCATTAACAATGGGAATAATACCTTTTTCAATAAGTGTTTCGAATGTATTGATGACATTTCGTCTTCCGGTTTCATTTTCTACTACATCTCTCGTTAGAAGTATCTGCCCTACAATATGGCCGTACTCCTGAAAAAACTTGCTGTATATATGCATTAGCTCGCACTGGCCAACAGAAGCAACTGCCTGCTTTTCCCTTAAGGTTTTTGGTTTTCCCTTAAGCTTCAGCATCCCGACTCCGACACCTATCGCACCTGAAGTAACAAGTACAACCCTTTTGTCCTGATTTTCAAGATCGGAAATAACTCTTGCAAGCTTGTCAATTCTGGTAAAGTTAAGCTTTCCATTATCATAAGTTAATGTTGAAGTTCCAACCTTAACAACTATTCTTTTAGAGTTACGCAGTCTTTCACGAGTGTTTTCCATAAAGGCCCCTTAATTTAGCTATGTATTAATTTATAGATAGGATGAAGTAAATTTCCTATACATCATTTGCATTTCTAAAGCCAAATACAAATGTATATCAAATCAGTATTTACTTTATCCTATTTCATATGTAATAAGTTGAATTAAAATCATTTATTATACCATCATGTCCGGAATTAAGGACATGATGCATATTCAATATTTAATTCAACTTATATAGATTAGAATTATTATACAATACTTGATTTAATAAGACAATTGCATATAGACACTGTTTCCTAATTTGATAGTTCTGAAATATCAACTGAAGAGTCACCGGAGGGATTTATGGTTTCGCTGGGTTTTTCACTATTTTCATTGTCCTGATTCACATAATTCTGAAGCGCAGCATCTGCATTATCACCGCTTTCCGGTGCTATAATACTGCTATCTTCTTCATTGCTTATGTTATTTTGTACACTGAAGTTCATATCATCGTTTTCAGGCTGTGAAGCATTATTTTTTTCTATCTGCGAATATATATCAGTAGACTTGTTCAAATAGCCTGTATCATCCGGTTCATAAGTTATATGAGCATAATCATAGCCTACAAAAAAACCAATTATAAATAAGCTTGCAAAAAGGATAAACAACTTGCTTGCAAATATTCTTCTTACCAATTAAAACAAACCTCCGGTCTTGAATAAACACATTGTAATTAGCTGACAGTTACATTGTTTACACTAAATAGGTTAATTATACAAACTTATATTTAGCGTAATTACTTGGCTTATGTAACCAAAATTATTATTTAACATAAAATAATATTGATAATTCAGGTTTGGAGGTTTTATGAACAATCAGGAGTTTTTAAGCTACATTGCTAACAGCATTTACGCTGCCCAAAAAATACGAGGTATGCAGGATTCCTATTTAAGAAAGGATGAAAGTACAACAGTACGTTCCAGTGGGCTGGAAATAATAAATGATGTCATTAAAGTAATTGCTGAATACTATCCCGGAAATGACAGGAGAATGATTGATCAGATAACTTATACAAGTGAAATCTATAGTAACGCCTATAGGGGTTTGAAAAGCTTTTTTACAGAATCAAGAAGCAGTGCCCCTGATATAAGTTCAATAATGAGGTTACTGCAAACAGTTAAGCCCATTTTGGGTAACAATCATAAAGCCATGATAGATAAAGTTACAAGGATTTATGAGATTATAACCACGTAAAATTCAGATTCCAAGAATTTTCGAAACACGTTCAAGCAGCTCGGTACCGTTTATAGGTTTTCTAAGATATCCTTCCACTCCTATATCCTTTGCTGTAAGTACATTATCCCTGTCAGCATGTTCAGTTAATATGAGTACAGGGATTTTATTGTAGCTTTCACTTGTCTTCAAGCCATTTATCAAATCAAAACCGTTTTCATTTTTCAATGAAAGATCCATTATGATTAAATCAACAATTTTACCGTATTCCTCAATTGCATTGTACATACCTATGCTGTTTGCTACTTCAATAAGGACTACACCTATTTTTTTAAGCAACAGTTTTACTTCATACCTTACAGTATTTGAATCTTCTACTATCATAACCCTTTTTTCTACATTCATGTGAACATTAGTCCCTTCTAAAAAGGCAACTACAAGCCCTTATTGTTAAAAAAAACCTTTATCTCTTCTATAGAATTCTTTATCATTAAAACCAAGTAGGCAACATTTACATCTGCAGAGTCGGTTATACCATTTTTAAGCTTGATATCAAAATCAGCTGCCGTTTGGTAAACATCATTTATTCCAAGGTTGGCAGATACGCCTTTTATATTGTGAATTACACGTTCAAGCTTTTCATAATCCTTTGAAGAACAAAGCTCTTCCATTGCTTCAATTTCTTCTTTCATTTCCATCTCATAGCTTCTATAAAGTTCAGCAGCATCCTCTAGTTCTATTTCAAGTTCGCTGATAAGCCCGTCAATATTATACCTGCAATTGTCTGCCATAAAATCTCCATATCATAGTAATTTTACAAAAAACTTAATAATTTTATATTTCTAAAATTTAATTTACTCTTTTAACTAACGGCTGTCAACATTTGTCTCATTTACCCATTTTGCGAGTACTTCTTTAAGATTATTAAGCTTAACAGGTTTACAGATATAATCGTCCATGCCGGCAGAAATGCACCTATCACTGTCTCCTTCCATTGCGTTTGCAGTCATTGCAATTATCGGAGTATGGATACCCGTTGCAGCTTCCTTCTTTCTTATTGCGCTTGTAGCCTCAAATCCATCCATTTCAGGCATTTGGCAGTCCATTAGTATGGCTGAAAAATCCTGTCTCTTAAGTATTTCAAGTGCATCTTTTCCATTAACGGCAACAGCAATTCCATATCCAAGCTTTTCAAGTTGAGAAGTAGCAAGGCCCCTGTTTACCGGATTGTCTTCAACAACAAGTATCGATTTTACAGGCTTTTCAGGATTATTTTGTACGTCTTTATCATTGTCAGCAGCTTTTATTTGTTGCCCTACAGTCCCCTGAGCATTTCCCCCGAATAGGTTCACAATACTATCAAGAAGTTGTGACTGCTTTACAGGTTTGTTGATACATGCTGAATATCCACCCTGTATTGCCTTTTTACCATGGTCACGTCTTAAGTGGTTATCTATAAGTAGCACGAAAGGCTGTGTGCCCTTTATGGCACCCTTAACTTTACCTACTGCCTGGAATACATCCCAGCCAGGTTTTGACGAATTTTCAATAATTACTAGATTATAGGGGTCGTTAATCTCATATAAAGCTTTTAGCTTTTGCTGCAGGGAATTAATACTGTCAATTCTGTCGTTTCTAATCCCCCATGCTGAAAGGTATTTACATATAATGTCCTTCCCATACAAACTATCATTTACTACAAGCGCATGAATATTCCCTAAATTATCCGAAAGTTCCACGGGAATGCTATCAGCCGATGATATACCAAATTCCGAAGTAAACCGGAAGGTAGATCCTTTACCCACTTCACTTTCAACATTTATTTCACCATTCATCATATGAGTAAGCTGCTTCGATATAGAAAGTCCAAGTCCTGTACCCCCATACCTTCTGGTTATAGAACTATCCGTCTGAGCAAAGGCCTGAAACAGTTTTTTCTGTATATCTTCAGGTATTCCTATACCCGTATCTGACACTTCAAACTTTATCACAATGTTATCTTCTGTTTTTCTTGATATTTCTGCTCTAAGAACAATTTCGCCCTTATCGGTAAACTTAACTGCATTAGAAATAAGGTTAAGCAGGATTTGTTTCAAACGGTCGGAGTCTCCAATCAATTCTGGTATATCAGGAGATATGTAAGTCATAAATGAAAGACCTTTTTCTCTCACCTTTAGTGACATAAGCTCAGCCACACTTTCAATAACATCGGGCAGGCTGAATTTGAAATTATTGAGAACAAGCTTACCTGCTTCTATTTTTGAATAATCAAGTATATCATTGATAAGGTTCTGCAGTTGCTCTCCACCTTCCAATACGGTATTGACAAGGCTCCTTTGTGCAGCTGTCAGAGGAGTTTCAACGAGAAGTTCGGTTGAACCCACAATAGCGTTGAGAGGGGTTCTTATTTTGTAACTCATATTTGCGAGGAAATAACTTTTAGCTTTATTTGCCTGTTCAGCTGCTTCTTTTGCCTCCTCCAGCCTTTCCTGTATTTTCTTCATATCAGTAATATCATGAAAAATCACAATAACATATCCACTCTCGGGACAGTAAATATATACAGAAAACCATTGTCCAGTTTCTTCAAAATACCTGTCAAAGATTAGCTTCTGACCTTCCTTTGTAACCTGCTTGAAGGAGTCAAGCCAGTTGCTTACAATACCAATCTGACACATAACCTCACTTACTTTTCTACCTATAAGTTTGTTTTCAGAAGTTGCTGCCAGCTTTTCAAAGGAATTGTTTATTTCAAGAAAGGTTCCGTCATTTGGAATCCGATCTTCGTTAAAATCCATTTTTAAATAAGCATATGCATCCAGCATATTTTCAAACAGATAACTGTATTTTCTTTCACTGACTTTTAATTTATCTCTGGATTTCTGAAGAGCAAAAAGCATCGTGTTGACTCCATTGGCAAGAAAGGATATTTCATCCCTGCCTTTTACAGTGACCCTTGCTGTTAAGTCACCGCTCTTTCCAATATGGCCTACACTTTTAATCAAATGTTTAATTCTTCGAATAATATTTCTTTCAAGCAGCAGGATAATAACTACAGTAATAATTATACCGCAGGCAGCCAGTGACCATGTTAGAAAAACAATGCTTTTATTTCCTACAGCCCTCATATCTCTTGATACTTTTACCTTTATAATAGTTTTTGTATTATCAAGATTTTCAAGAGAAGCGTACCCTGCAATTGTATTCTTATCAAGTGGTTTTATGCTTTCGGAGTTGCTTTTGGAAATAGATCTGTTTACCTCTTTAATATCCTCAGGCAGATTGCTGTCATCTGACTTATAAATGGCAATACTGAGTTGTGTAAGCTGTGAAATATCCCTAATTACAGCTTGGTCAAGAAAACGTCCCATGATTAAAGTACCGCGTGGTTGCCCGCTTCCATCACTCAATGTGATTGGCTTAGCAGCGACAAGCATAAGACCTTCAGGAAGACTGATAATTCCTTTGACGCCTTTAATTTCATTATCTTTTATGTACAAATTGCTATATAAAACATCGTTTTTGAAAAAAGAAGGAATGTCCTGTTCAGAGTTTTTAGAGAAATCAAAGGCTTTACTGAAAATGATTTGCCCTTTGGTATCTATAAATTCCATTATATTAATTTTAACGCCAATAAATGAATCATTCCCAAGATTTGATTCAATATAATTAAGATTCTGGTCGTTCATAAACTTGTATGTATCATCCCACGCCGACCAATCGGAAAGCGTCGAGTTAATACCGTTGATTTCATAACTAATAGAATTGCGTAGACGCTCCAGATTTTTTGACATATCTTCCTTTTCAAGTTCAGAAAACGCTTTATCCAGAGGCACCAATGAAACAATATAGGCTACGGATATTAATATGATGACTGTTAAGGTGATAATAACTGCAGTTTTTATCCTAAGATTCATGCTGCATCCTCCGGTACTAAAAATCACTTACGTATTGTATAGAAAACTAGTTTTGTATAGTGACTGATTACCAAAATTACAATGACCAATAAATAACTTAGGAACTGCTTGCAAGATAGTTAGATAGGCATACAGATATTATATCATCTAATCTCACATTACTTCAACTTGTTACCGTCCATCTTTTTATTATTATAGAATATAATTATAAGCGTACCTGCTAAAAGAAACAAAGAATTTATTAATAATGAAGCACGGACTCCTACCAACTTTAACACTGAAAGTGATACCCCTATCCCCGCAAGTTTTCCTATATTGTTCAGATAATCATTTATACCCATAATTCTCGCCAGATAACCTTTTTCAGAAAAAATTTGTATAAAACTGCCTAGTAATATGCTACAAACTGCAAGAAGGGTTCCCTCAATCGCCTGCAATGCTATTACATGTAGCAGGGTGTCTGTAACTCCATACAAGAACCAAACTCCTGAAATCAATATAAAAATCAAGTATACCGATCTATTGACATTTCCTTTACAAATTTTAAGAAATGGATTTGAAATTATCATCGCTACAAGATTAGTCCCATAAAAAACAGAAAGCATAAAGCTCCACTGCTCATTTGTAACCTTTAATTGATTAAAAGCGAAAGGATAGAAAAGCATGTTTACAGCTGCAGTACCAAAGCAGATAACTGTAGAAGCTATTACCATACTTTTAACTTTTGGCTCTCTTTTGAAATACGAAACACCTTCACGTATATCACCTATAAAGCAAGGTTTATATTTAATAATTCTTTTGCTTTTATTACGAGGGTTGCTTTTAATCAGGATAAACATTAAAGAAGAAAAAAGAAAAGAAAAGCTGTTTATGTAAAATGACACGTCAAGACGGTACTTATTTATAAACCATGCGGCAGTCACGGGGCCTATAATATAAACTATTCCAGATATCCCTGTAAGTATTGAATTTGCGGTTATTAATTCATTCCTATCGATAATACCTGCCAAAAGCTTTTTAAAAGGTGGCCCGTATAAGTTTCCCAAAGCAGCTTGAATTATCAGAATGATATATATTTCAGTAACATTTGATCTTCCCACAAGAAACAAGGTAATTATAGCCCTTGATATATCTATTGTAATAAGAATACGCTTTTCAGAAAATTTATCTCCGAGGCTTCCGGCAATTGGGGATAAAATAAGGCTTGTTACAGGGGTACATATTACACCGAATGCTGCTGACAAGCCTGAACCTGTTAAATTATACAACAGCACTGTAACCGCAAGTAATTGAAAAACATCTCCTGCAGCTGAACAGCTTTGCCCAATTGTAACTAACAAGAATGGTAATTTTTTTATTAAAGTTGTTCTTTTTTTTAAAGGCATGGATATGACCTCACAATATCCTTACCTTCAATCTTATTTTTGACAGGCTTTACTTATTCCTGTACTATTCCGAAACTTCGATAACATTAGGCATTGGCCTATAACTGCTTATTCCAAGGTCCTTGAACATTGAAGTACCATCGCTTTTTGTAATTGTAAGCCATGACTTAACCGTTGCTCCATCCATTCCTTCCATCACCATTTTGGAAGTTCCTTTTGGAAGTTCCGGGTTTCTTGTTTTTGCATCTGGAGCCTTTTGTGTACTAAGAATTTCATGATGCCACTCAACCTTATCCGGAGCCTGGTTCCCGTAAAAGGCCATATAAAGTGTATTATCTATTCCCTGAGCCCATATCATAACAGGCGAATCTGTATTGTTTTTAAACTTTATATCCTTCGAACCATAAGCCACCGTCGCATCCTGCCCATAAGGTACATAAGGAACCGGCATACCATGGTTGTGTCTTTCGATAATCTGAAGATTACTTAAGATGGCAACGTTATATATAGTTGAGGCTATTTTGCAGACGCCACCTCCTATTGTGGTTATAAGCTGTCCACCTGCATATGTTGGACCCTTTTTGAACCCTCTTTCAATTGTGTAAGGCCCAACCCGTCCATTCTGTGAAAATATTTCACCGGGCTTAATTACAATACCAGCAAGTATACTTGCTGCAAGATGTACATTATATTCCTCTCCGGGGAGAGGATCTCTGAGCACAGTTTTATAGGCAGCCATTAGCACGTTTGTACCGTTATCCTGCTGTGCTTTCTTAAAAGCCTCATCATTTTCCCATGGGAGAGAAGAAATAGGACCTGACCCGGTAGTACCCGCTCCTGCAGCTGGTTGGATATTACCAGAACCTATATTTGCTGTATCGCAGACAGTTAAAATAAACATTATAAAACACAGAGACAAAATAAAGCCTTTTGTAAACTTATTTTTCAATATTATCATTCTCCATTCAGATAATAATTTAATTATTCCTGGGTGAAATTATTATCTGTAATGGAATATGAAATTACACAGTAAATTTTTACTTCTGCTCATCAATCATTGCATTAGCATTGGCAGTTACTTCCTGGGTTTTTGCCGTTATTTCTTCCATAATTGCTGCAATATTCTGCATCTCCACATTCATACTCTCAATTTTGTGTTCAAGCTGTGCACATTCATCTTGAATAGAATCAATACTTTCAACCAACTGTTCTTCATCTTTTTGAGTAGATAGTACTGCTGCATTAGTTTGTGCTGAAAGCTTTTTAACCTCTTCTGCAACCACACTGAAACCCTTACCTGCTTCGCCTGCTCTTGCAGCCTCAATTCCGGCATTAAATGCAAGCAGCCTCGTTTGGTCTGAAACCCACTGTATTTCCTTTGAAACATTAGTGAAGTTAACTATGCTTTTTTTCATAATATCTATTCTTGTTTTTAAGTCAGCTGAAAACTCAACAAGCTTGTTGGTTGCATCACTCATTGTTTCCATACTTTTTGAGTTATTACTGCTTCCGTTGGATACCTCTTCCAGAGCCTGAATCATTGTATTAACCCTCTTAACCAATAACTCCAGCTTTTGTTCGCGCTGCTTGCTTAACCTACTGACATCATCGAGTAGATTTGTAACTTCCTTGTTTTTATTTTTCAGAATGTCTCTCTCGCCTGACATTTTTGAGTTATAGTCAATACAGTTTTCTATATGGTTAATCTTGTTATGTACTGAAGCAGCCATTAATTCACAGGTTCTATAACCGCAAGCATGACAGTTCCTGTTCCTGGATTCCTGATCTGATTTCTTCATCTTATTATATATCTCATCAAGTTCGCTTTCTGATGGCATTACAAACGGAGGCATGCTTTCCTTAATGTACTGTCTTGTAAAATCATCAAGTTTTAGCGACTTATTAAAATATTTCAGTAATTTATCAGGATTTGATTTAAATTTACCAGACTTTTGCCTTATCACATTAGTCTGATATTCTATTTCGGTAACATCAATATTCTTGCAGGTTCCCGATCCTATATTGCATCCGTTTGAGCAGCTTAATATATCTACAAGAAAAGGCAGCGGTTTGTTTTCATTCTTGCGTCTTAAATACTCATCAAGATATTTATAAGCAAATTCGGTACCTTCAACCTGCTTAACCCAAGCCTCTTTATAATAGTGATGTACATTTTCCCTTAGTCCACCAGGAATACAGTAAACATCTCCAAGCCCATATGAGTTTACATCAAAATCAGCTTGCTGGTAATTATCCAGTTTTATATGATTTGATTCAACATAATTCAAAAGCTTTTTAAATGTGACATTATAGCTGATATAGCCATTTGTATTTTCATCACGTATTTCAGACGTTTTTGCTATACATGGAGACAGGAAACATATCTTATCCTTCACATTAAGATATTTGTTTATATATATGGCTGAACACATCATTGGACTATGAACAGGTATGATATTTTCCAGTATTTCATGCTTGTGTTTTTGTCCATAGTTTACTATAGCTGGACATGGTTGTGAAATTACCGAAGTAGTTTTCTTCTCCTTAATTGTTTTAAGATATGCCCATGTTGTGATGTCTGCACCAAATGACACATCATAAAATGTATTTACCCCCAAGGCTTTAAGGAATCCAAGAATTTTTTTATAATCTGGATAATTTGTTTTAAAAGCAGGAGCAGCAATTACAGAAATAGCTTTACCGCTTTTTAAATCATTAATAAAATTCTCAGTATCATCTTTATAGTCTCTTGCTCCATGATCACACAATTCAATACATTTTCCACACATAATGCACTTTTGTCCATCAACATGAGTCTTGCTATGGCCTTCTTTTATATATGATACATTGGCATCCAATACCGGACACTCGTATATACACTTATTACAACCCACGCAATTTTCTTCAATAGTAAATATTACTGAATCCATTCTACACCCCTTAAATATCCTATTTAAATACAAAAATCGACACCATTTGAAAATAATGTCGATTTTTATTATAGCATATGTATGCCCGCCAAACAATGATTCTAAAGCATTACAGCAATATTTTACACTCTTGTAGCACCGTAATAGACTATTCCCCTTGATGCATCAATAGTGACAACTGTTCCGCTTTTCAATATCTGAGTAGCATGTTCTGCAGATACAACAACAGGCATTTCAAGCGTCATACCAACAATTGCAGCATGCGAACCTATGCCGCCTGCCTCAGTTATTATTCCAGATGCCCTTCTCATATAGAAAAGCATATCGTTTGTAGTTTGAGGAACCACCAGAATGTTGCCTTCTACAAAGTAATTTTTTAGTTGATCAAGGGACGTTGCAACACATAGTTCTCCAGTTACAGTACCTGTGCCGATGCCGGTTCCCTGAGCAAGTACTTTGCCCACTATATGTACCTTGAGTATGTTTGTAGTACCACTTACACCTATTGGAACACCTGCTGTAATTACTACAAGATCACCGTTGTTTACAAGACCTGACTCAATTGCCTTTTCAACTCCAACGTCAAACATTTCATCTGTTGATGTTGCCTCCTTAACAAGGAATGGAATAACTCCCCACGATAGCTGAAGCTGCCTTTGAACTCTCGGTTCTACGGTAGTAGCCACTATCGGGCAAGCAGGTCTGAACCTTGAAATCATTCTTGCAGTATGACCTGATTTGGTAACCGTAATAATTGCCGAAGCCTTCAGATCCAATGCGGTAGTGCAGGTTGCATGGCTTATTGCATTGGTGACGCTGGTAATTATATTATATTGAGTTACATTGAATTTTTTCCAGAAATCTATAGCGTTTTCGGCTTTTTCAGCAACCTTTGACATTGTCTCAAGGCTCTCTACCGGATATTTACCTGATGCAGTTTCACCCGAAAGCATTACAGCACTTGTGCCGTCATAAATTGCGTTGGCAACATCACTTGCCTCAGCCCTGGTAGGTCTTGGGTTTCTTATCATTGAATCAAGCATTTGTGTTGCAGTAATAACTGGCCTTCCACCTTTATAACACTTTTCAATGATATTCTTCTGAACTACAGGTACTTCCTCCACAGGTATTTCTACTCCCAGATCTCCTCTGGCAACCATTATTCCGTCCGCCACTTTAATAATTTCATCAAAGTTTTGAACACCTTCGCGGTTTTCTATTTTGGCAATAACATTAATTCCATGGCCACCGAATTTTTCGAGCACCTTTTTTATCTCAATTACGTCCGAAGCCTTTCTTACGAAAGACGCGGCAATAAAGTCAAATTCATTTTCAATACCGAATTTTATATCCTTAACATCCTGCTCTGTAAGAGACGGAAGATGTATTTCAGCACCCGGAACATTGATTCCCTTATTGTTTCCTATGACCCCGCCGTTTAAAACGACACAATATATATCCTTGTTTTTGATTTCTGTAACTTCGAGTTCAACAAGTCCGTCATTTATAAGTATCCTGCTGCCCTTTTTTACATCCTTATAAAGCTCTTTATAAGTGACTGAAGCACCATTGCTGCTTCCTATAACATCGTCATTATAAAGAATAAAACTGTCATTTTCCCTTAATTCAACCTGCGAATTTTCAAACTTCCCAGTCCTTATTTCGGGACCCTTGGTATCAAGAAGCAATGGTATTGCGTAACCCAGTTTCTCTCTTACCTTTTTAAAGCGTTCGATACGCACCTTATGTTCATCATGATTACCATGTGAGAAATTGATTCTTGCTACATTCATTCCTTTCAAAATAAGCTTTTCCAAAATACTTTCGTCATCAACAGCCGGCCCCAAGGTGCATATAATTTTTGTCTTTCTCATAAAACCCTCCATTTTAATACTTAAAAAAAGCGCAAAAAGCCAAAACGCTCCGTTGCGCAAAAACGTTAAATAATGCTAATTTAACCTATGTATTATAGCACTACCTTTTTTAATCTTCAATACCAACGGATTAATAACCTTATTTTTAACGGTATTGAAATGCCGTATGCAATATTATTACAACTAATATAAAGAAAATATATTGCAACGTGGCTTCAAATAATTTCCCCTTGAAAAACTTTATTTGAAGTACATTATAAAATATAAAGGCGGTTATGCATAATATAATTGCCCAGCCACATGGTAAAAAGAATACAGCCCATAAAATGAGGGCAATACTAGCCTGTGCAAGCCTCTCAAACTTCTTAAAAAAGTTCTGTCCAGGTTCAAAATGGCTAAAATCCCTTATAAGCGTCATTACAGCTACATTAGCTGTAAAAGCTACAATAATAATACTTATTAAAATTTCAACATAAGGTACATAATTTGGGGGAAGATTAGTACCAATTCTTATTGCATAAGAAAAAAAGAATATTACAGACAAATGAGCAGCCTGGTCTATAACAAAAAATATAAAACTTTTGTTTTTAGAGTACTTATTTGTCAATAGCTTGATGTAGTCGATTAAAAAGTGAATACAACCTGCAGCAAGTCCGCATAATACACCAGCGACCCCATAGAATGAAAGCATCACAGCTTGCACCACTGTTACCAGACATGAATGTATAAATACGCCTTTTATACATTTAGACTTAAGTGATGCAATTTTCCCCGTTTGGAATGCAAAGTCACCAATAAGATGCGCTAACAAAAAAACAAGAAAGAAATCATATTTGATCATTTGAGTCCTGCTTTCTTTCCATTACCCTATTGAAGCAGGAAACAATTTCAGGATCAAACTGCGTTCCGGAGCATCTGTTTATTTCAGAAATAGCCTCTTCATGGCTTAAGCCCTTCCTGTAAGGTCTGTCTGTAGTCATTGCATCATATGTATCAGCTACTGAAATTATTCTGGCTTCGAAAGGAATTTCATCTCCGGCTTTTTTTTCGAAATATCCTGAACCATCGTACTTTTCGTGGTGATATTTTGCACCTGTTGTAAATCTGCTAAGCGCCTTCATGCCGGATAATATCTTTGCACCAATAAGCGTATGTGTTTTCATTACTGCAAATTCTTCATTATCCAACTGTGCCTGCTTGTTAAGTATGTTATCACTGATACCTATTTTACCTACGTCATGAAGTACTGCCATGTACTCAAGGTTTTCAAGTGTTTCGTCATCAAAGCCTAGTTCCTTGCCTATTTCAACCGAGTATTCTGTAACTCTCTGCGAGTGCCCATTAGTATACGGGTCCTTCGCATCTATGGCGTTTGCAAGAGACCTTATTGAGTCTTCGAACAACTGCTGCATTTCTTTGTATAACTGGGCATTTTCAAGTGCAATGGCCACCTGACTTGCCATGCTTTCAAGAAATTCCTCATCTTTTTTGTTGAAACACCGGCTTCCTTTTTTATTAATTACCTGAAGGACTCCTATTGTCTTTTCTTTAATCTTTACAGGAACAGTAAGCATGCTCCTTGTTTTGAATTTTGTCTTTTCATCTGCTTGAGTTGAATGCCTGGAATCACTGGAAACATCTTTAGAATTTACAGTGATTCCGTCTCTGGCAACAGTTCCAGCAATGCCTTCCCCTATTTTAAGGCGCATTTCCTTTAACTTGTCACCTTTTTCTCCAAGCACTACTTCAAACCAAAGTTCCTGCTTTTCTTCATCAACCACGTAGAGAGTACAGGCTTGCGCACAGGTCTCTTCCTTTGCTATTTCCATTATCTCATTCATCAGGGGTTTGAATTTTATATTGGATACAATTCTTTTTCCTACGTATAAAAGACGCAGGGTTTTATGGTTTTTACCCCTTATATCCGAATAAAGGAATATCAGAACTATAAAAGCTATTGCTAAAATAGCTGTAACTATAAGCCACAACGTATCCATATTTCCTCCTATTCACCAGCAATCAGAACGGATTTGTGATCCGAATCCCATACTATATAAAGCCCCAGGCTTGTTGAAAGGTCGCGTATTTTAACAAGAAGTCTTCCATTCATGCCTAAAATACTGCTGCTTGATGAATCAAACTCAGTGACCAGTCCATCTTTTGTGACAATAGCTTTTCGTGTTTCCTTATTCCACTCTACATCTGCCCCCAAAGCCTCACAAGCCAGCCTTAGCGGTACATATATGCTTCCATCCTTTCCAACAGGCTTAACGTCAGTAAATTTAAGACTCTTTTTATTGACAAATACCTGTACGGTAGCTGTATTCTTATCAAATTTAATGCCATTTGTCATTTCGTCCATACTCTTAATACCTATTAAGCGCTTTGTATCCGTTTCCATAACTTTTACAGAATTATTCCAGGTGTCTGAAATAAAAAGCTTTCCTGATGAATACACAACATCCTTAGGGCAGTTAAGCTGTGCTTTCGACAAATCACCCAATGTTATCCCGAATTCATCTGAACCTGCTATCGTAACAACCATACCTGATGGTTTCAAAGCCCTTATTTTATGATTAAGACTATCAGAAATGAAAATTGTACCATCCTCAGCAATATCAATACCCTTTGGTGCATCAAACAAAGCCTTTTTACCATCCGCAAAACCTGACTCGGAATATTTTGCTCCTTCTTCAGGCTGCTTCCAAGTACCTGCTACTGTAGTTACATTGCCGGCTGAATCCAGTTTTCTGATAATCTGATTTCCGCTGTCTACTACGAACAGGTTCCCGGACTTGTCGAAAGCCAGATCCGAGGGTTCGTTAAATAAAGCCTCGGTAAGCTTTCCATCTTTGTATCCTCCATTCAAGTTTCCTGCGAAAGTACTAACTGCACCGTTTGGAGTTATTTTTCGGATAACATTGTTCATGGTATCAGCAATATATAGATTGTCATCCTTGTCAACCGCTATCCCTGAGGGTGTATTAAACCTTGAAACCGAAGCATTTCCGTTTGCGTAGCCTGACATTCCATTACCAGAGAAGGTGTAAACCTTACCGCCTGATATTTTTCTTATAGCATTGTTTCCTGTATCAGTAACAAAAATGTCTCCCTTTGAGTTTACTGCTACATATCTGGGTGCATTGAACATTGCATCTGTCGTATTTCCATCAGCAAATCCTATTCTCGGGAGTCCGGTTGATTCATCAATGCTACATTTTCCTGCTATAGTAGTAACCTTGTCATCCTTAATCTTTCTGATAAGGTTGTTTCCCGAGTCTACTACTATAAGCCCTCCATCCTTGTCCAGAGCCATACCAAAAGGTTCAAAAAAACTCGAATCAAGCCTCATTGAATCTATATAAGCACTTTCACCATTACCAGAATACAGATCCAATGTACCAGCAGCAAGGGTGGTAGAAGAGAAGGCAAATATTAACGAAATCATCATTATTTTTTTTATTATTCGGTTTTGCTTCATAATTACCTCACAATATAATAATTAGTAATTTATTTTATTTCAGATGCATCTAGCAAGAAATCCTTGTAACCTTTTATCCTTCCGCTTTCGTTAATAGCATATATTCTAAGTGTATCACCAACATTGACTGGTATATCATTGCCTGGTATATATGCAGAGCTCATTGCTGTTATCATTGAGTCAAGCATTGGTGGTGTATCAGATGTTATCTTATAATACCACGTAATGCCGGGGCCAAAATTTGAAACCTTTACTTTAGTCGTACCAGAACCTGTTCCAGGCTCAGGCCTTGAATAGCTGTCTGGAGTTAACTGTGGCGCCACAGGATGAATCTGATCTTTTGTAATCTGAACCTCTTTAAACATTATAATTCTGGGAGAAGAAATGTTACTATCATAAACAGTAGCATATAATCGGACATACTGGCCCTCCTGCACAGATAGATTAGATATATTTCCCGAACTTGAAGCACTATCCCAATCAAATGATGATAAATAAGCATCAGCAGGTACATTTTTTGCAGGAGCGTTTTGTATTGGTCCACTTAAAACTTCATAGCCAAACGTAATCGGCGTGATACCATCATCGCAAACGGTAGGCAATCCTGTTATGTTTATACCGTTGGTGGTACCCTGTGAAATCGTATAACCAGTTACTGCCGGAGCCTTCTCTGCATATATGTACGTATAAGCTCCTGGTACAGAACCAAGAGAACCGGAGACTAGGCTTTCCTGAACATTAACAGTAATTTTCTGGTCAGAATATCTCTCATAATTGGTAACAGGAGGTAGAATCAATGTAAGCGAGTTTTTATCCGAACTTAAGCTTGCCAAACTAGAAATATTCTCACCATCAATTACATCTTTCGCCTTGCTAATTAATGCAGAATTTATAGGACTGGTATTACCGTCATTGCCTACATAAATAAATCCAAACAACGAACTAAGCAGCAAGGAAGGCTGGGAATCAACTAGTTTGACAGTTAATATATCATCAGTCCAACGACAGCCTTGAGGCAAAGTAATAGTTAATGTTTTACCTCCTTTAACAATATCTTTTAAAGTGGCGTTTTGTGTGATTGTTCCTGATATATTAACTGCATCTTCAATTGATATTTCTTCAATAGTTTGAGGATTTGTCACCCCTTCAACATATACATTTAATGTCATTGGTCCGGCAGTTGCTAACAGATTAATAGTTTTGCCCTGTGAACTTATATATTCTACGTTGTTATATAAAACATTCCCATTTCCATCCTTGACTAATATATTACGATAAGTATCAGATACATAAACTCCATATTGATCTGTCAGATTTCTTACTGTAAGTTGGAATTGTCTGCCCTTATATATTGCAGCATCACCAAGATTAATAACAAATGAGCTGTTATCGCATACAACATATGATACTATATTTACCTTGCCTGAAGAATTAATATATGCCAGGTATAACCTGCTGTTGCCATATACGGTTTCAAAGGATTGTATACCGCTTGGCAAGCTTGCATTAAGCTTTGAAGCAGTACTTCCGGTTAACTCATATACGACCACCTCATCCGAACTGTTAAAATATGATAAATAAACACAAGAATCTGATCTTTCCATATTTATTGTATAATTACTGCTGCTTTGCTGATCTAAAGTTAATCCTAAGCTTATTTCATCCCATGTATTATTATTGGACAGCTTTCTTACCTTAACTGTTCCTTCCTCAACATATGAAATATAAAGTGCATCAAGACTGCAGAGAGCTACATTGTTATTGCCTGTTGTTGTTGTTGAAACAGTGTTTCCAACCTGTTCCCAGCCGGTTGATGAATTGTATTTAATAACCTTCATAACCTTCAAATCGTTTGTATTATCTTTAAAGGCAACATATAAATCACCACTTATTATTTTTAAGTCAGGCTTTTCCTCTATTGCACCACAGGTAATTCCAAGGCTTGTCCACTTGTGTAACGTTCCATCCCATTTATAGCACTGGGTATTACTTTGATTCGGGGTGTAGTAAAGAGCATAAGCTGTATTTTGATCAGTGCATGTTACGACCTTTACATTTTCGTCTTTTGTTGAAGGCAGTAGCTGCCAGTCAAACTGGCTTTGACTTTCATTATATTCCATAGTGTTAAAATATTGTGCCCCTTCTGAGTCTTTAAAGCCGTATGTTAAATATGTTAAATTACTTCCCGAGGGATTTTCCAATTGAATATTATTTGTGTTTACACTTTTTGCCACTACATTACCGTATTGAATCCATTGACTTCCATTAAACTTCTTAACAACAGTTCCCATGCTGGAATCCTTATATGATACATAAGGTTTTTGGTCTGCACCTACAGATAATGAAAGGTTTGATGCAGAACCTCCAGAAATATCTGATTGGCCTACAGAGGCCCAACAAGGAAATGTTTGTCCCTGATTTCCACCCGGATCCCCTCCCGGGTTTCCTCCTGGGTTTCCTCCAGGATTACCTCCAGAAGTTCCACTAACCCCACTTATTACCTCGGGAGCATATGAAATAACCGGAATCAAGGGTAATACTGCTTCCAAATCTTGTCCTACTTCCTCATCCTGTCCCTGCTGTTGCCTTCTTTCCAATTCTTGATTTACACCTTGCAGAATATCTGGACTGATTCTTGACTGTTCCTGCTGTATTGCCTGCAATTCAAAAGTTGTCAATCGCTGAGGAGTCAAAGGTGTCGGCGGTGGTGGAGTACTTCCCGAATTAGTAGTCATCAATAATCCGAACCCTGCAGGTATAAGTTGTGTCACAGTTTGCGGCTGTTGCTGATTTTGACCAGAGACTGTGCTGTAGGAGGTTGCCAAAACAGTTCCTTCAAGCACATTACACTGGGTGCCACTTTCTCCTTGCCGTACTCGTACTCCAAACATAGTTCCCCTTACGCCCATAACTGCAGTAGGTGTTTTTATTTCAAATTTTTCTTTTACCCCAAGCTTGTTTTTAATGTTTGTCCATATTTGGCCAAATAAAAGATTAATACCGGTGCTTGTATTGCCTGCGCTGCCTTTAAGGCTGCTTACAGCCAATGTAGTATTTGAATCGATTTTTAGTTCCTTATCATCATCTAAAAGGAGTGTAGCTGAAGAATTCTTGCCTGTTTTTATCGTGTCACCCTCAACAAGGCTCATTCCCTCAAAAGCTGAAGTACTTTTATCACTCCCCGATTTAAGAACTTTTACCGTTCCGCTTACCTCGGTAAGTTTAGCTATCCTTGAATAGTCTTTTGCCATAACTGTAACACAGCCGGTCAACACAATTATCAGCGAAAGCATTAATGATATGAATCTTTTTAGTTTTGTTTTTTGAAGGCTCATTTTAATTACCCCGATTAAATATTATTCGAACCATTAGCATTTATCTGTTTTCTATTATTTGATATGTACATACAATTGGTGCTCAAAAAATTGTCACCAGCACAAGTATTTATTTAAAGCTTCTCAGCTAAAACTTTCCCCGATTGAAAAGATTCCTGTTTGATTCCGTCCACCTGATATACAGGAATTTCCTGTTCCTTACCTTTAACCTTAAGTCCACCAAGGTAAGTGGCATCTATTCTGTCTTTTACAAGCTCGTAAGTCGATTGGCTTAAAATTATTTGTCCGGGTTTTGCATTGCTTTCGAGACGTGCTGCAGTATTGACTGTATCTCCAATGGCAGTATAATCCATTCTGAATGCAGCTCCAATGTTTCCTACAACTGCGTCACCGGTGTTTATACCTATTCCGAATTGAACCCCTCTTCCAAACTTCTCCACAAGTTTGATCTCCAGTCCTTCTGCTCCCTGCTTCATCGCCCATGCAGTAAGTACAGCTTTAAATGCATGATCTGGGAGTTCAAGTGGTGCGTTGAAAATAGCCATTGTAGCGTCACCAATAAATTTGTCCAACGTTCCGCCGTATCTGAAAATTGATGTTGCAGTAAGATTCAGGTACTCATTAAGTATTTCGACTACCTCTTCCGGCTGTGCTTTTTCTGACAGCGGAGTAAAGCCCCTTATGTCAACAAACAATGCAGTAATCTCTTTTTTAGAGCCTCCGAGTTTTATTCCTTCTTTACCGTTTTCCAATATTTCTTTTACCACCTCAGGGGCAACATATCTTCCAAATACCTGTGTTACTCTTTTCCTTTCAAGGTATTCTTCAATATATTTATAAATTATCGTTGCTATATAAATAGCTGAAACTATAGCAACAGGGTAGAGAACCTGTAGTATATATCCCTTCGAATATATCCATTTAGCAAAGAAGAAAACATAGCTTAAGGAGAAAAGAACAACAATAACAAGTGACTTGATAGTACCTATTTTTCTGAATATAAAATGGCCTGCAAATCCCAGTAAAACTATTAAAGCTATATAAAACCAGTCTGGAAGATAGCTCTTAAAGCTGTTATAAAGGTAATTCTGCAGAATGTTTGCATGAATTTCGACTCCGTACATTGGAATCCTGTGGTCCAATGGAGTTACATAACTATCGTTCAATCCAACGGCATATGGACCAATTAGAACTATTTTATCTTTAAAATAATCTGCAGGTAATTTTCCGCTATAAAACTCATAGAAAGACAAGCATTCAAAGGAATCCGGTTCGCCTGCGTAAGCAATATGTACCCTATTCCATCCGTCCTTTGGCAGATCTATATTTTTAACCGTCTGACCTGTATTTTTCATATATAATCTATATATCTGCTCTGCAAAGCTGTTAATTACTTTCCCGTTATAATTAAATTCAGTAAAACTATTTCTTACTATACCGTCTTCTTTATCAGGGATGGTATTTATATGACCTGTAAGTGCAACATCATTCAAGTCCTTGAATGGCTTTATAAGATTACTTGCAACCATGGAACCTGATTTCTGGGAACCTTCAAAATCACCATACACCGGAATAACAACTTTACCTGAATTTTTAACTGCTTCAACTAAAGCTTTATCTTCTTCAGGGTTACGCGCCTCTTCCGAATAAATTACATCCAGACCTATTGCTGCAGCACCTGCCTGCGATAGCTTACCTATGGCTTCAGCAATATAATTACGTGGCCATGGCCACTGTTTAAGCTGTTTCAGGCTATCCTCATCGATTCCAAGAATAACTACTCGGGAATCAATATCCCCAGATGATTGCAGATTGGAATCCTGTAGGCTGTATTCTACATTACCAAACCAGCGAAGCCAAGATGCAAGACTAAAAAAAATGATAATAACAATGATAAGATATATGGATTTGATTTTCATTTTGGCACCCCGAAATAAATAATTACATATTCCTACATATATATGAATAATATAACACATACTAATAAAAAACAACAAAATTCATGTTTTTTGTGAATCAAAAATACATATTAATTCATAATTAATTGAATTTTTTCTGAATGGTGGAAGCATACTATATTGGAGAATTTAAAAGGAGGTAGTTACCAAATGGCTAATCTTACTACAAGAGAATTATTGTATCTTGAAGACATCAGCAAATTGTTCGAGTCGTTTTCAAAGACATGTGATGCTGCAGCAAATACAACACAAGATACACAGCTGAAATCAATGCTTCAGTCGATGTCTCAGGAACACCGTCAGTGGATTTCTTCTACAGCTGCAATAGTAACTAATACAAATGCTCAATAAGGAGGTAAAAATAATGCCTAATAATCAATTTCAGGAAAAGGAATGGGCTGGATTGATTCTGTACATGCAGAAAATGGAAGCATCAACTCTTTGTACAGCCGCAACCGAAAGCGCATGTGACAAGGTAAGAACACACACAACCAACTTATTAAATAAAACTCTGGAAAACCAGAAAAATTTATTTAATTATATGAATCAAAAGGGCTGGTACAAGGTAGAGACAGCTCCACAGCAGGAAATGAGCAGAATACAGCAGTCATTCAGTTCAATGCAGTCTCAAATGCAGTGACATTTAAAAATCCACCCAACATGAAGTGCACCCCAAATGTTAGACGAAAAATCTAAATTTGGAGGTGCATTTTTTATGGCTAAGTATTCAGCGGAACTAAAGTTTGAAATTGTACAATTCTATCTAGCTGGTAATGTATCATTTAAAG
>JAEWTV010000067.1 GCA_023397675.1 Bacillota bacterium | reverse complement strand
TTGTATGACAAGGTATCCGCAAATCTGAATTTTATCGAGCGGGAAAAGGCTGTGGAGAAGTTCTGGGAGGACAACCAGATCTTCGAAAAGAGCATCGACTCGCGCAGAAACGGCCGGACATATACATTTTATGACGGCCCGCCGACAGCCAACGGAAAACCCCATATCGGCCATGTGGAAACACGCGCCTTTAAGGATATGATCCCGCGTTATCACGCGATGAAAGGCTGCATGGTGCCCCGTAAGGCAGGATGGGACACGCACGGCCTGCCTGTGGAGCTGGAGGTGGAAAAGCTCCTGGGGCTGGACGGCAAGGAACAAATCGAGGAATACGGCCTGGAGCCGTTCATCCAGAGGTGTAAGGAGAGCGTTTGGAAATACAAGGGCATGTGGGAGGATTTTTCTCACACGGTTGGTTTTTGGGCGGATATGGAGCACCCTTATGTCACTTATGATAACGCCTACATTGAATCCGAGTGGTGGGCGCTGAAAAACATTTGGGAAAAGGGCCTGCTTTACAAGGGATTTAAAATCGTGCCCTATTGCCCGCGATGCGGGACGCCGCTGTCCAGCCATGAAGTGGCACAAGGGTACAAGGACGTGAAGGAGCGCTCCGCCATCGCCAAATTCAAGGTGAAGGAGGAAGACGCTTACATCCTTGCGTGGACGACCACGCCCTGGACGCTGCCTTCCAATGTTGCTCTGTGCGTACACCCGGATGAGCGTTATGTCAAGGTGCGCATGAACGGGGACGGCACCGTCTATTATCTGGCGGAGGCTCTGGCGGATACCGTACTGGGCGAGGGCGCTTATACGGTGCTGGAGGCCTATACAGGACGCGATCTGGAATATAAAGAATACGAGCCGCTGTTCGCATTCGTACAGCCGAAGGAAAAGTGCTGGTATGTGGTATGTGACGGTTACGTCACGCTGACGGACGGCACGGGCATCGTGCATATCGCGCCGGCTTTCGGTGAGGACGATGCGAATGTGGGACGTAAATACGGCCTGCCGCTGGTGCAGCTTGTGGACGCAAAGGGCGAGATGACCAAAGAAACCCCTTGGGCGGGTATGTTCTGCAAAAAAGCGGACAAGGAAGTGCTCAGGGATCTGGAAACGCGCGGCCTGCTGTTCAGCGCGCCGGTATTTGAGCATAGCTATCCGCACTGCTGGCGCTGCGGCACACCGCTCATCTACTATGCCCGCGATTCCTGGTTCATCAAAATGACGGAGGTAAAGCAGGATCTCATCCGCAACAACAATACCGTCAACTGGGTGCCGGAGAGCATCGGCAAGGGTCGCTTTGGAGACTGGCTGGAAAACGTGCAGGATTGGGGTATCAGCCGCAACCGTTATTGGGGCACGCCGCTGAATATTTGGGAATGCGAGTGCGGTCACCGCCATTCTGTCGGCAGCATCGAAGAACTGAGATCCATGTCCGATAATTGCCCGGACAAGATCGAGCTGCACCGGCCGTATATCGATGCGGTCACCATTAAGTGCCCGCACTGCGGCAAGCAGATGAAACGTGTTCCCGAGGTCATCGACTGCTGGTTCGATTCGGGCGCCATGCCTTTTGCACAGCACCATTATCCCTTTGAAAACAAGGAGTTGTTCGAGCAGCAGTTTCCGGCGGATTTTATTTCTGAATCCGTGGATCAGACCCGAGGCTGGTTCTATTCGCTGCTGGCTATCTCCACGCTGATTTTCAACAAGGCGCCCTATAAGAATGTCGTTGTCACGGGGCTGGTACAGGACGAAAACGGCCAGAAGATGTCTAAGTCCAAGGGCAACGCGGTCGATCCGTTCGAGGCGCTGGCGAAGTACGGCGCGGACGCCTTTCGCTGGTATTTTTATACGAACGGGGCGCCTTGGCTGCCCAAACGCTTTTCAGACAAAGGCGTGCAGGAAGGCCAGCGCAAGCTGATGGGTACGCTGTGGAACACCTATGCATTCTATGTGCTGTATGCCAACATCGATGCATTCGACGCTACGAAATATGCGCTGGAATACGACAAATTGTCTGTGATGGACAAATGGATCTTGTCCAAAATGAACTCTATGGTAAAATCCGTGGATGAAAATCTGGCAGCTTACGCCATTCCCGAGGCGGCGCGCAGCTTGCAGGAGTTTGTGGATGATCTGAGCAACTGGTACGTGCGCCGCAGCCGCGAACGGTTCTGGGGCAAAGACATGCCGCAGGATAAGATCAACGCCTATATGACGCTGTACACCGCTCTTGTGACCACAAGCAAGGCTGCCGCGCCCATGATCCCTTTCATGGCGGAGAGCATCTACCAAAATCTGGTGCGCAGCCTGGATAAGGGCGCGCCGGAGAGCGTTCACTTGTGCGGTTTCCCCGAAGCGGACGAGCGCCGCATCGACGCGCAGCTGGAGCGGGATATGGACCTTGTGCTCAAAATCGTGGTGCTGGGCCGGGCGGCGCGCAACGGTTCAAACCGTAAGAACCGCCAGCCTCTGGCGCAGATGTTTGTGAAAGCGGAGGAGGAGCTGGGAGATTTCTACAAAGAGATCATCGAGGATGAGCTGAACATCAAGGCCGTGACCTTCACGCAGGACGTTTCCGCGTTTACCTCGTACAGCTTCAAGCCCCAGCTCAAGACGCTGGGCCCCAAATACGGCAAGCGCCTGGGCGAGATC
>JAEWTV010000055.1 GCA_023397675.1 Bacillota bacterium | reverse complement strand
GTCTCAAACCATTGACTCTCAGCTGTATTTCTAACCTGTGTGCAAAGGTAGTTTTACCGGAGGACGATGGTCCGGCAATAAGCACAATTCTCTTCTTTTCGGTGCTTCCAGAAATCATGTCCGCAATCTGTGCAATTTTCTTCTCCTGAAGTGCTTCCGACACCCTTATAAAATCGGATATCTGGCCCGACTCAACAATATCGTTCAGTGCTCCAACATTGTCTACACCAAGTATATGGCCCCATCTTTTATATTCTGTAAAGATCTTGAAAAGCTTTTTCTGCTCCTTGAATACAGGCAATTGGTCAGGTTTTTGTTTATCGGGGAACAGCAATATGATTCCCGTCCCGTAATGTCTTAATGCAAAAAGCTTTATATAGCCCGTATCAGGGGCCATGTAACCATAGAAGTAATCCTCAAGACCGTCACATTTATAAATGGACACATATGGCTTCTTCCTGTATTCTACAGCATGAAACCTATCAAGTTGTCCGCTTGTAATAAACATTTTTTTTGCATCCTCCAACGGAAGGATACATTTTATAAATGGAAGTTTCATATCAACCAGCTCAAACATGCGCTTTTCAATGGCTATTACTTCATTTTCATCAAGCTCTTTATCACCGGTAACTTCGCAATATATACCTTTACTTATAGAATGGTGAATTGCAACCTTTCTTCCCGGATACAGGTCATGTACCGCTTTTATCATTATAAAGTAAAGGCTTCTCCTGTAAATCCTCATGCCATCATCTTTTGATATATCCAGAAAATCAACCTTGCAGCTTTCATATAAGACGTAATTAAGTTCTTTTATATCATTGTTGACTTTTGCTGCAATAATAATGGATTTATAATTATCTTTATAATCTAAACTCAATTCCTGCAGTGAAATTCCTTCTCCTACTTCGCGCTTGGTTCCATCAGGAAATGTAACAGTAATGAGATTCAGTTTGTTAACCATAATGTGCCACCTTCCATGTTGTTTTGACATATAAACATTAATATTCTATATACAGCTTAAAAATCCTTCCCAAACTAAAATATTGTCGATATTTGGCTGAAGTACAACTAATTAAATGGGTATCATGCTCTTTATATTATGAAAAGCCCTCGAATAAATTGACATTTAATACGCTAGTAATATAAAATTGAATATGTCTGTGCACAAAGCAGTCAAAACATTATATAGATGTTTATAAGGCTATCATTAAATAATATTAAGTCACATTTTGAGTTGCGGAAGTTGTGTTAATAATTAATATAATATAGTTCCGGCAGGAAAGGATATATAATGGACGATCTAAAACAAGCAATAAGTAATGAGGTTTCCAGAAGAAAAACCTTTGCAATAATTTCACACCCTGATGCAGGTAAAACAACCCTGACTGAAAAGCTGCTGCTTTACGGAGGAGCTATACGACTTGCAGGTTCTGTAAAAGCAAGAAAGGCCAACAAATATGCGGTTTCTGATTGGATGGAAATTGAGAAGCAAAGAGGTATATCTGTAACCTCCAGTGTTTTGCAGTTCAATTATGAAGGCTATTGTATCAATATACTCGATACCCCAGGTCACCAGGATTTCAGTGAAGACACATATAGGACACTTGTTGCTGCAGACAGTGCAGTAATGCTTATTGACGGAGCAAAGGGTGTCGAGGAACAGACAATAAAGCTTTTCCATGTTTGTAAAATGAGAGGAATCCCCATTTTTACATTTGTTAATAAAATGGACCGTGCAAGCAAAAGCCCATTTGAGCTTATGGATGAAATCGAACAGGTACTTGGAATCCGTTCATATCCTATGAACTGGCCAATAGGTACTGAAGGTGATTTCAAAGGAATATACAACAGAAAGCTTTCGCAAATCGAGCTTTTTAATGGCGGTGATCATGGACAGTCAGCAGTATCTTCAACTGTCGGAAAGGTTGAAGACCCACTTTTCAGCGAAATTCTCGGAGAACATTATCATAAACGTCTTTGTGAAGAAATTGAGCTTCTTGACATGGCAGGCGACGAATTCGATAAAAAGAAGGTTCTGAACGGTGAACTCACCCCTATATTTTTTGGTAGTGCGATGACAAACTTTGGTGTACAGCCCTTCTTGGAAGATTTTCTTAATCTTGCCCCAGCACCGGGAATACGAACATCAACAGTTGGAGAAATTGATCCTGAAGATACGAAATTTTCAGGCTTTGTTTTCAAAATACAAGCTAACATGAATCCAACCCACAGGGACAGAATAGCTTTTATCAGGATTTGCTCAGGCAAGTTTACACGAGGAATGTCTGTCAACCATGTTCAGGCGGGTAAGGAGATAAGACTGTCACAGCCACAGCAGTTTATGGCGCAGGAGCGTACAATTGTTGAAGAAGCCTATCCCGGCGATATCATAGGTGTTTTTGATCCAGGAATATTTGGCATAGGTGATTCACTTTACGAAGGAAATTCACAGTTGAAATTTGAAGGTATACCTGTATTCCCTGCTGAGCATTTTGCAAGGGTTACTGCAGCTGATTCAATGAAAAGAAAGCAGTTTCTTAAAGGTATAAACCAGCTTTCAGAGGAAGGCGCGATACAGGTGTTCAGGCAGGTTGACATAGGAATAGAAGCACTCATAATCGGTGCTGTCGGTGCACTGCAGTTTGAAGTACTCGAGCACAGGCTGAAATATGAATATGGGGTAGATATAAGAATACAGCATCTTCCCTACAGGTTTGCAAGATGGATTAAGGATCAGGGCCTCGACCCCAGAAAATTCAATTTAACCAGCTCTACAGCTATTGTACAGGATAAGGACGATAAATATGTTCTTCTTTTTGAAAATGACTGGTCAATCCGCTGGTCTGAAGAGAAGAATAAAAACCTTGAACTTGTTGAAATTTCAGTAAAAGAAGTAAATTAGTCTTAGCACTTTAAGCCCGGTTATCCGGGCTTTTTTATGCTTATTAGTACACTCAAACTGATAGGACTTTATTCCTATTTTAGTTTTTTCAATATCAAACTTTATCAACCCATTAAAAGATGTGCTATAATACTAATATTACTTTTTTATTAAACCTTTCAAAAAACACATTGGATAAATGGTGATTAAATTATGGATACAAGTCAAACGGGCATGAGTTGTGCAAGGCAAAAGAACACCATTATATGTGAAGGTCAAGATGTACAATCTGTAAACATTTTTCTAAAGGGAAAAGCCGAAATATATATGTCTGCTGTGGATACAAACGAGTCCAAAAGCAAATCCGAAATACTGGATCAAAGCTTCAAACTCTTTGATTTGGGGCAAAACACTTTTCTCGGAGTAAATGATATACTTCTTTTAGGAAAATATAATTTCAGCTGCTGTGCTTCAGAAGAAAGCGGCATATATTCTTTCCCCGTAAGCAATAAGCCTCAGCTTAAGGCTTTAATAGGCTCTAACAAGGATTATGGAGCTTTCATGGCTGCATCTGTTTCAATTCTTATAAGTAATACTTATTCTGCACTTTTAAAAATAGGTGAATTTACAAAAAATCTTGCAGTCCTGACTGATAATCTTGCTATTTATTTATGGTATTACAAAATAAATCAGGCAGCATCTTATACTCCTAACGGAGCATTCTTCACTTTGGCAATGGATAATTACCAGAAGCTTCAGGAAGCAGCGTTTGCATTTCCATCAGGCTTTGCCAAAGATTTTTTTGAGCAGGACCATTCGGATTTAATGGAAGCAGACTATGTATTTTCTGGTGACGTAGATATATCAAGAGTAGAATATTTCAAACATCTAATGAATGTTCCATCTGATACCTGCAAGACCTTTTTCACTGCCGACAAGGTAATAACGGAATATTATTTACAGGATGCCTCTAATTGCCTGTACGATTTGCAAAACAGCATAAGATCGGTCTTGGGTGAATTAAACAGCCGTTTAAATGTACTTTATAGTGACAACGGAGATTGCATATTCACCGAATATGTCAAAACAGCATTTGCAATTATGAAGTCAGGTGCTGATTCTTCGATCCTAATTAATATAATAGGTTACATCTCCAGCAGAATAAAAGCCCTGGTTTCAGTTTTGGAAAATGAGTACATGCATTCAATATATATAGATTTGGAACGCATCGATAATGTTTTTGAGCAGCTTATATCCTTCAAGGAGCTTCCTGTTTCAGGCAATTCCAACAGTGTTGAATTGTCTGATTCCTTTGGTGAAGGTATTAACCAGGAATTAAGCAACAGTGCGCAAAAAATCGTAGAATATTCAGATCTGCCAAAAAAACAGGCTGATCAATTTCTAGAAAATCTTCGTACTTATTCAAGGGTTAAAGGCCATTCCACCCAGGACCCTGGTATAAGGAAAATAATAAGTGATATAACTGCTGACTTCTTTATAATTTATGAAAGAGTTTTTAAGAAGGTCTATGAGCAGAAGAATAACTCACGGTTATTGGACATGTTCCTTAGATACGGTTATATGGACGAAAAGCTTCTGAGTATGGAAAACATAGCTGAAATATACAGGCTTTCCGTGCTAAACGAAAATAGACACAATTCAAATATTTATGATATGAAAGACTGGCTGACGGAAATATATGAGATGAAAAAGGATCCGTCGATAAATGAATTTGGTCAGGATTACAATGATGTTTTCCGTGAAATGAAAAAGCGCGGTGAAGTAACAGACAAGGATAAGAATGACTATGACAAAAATATTGACAGAAGGCTTAACCATGAGATCAACAACCTTTTCAGAATAAATCAGAAGGTTTGCCATGGTCAAATAAGCAGTTATTTCCCTATCCTCAATGACGAAATGATTACCAGGGATCTTGGTAAGGCAATGGTTACTCCGGATATAATACAAACCTGCATAAAGCAAATAACTGATATTGATTTTTCGGCTTTCTACAGGGAAGTATCCTTTAGGAGCTCTGAAAAGAGTATTGAAAAGGAATTCATTATGAAACCTGCAATGCCTGATATAATCCTTATGCCGACCTTCGGCTGCAGAGCCGCAATGTGGCAGGAGCTTACAGGCAGAGACAGGAGTACATCCGGGCGTTTTGTCATTCCAGCCTTTACAGCAGAAAATATATCTGATCTTGTCTTAAAGCTTATAGGCAATTTCCGCTGGGAATTGTGCAGAACAATGATGGGAGCAGCCTGGAACGACGTATCCGAGAGTTCGCTGACATCAGACTATACCGATTATATACAGTTTTACAAGAAAAACAAGGATCTTTCAGATGAAGCTAAGGAAAAGCTGACAACCCAGATTCAAAAGCACAGGAACATGACAAGGGAGATTTTCACTTCTGATTATGAGACGTGGATCAATTTTGAGGCTAAAGGCATATTAAGACTGAACAAGGTGTCCAGAGCAATACTTATGAAGCATTGTCCTTTTTCCAAACCTATAAGAACACAGCTTGAAAAACAGCCTGCATATAATGCAATCGTTACACAATTCGACAACCTTAGAGCCAAACATTCAAAAAGCCTTGAGGGTCATTATTCAAAGCTTTCAAAATCAGGAATCGTTCTTGATCCTGAATTGGAACACAATTTGATTTTCTATAGGGACATGTAGTAAATACCCTGCCTTCCAAGGCAGGGTATTTTTTTATTTATCCTTTATTGACTGAGGAAAATAATTACTATATAATCGTTTTATACTGACCAGTCAAAATAAAATAATTAAGGAGATACATAAATGCCAAAGGTTGGTGCAGAGAAAACAAGAAGGGTTCAGATTATAAATGGAGTCCTTGAATGTATCTGTGAGTCAGGTATGGATGATTTTACACTTGATGATGTTGCTATAAAAGCTGGCTGTTCAAAGGGAGTTGTCTGTTATTACTTTAAAAGTAAAAAGCAGCTTCAACTTGAAGCATTTCAAGCTTTCCTGTCTTTTTATGCAACAGCTATTACAAGAGACCTGTCAAAGGCAAAATCGCCGGAGGAAGCTTTGAAGGTCGTTCTCATGCACGGACTGCCCGAATATCTTGATAAGCCTGCTTCTGAAGCCCCGATTAAGGTAGTATCCGAAACAGATTCACCGGATGACCTTGTTTTAAGTCCAGAAAAAAAGTCCCGACTGTTTGTGCTGTTTTACTCAAAAGCCATACTTGATGAGGATTTTCAAAAAATAATCCGCAGCAAATATAAAAAAGATGTAGAGGGTATTTCTTCAATTATCGGCTTCGGTGTTAAAAGCGGATCTTACAATCAAGCAGTAAATACCGATAATGCAGCCTTCATGCTTCTTTCAGTTGTAATTGGAATGGCGATTTTCCGGGCAGTTGATTTCAAACCTAAAAATAAAAAGGATTATGAAATATGTATGGAAATGATTAAGAAAATGCTAAAAACTTAATGCCAGTTATTTATATTAAGAAAGGATTTACTATGAGTCAAAATGTAGTAATGTCGGTTAAAAACCTTACAAAGAAGTTCGGTGACTTCACTGCTGTTAGTAATTTGAACTTTGACATATACAAAGGTGAAATTTTAGGCTTTTTAGGTCCAAACGGAGCTGGGAAAACAACAACAATAAATATGATGTGTGGTCTTCTTAAGCCCGACAGCGGTGATATTCTTATCAATGGCAAATCGATTAGTAACGACTACAAGCACGTTCGGCACTTAATAGGGCTTTGCCCGCAGGATATTATTATATGGGACAAACTGACATGTCTTGAACAGCTTGAATTTGCAGGCCAGATTTATGGAATGAGTACCAAAAAAGCTCGAGAAAGGGGTCTTAAGCTGCTTGAAGAAATGGGTCTTATAGAAAAGCGCAGCAAGTTGGCTAAAACACTTTCAGGCGGAATGCAAAGAAGGCTCAATATAGCTCTTGCTTTGGTTCACCAGCCTGAAATACTTATTCTCGATGAACCCCAGGCAGGACTTGACCCTCAAAGCAGGGTTCTTGTAAGAGATTATATAAAAAAGATTTCTAAATCGATAACAACTATACTCACAACGCATGATATGGAGGAAGCTGAAAAGCTTTCAGACAGGGTTGCCATTATAGATAGAGGTTCCCTTTTAGTTCTTGGTACACCGGATAGTCTGGTGAGTGATGTCGAAAATGGCGAAGTACTTGAGATAAAAATCTCTGAGACAAGTGAAGAAAAAGTAAAACAGGTAATTCATAAATTTCCTACTAGAATAATAAAGGCAAATTACCTAGACGGGACAATCAATATTATTTCAAATGAGGTACTTGAGCTATTGCCGGAAATATCAAATACTTTAAAAAATAGCTCCATAAAAATCGAAGATATCAAAATTCATAAAAAAACCCTTGAGGATGTGTTTATTTCTCTTACAGGAAGGGGGCTTAGGGAATGAAGTTATTTTATGTTTTCAAAAAAAGTCTCAAAGAAAATATACGCGACTGGAAAATATTATCCATAACAATTTTATTTGCACCTTTTATGGTTTATATCATGTATCTCTTTTATGGAGATACATCAAATACGTCCTATAATCTGATTGCATACAACAAAGATATTAGCAGTATCACTGCAACCACAGGTAAAATTGATGCAGGAAATGATCTTCTAAAAATCCTTTCCGAAAGCAAGGATTCCGACGGGAAAAACATATTTAATGTCTCAGTGAAAACAGATATTGAAGCTGCCAAGGATTTGGTCAAACAAAAAAAATCAGATATCCTTATTGTTATTCCTGAAGATTTTTCAAAAGTTCTGGCAGACAATCTTTCAGGCATCAAAGATAATAAGGCAAAGTTCAATCTTTATGGCAACCTTACCAACAGCAAATACATTCAAGCAGCAGTTTTTACAGACAGCTTTGTAAAGAGTTATGTATCTTCCGTTACCAGAATGAGTATACCTGTAGATTTCACGGAGGAATTCCTTGAAAAGGCTCAAAGTAAGAGCGGTTTCAGTTATTATGTTCCAGCTGTAATAGTGTTCTCAATAATTATGATTCTCTTCACTGCCAGTGCCTCTATTATCAAGGAAGTTGACAAAGGTACAATAAAACGCCTTCAGATAAGTGAATTGTCGACCTTTGAATTTCTTGGTGGAATAAGCCTTGTTCAGATCATTATTACGGCAATCTCGGTAATATCGACAGTTCTTCTTGCGATATCACTTGGCTTCAAACCTGCCGGTTCTATCATTGATATAACAATTGTCGGAATAGCTACTGGAGCTTCTTTAATGGCAATAAGCCTTATTCTAAGCAGTTTTATCAAAACTATATTTGATCTTATGACAATTGGCTGTTTCCCATTTTTTATAATGATGTTTTTCTCGGGAGGTATGTTCCCCATGCCTCAAATAAAGCTTTTCAGTCTTGGAAACCATATTTTCAATGTAACCGATGTTCTACCCACCTCACACGCTGTTGCAGCTGTAGACAAAATTGCAAACTTTGGAATGGGACTTGGTGATGTCATTTATGAAATCTCCATGATCATAGCACTTACGGTTATTTATTTTATCATTGGTGTTTGGCTATTCAGGAGGAAACACTTAAGGACAGCATAAAACATTTTTAAAGGGTTCCAGTATGGACTGAACCCTATGAAACGAACATTGATAAAAAAGGCCTCCTGTTGTAGGATAACTATGACAGGAGGTTTTTTATGCCAAGACAGAAGGGGAAAAGAAATACACCGCAGGAAGTAATTGATGA
>JAEWTV010000115.1 GCA_023397675.1 Bacillota bacterium | reverse complement strand
GTTATCACCTGATATACTTACTCGCATACCTTTAAGTTATTTGTTTCGCTTTGTTAATTGTAAGTTTTTTGGTTTTAATACCCAGTTCGATATGATAATAGGACTGCTGGGTATTTTATTTGTTTCTGGAGTGGTTTTTTCATTTTTATACAAATACGATTTGGCTATTTTATTCAGTTTTGTTATTATGATAGTTTGCTTTAGTCTAAATAAATGGGAAATGATTACTAATGGAACTGGAAATGTACATTTTTGGGCAATTGCTTCAACAGTATATACATTCTATTTAGCTGATAAATGTTTTAAGAGCGATAGTGAATCAATCTATCAATATCATCGTCATTTACTTTATTTACTTCCTTCATTTATTACATTTATTATTGCTGGTGATTATTGTGTACCTTTTTTAGGAACTCTTTTTATATTTTATAGTGTCCTATTAATGAGAGGTTTTAATAAATATAGGATGTATTTAATGTTTTCAGTGATTTTTCCGTTTGGATTATACGTTTTAAGCAGGTCGTTTGCAGTGTATGAAATAAGCGGAGCTTCACCACTATCATTAATAGAAATTTTAAAGATAAAACCATATTATATTGTGATATTTATGATTAAATCATTAGCTTCGACGCTTGTCAGTGAGAATTTATTTCAAGTGATTAATTTAAGATATAGTAAAATTGTAATAGGAGTGGTAATGCTATTGATCTATACGATAGGGATATATTGCTATTTTCGTTATAAATTTTACAATAAAACTATTCTACCAATATTGTTAATTGTATATAGTCTGATTAGCTATGTTTTAATATTTCAAGCTCGTTGGATTTTTAATAACACAAATTATGGAATGAGTTCCAGATATCAACTGCAGTATCAATTAGGAGTCATTGGTGTTGTTTTAATAATGGGGCTTTATCATGAATATGTAAATAGGAAAAGTTTAATAATTTTTATGATTATACTTCCTATTATATTATCAAATATAGCTACGTCACTAAATGAGTGGAAGATAAGTCCATGGAGAAAAGATTATTCCCAAAAGTTAATATATATGGCAAATAATATGGAGACATATACTGATGAAGAGTTGGAAAAAGAGTTCCAATATGGTAGTGCTGATAAAATTAATAAAGCTTTTGCAATATTAAAAGAAAATAAGTTGAATATATTTAAATAATCACATCATTTATACGAGCGTATATCTAATGCATTTTGAGAGCTGAAAAATCAGCTCTTTTTATGTATTAAAATCCATTATGGGTAAATTGTGGGTACGCTCTTGCAAATCACCTTTCCTTATGCTATAGTTACACACGTAATAAGGCCGTGGAACCCTTGATATAAAAGGAAAGTCCACAAAACAGACCGGTGTGTTCGAGACCTTCCACACCTAAAACAAAACTAGAGGAGAATAAAATATGAATCACAAATCATCAGTGAAAACTTATTTCATGGTTTTTTCTGCAGCTATCGCTGCAATCTACACGGTGCTGACCATGGCATTTGCCCCCATCAGCTTCGGACCTGTCCAGTTTCGGATTTCGGAAATGCTATGTATCCTTCCCTATTTTACCCCAGCTGCAATCCCCGGACTATTTATCGGTTGTTTTTTGTCTAATTTTCTGTGCGGCGCAGCAGCGCTTGACGTAATATTCGGCAGTCTGGCGACACTGATCGGAGCGATTGGAGCCTATAAACTCCGGGGAAATAAGTGGCTGGTATGCATACCGCCTATATTGTCGAATGTAATTATTATTCCATGGGTTCTCCGATATGCATACGGTTCCCAGGATATGATATGGTATGCTATGATTACAGTCGGCATCGGAGAGGTACTGGCAATCGGCGTATTGGGAAATATTTTGCTGGGAGTACTTAACAGATATAGACATCTTATATTCGACCGTTTCCTTTCGGAAACAGTTTAACAGAATAAACAAAAACACCCGGCTATAATAAAAAGCCGGGTGTTTTTGTTTATATTTTCTATTTTCATAGATAGTTACATGTGGTAAAATATATTTATTGAAAACAGGGCTATGTAACCGGCTTGTAACCGTTTTTTTATATAATAAATATTATGAAAGATTATGGTGAAGGGATGGCAGTTGGTAGAATGAGTGTGGTAAGAAATGCAGACAGATATTTTACAATAGCAGTGGATGAATTTGATGATAATAGTATAAAAGGGATTTTATTTCATGAAAGCAGCTTAAACGGAATTATATTTGAAAGCCTGCTGGAGATGTTTTTTCATATGGATCGGATTTTCGATCAACTGGGCAGTCCAAAGCAGACTGTTCAGATTCGGAAGTTTTCGGGAGTAAATGATCTTTCTCTGGAAGTAAAGAATACCGGCGAAAAAGAAAGACCTGGTAAGCTGGCAACTTTCAGTGTTTTTGTACAGTACCGTTACTATGCAAGCTGGCAGGGAAGCTATAAATGGCTGGAAGGTGATAAGAGGGTACCATTTGGAAGTGAGCTGGAACTGATTCTTTCCATGTACCTATTATTATCTGGTAGTGAAACAAAGGAGCAGGTTAGTAACATCATTACTACTTGTCACGTGGCAATAGACACCTATCACTCCGGAAAGTTTACTGGGAATTATCAAAATATACCATCTGAGATATTAGAACAGCAGGTTCAGCCAGTGGATTTGGCAAAGTCACTGGGTACTTTTATGGAATATGAATTAAAGAATGACGATATTCCGAAGTATGGGCTGAATTATGGACAGCTGATATCCAGTGATGCTTGTAATCTTTGCAGAAGAGGAGGTAAGATTGCGTCTTTCTCTATTAAGGTACTGTTCCACGAACACGCAACCTGGCAGGGGATTATTTTTTGGAGAGAGGGCAGACAGCAGCAGCTGTTTCGCAGTTATAAGGAAATGCTTTATTTGATCGCATCGGTGGCAGAGACTTCGGCTGAAAACAATAGATTTCGGGAACATCTGCCGGCA
>JAEWTV010000109.1 GCA_023397675.1 Bacillota bacterium | reverse complement strand
CTTACTCTGGCTTGTAGTATTATTACAAGTTTACTCATTAAAATTTACGAGTTCCTTATCGTTTTACCCTATCTAATTTTCAATGTCCGCTTTTGTCCGCTCCGTGAGCGGCTTTTATATATTAACACGCTGTCTTTACTTTGTCAACACCTTTTTTCTTGGTAATTTTTGTTCACTACCGTTCTATTATGATGTTTTGCCGTTGTTTGCGACAGCTATATTAATATATCACCAAAATAGCACAGCATTCAACCAGACATATTAATCATATATAAGAAATGGTGTAGTTTATGAACTGTTAGCTGAGTTATGCTTTGATATATTCTTATATAGTAGAGAATACTAGTTATTCATATCACGATTTAGTAACAGTGAAAGGTTTGTTAATATATAATTATATATATAGAAGAAACTCATTTTGTGTTCATGTTTTTGAGCAATTTATAATTATTATATATAGGAAGCAAGTAGTATTTTTAATGTTCAGCTATGTAAAAATATATAATATTGAGTAATTAAAAGAAATATGGATATATAAGATGATTTTGGGGCTAATTCCTTAAAAAACAAATAGATTTTAGGAAATCACATATTTGATAATATTTTGGTCAATATATTATATTAATTAATGTAATTAGCACTCGTTTAAAGTGAGTGCTAATAAATTGTAATAACTAAGAGGAGGTAAAAACATGAAGATTAAACCTTTAGGTGATAGGGTTGTTATTAAGATGCTTGAAACTGAAGAAACTACAAAAAGCGGAATAGTACTTCCAGGAACAGCAAAAGAGAAGCCACAGGTAGCTGAGGTTATCGAAGTAGGTCCAGGTACTGTCGTTGATGGCAAGGAAATAAAGATGGAAGTTAAAGTTGGAGACAAAGTACTTATTAGCAAATATTCAGGAACTGAAGTAAAGTTTGACAATCAGGAATACACAATTGTAAAACAAGCTGATATTCTTGCAGTCGTTGAATAATTCTTACGAAATTAATCAAATATGATTTAAATAAAGTCATTCAAGGAGGTAAATATAATGTCTAAGGAAATTAAGTTTGGTGAAGATGCCAGACGCGCCCTTGAAAGCGGCGTAAATCAGTTAGCTGATACTGTCAAGGTTACATTGGGCCCTAAGGGTAGAAATGTTGTTCTTGATAAAAAGTTTGGTGCTCCATTAATAACAAACGATGGTGTTACAATTGCAAAAGAAATCGAACTTGAAGATAGATTCGAAAACATGGGTGCACAGCTTGTTAAGGAAGTAGCTACAAAGACAAATGATGTAGCAGGTGACGGTACTACTACAGCAACTCTTCTCGCTCAGGCAATTATCAGAGAAGGTATGAAAAATGTTGCTGCAGGTGCAAACCCAATGATACTTAGAAAAGGTCTTGCAAAAGCAGTAGATACAGCAGTAGACGGTATAAAGGAAATAAGCCAGAAAATAAAAGGTAAAAATGACATTGAAAGAGTTGCATCAATTTCTGCTAACGACGATATTATCGGAAAACTTATAGCAGATGCAATGGAAAAGGTTACAAACGACGGCGTTATTACCGTTGAAGAGTCCAAAACAATGGGAACCAACCTTGAAGTTGTTGAAGGTATGCAGTTTGACAGAGGTTATGTTTCAGCTTACATGGTAACCGATACTGATAAAATGGAAGCCGTTCTTGATGATCCATACATTTTAATTACTGATAAGAAGATCAGCAACATCCAGGATGTTCTCCCTCTTCTTGAACAGATTGTACAGCAGGGCAAGAAGCTTGTAATAATCGCTGAAGATGTTGAAGGCGAGGCTCTTGCAACTCTTGTTGTTAACAAGCTCAGAGGAACATTTACATGTGTTGCTGTAAAAGCACCTGGCTTTGGTGACAGAAGAAAGGCAATGCTTCAGGATATAGCAATTCTCACCGGCGGTGAAGTAATAACTGAAGAACTTGGCCTTGATCTTAAGGAAACTAAGATAAGCCAGCTCGGTAAAGCAAGACAGATTAAGGTACTGAAGGAAAATACAATTGTTGTTGATGGCGCTGGTAACCCTGATGAAATCAAGAAGAGAATTGCTTCAATAAAAGCTCAGATTGAAGAAACAACTTCAGATTTTGACAGAGAAAAGCTCCAGGAAAGACTTGCAAAACTTTCTGGCGGTGTTGCAGTTATACAGGTTGGAGCAGCAACAGAAACTGAAATGAAGGAAAAGAAATTAAGAATTGAAGACGCCCTTGCAGCAACAAGAGCTGCTGTTGAAGAAGGTATTGTATCCGGTGGCGGTACTGCATTCCTTAATGTTGTACCAAAGGTTCAAAAGCTTCTTGATACAACTACAGGCGATGAAAAGACAGGGGTTCAGATTATACTCAGAGCTCTTGAAGAACCCATGAGACAAATTGCTGCAAATGCTGGTCTTGAAGGATCAGTAATTGTTGACAAAGTTAAGAACAGCCCTGCCGGCATAGGCTTCGACGCATTGGCAGAACAATACATCAACATGATAGACTCCGGTATCGTTGACCCTGCAAAGGTTACAAGATCTGCTCTCCAGAATGCAGCATCAGTTGCATCCATGGTTCTTACAACTGAAAGTGTTGTAGCAGACAAACCCGAAAAGGAACCTCCAATGCCTGCAGGCGGAATGGGCGGCGGAATGGGCGGAATGTATTAATAAAGACCCATATCAAATAATAAATATAAGAAGGACTTGTAAAGCAAGTCCTTCTTTATATATATGTAGACTTTTATGAGATAAGCGCTGAATGCCACTAAGCATGATAAAACACCTACAGCAATTTATACCTAAAAGTTTTTATCATACTTGTACATTATTGTTATTGTGAACTAGAAAAGCCTATGATAGAATTTATAATTGTCTAGTTTTGATTTAAGGGGGACTTTTTAGATGGATGTTTTTATAGAGCAGATTGTTGCCAGAAAAAAAGATATTAAGGATATGCTTATTTATACTGCTATTGCTGCAGTTAATGCATTAGTCATTTATCTGTCGTTTTCAATTTCAATTCTTAAATATATTGTCCTATTGATTATACTTGGTTTGGCTTATGGAGACTATTTTCTAGCCATTACCAGAAATATTGAATTTGAGTATATGGTCACCAATGGTGATTTGGACATAGATACTATTATCTCTAAGAAGAAGAGAAAAAGGATTTTATCAGTATCTGTCAAAGACTTTGAAGTTATAGCAAGCCTTAAGAGCGATAAATTGACTTCTGATATACAACAGATAAAAAACGTTATTCATACTGAGAGTTCACCTTCTGCAGATGGATTATACTTTGGAGTAGTAAATTACAAGGGTGCAAGAACTGTAGTAGTAATGGAACCATCTGAAAAAGTACTTAATGCATTGAGATCTGCTGCCCCTAGAAAAGTGTTTATCGATTAATGTATTATTACAAAAAGAACAGCTGATTACACGCTGTTCTTTTTTATATTTCTAAAGTATTCATAGGTAAACAAGAATAATTTAGAAAGGCAAATAATTTATTTGACATTAGGTTATTTATATAATAAAATTTTTTTTAAACATTTAGGCTATCTATGTTGAAATATAAGTTTCAGGTAAGACTAATTTCTATAATAGTTCTATACTTAAGTTTTTTTCAAGTTTATATTAATTAATCTTTGATTTTTAAGAAAATATAATGAATTTAAAAAGGAGGATAAAAAAAGATGGCATTCATTTATAATGAGCCCTCAAGAACTTTTAACGAATACTTACTTATACCAAACCTTACAAAGAAAAACAATATGCCCGAGAATGTATCACTTAAAACTCCTGTAGTGAAATTTAAAAAGGGTGAAAAGTGTCCGCTCGAAATAAACCTCCCGTTTGCTTCCGCCATAATGCAGGCAGTATCAGATTCCGATATGGCAATAGCGTTGGCAAGATGCGGAGGTGTTTCTTTTATATATGGTTCACAGTCCATACAGAAACAGACGGAGATGGTAAGAAAGGTTAAGAAATATAAAGCAGGCTTTGTTGCAAGCGATTCAAACCTCAATGCTAATGATACCCTTGCAGATGTTTTGGAATTAAAGAAGAGGACAGGCCACTCCACAATAGCTATTACCGAAGACGGAACTCCAAACGGAAAGCTTCTTGGACTGGTAACAAGCCGAGACTATAGGGTAAGCAGGATTTCTCTTGATACAAAAATAGAGAATTTTATGACTCCTTTCTCGTCACTTATTTACAGCAAGGAAGGAATAACTTTAAAAGAAGCAAATGATATGATTTGGGAACATAAGCTCAATGTCCTCCCTATTATCGATAATAACCAGAACCTGATGTATATGGTTTTCAGAAAAGACTATGACAGCCACAAGGAAAATCCTAATGAGCTGCTTGATATTAATAAAAGACTTATTGTTGGTGCGGGAATAAACACAAGGGATTTTGATGAAAGAGTTCCGGCTCTTGTCGAAGCAGGTGCGGATATACTTTGTATTGATTCTTCAGATGGGTACAGCGAATGGCAGGGAGAAACAATTAAATTTATCAAAAACAAATACGGTGAAGCTGTTAAGGTTGGGGCTGGAAATGTAGTTGATAAAGAAGGCTTCCTTTACCTTGTAGAAGCAGGTGCTGACTTTATTAAAGTCGGTATAGGCGGAGGCTCCATCTGTATTACAAGAGAGCAGAAGGGTATAGGCAGAGGCCAGGCAACATCAGTTATTGAAGTAGCCAAGGCAAGGGATGAGTACTATGAAAAGACCGGTATTTATGTTCCGATATGCTCTGACGGAGGTATTGTGCATGACTATCATATGACCCTCGCACTTGCAATGGGCGCAAACTTCATAATGCTTGGAAGATATTTTGCAAGATTTGATGAAAGCCCAGGAAGAAAGCTTAAAGTTGGAGGCAACTTTGTTAAGGAATATTGGGGTGAAGGTTCAAACAGAGCACGTAACTGGCAAAGATATGATCACGGTGGAGACAACACCAAACTTGAATTTGAAGAAGGTGTGGATTCATATGTTCCATATGCCGGCAAGCTTAAAGATAACCTTGATGCAACCGTAAGTAAAATTAAATCAACAATGTGCAACTGTGGCGTAAGCTCAATTGAAGAATTTCATAAAGACGCACGCTTGTCGCTTGTATCAGCAACAAGTATTATTGAAGGTGGAGCGCATGATGTTATTCTCAAGGAAAGTGACTTCAGTTCTTAAATCTTATAAATTCAAGGGCGGTTTTTAACCGTCCTTTTTTGTTTCTCCATGCATATTTTTTTAAACAGCTAAATAGTATTAAGTACAGGCACTAAACCTTGTCTGATACTATTTATTTGTGAGGAAAATAATATGGGAAACTTTGCACTTGTATCATATGATATCAACAATAAGCCTAAAGAGCATTTTTTTAATAAGCTGTCCCAACTATTTTCCGGCAACAAAAAAGCAAAGGTACAGCAGTTGCCATTTTCGGAGTTAAACCTTAATTGTCACTTATTGAATCTTCCTTATTTGCTCACTGATATGAAAGAGCTGTCAGACCGTAAAATAAGAAAGCTAGAACAGCAGATAACCCAAGAATGCCATGACGCAAATATTGAAGAAATAATATATCCAAAAAATCTTATAAGGCTTGGTATCTTTGACTGCGTTACCCCCATTTATACAGGCAGGTATATATATGAGTCACTTTTACTAAGAATATTGAATGAGATTTTCACACAGAGGGGTATAAAACTCAGCAACCTTGATATTGCCTTTATTCATGGTGACAACTATGAAGAACTCTATTCACTTGTATGGCTCCTCTCTCCTTTTATAAAATACCTCACAATTGTTACTGAAGATAAGGATATTATTATGAATGAACTGGAAAGGCTGTGTGAAGATACAGGTCTTTCGGTGAGACTGACAAATAACCTTAAAAATGGACTTTCTGAATGTGATGTAATAGTAAATCTTTTGAATCTTGCTGATTTCAATAATGCCACACGAATAAAGTCGAAGGCAATTGTTATAAACTATAACAACTCCGACATTAGCAGACTTTTTGGAACAAATGAAATAATCAATGGTATAGAAATTAAAATTCCAGATAAAATAAAAACCATAATTCCTGAAGAAGTACAAAAACTTTATACTTCTACGGAGCTTAGTGAAATTATGCTTTCCCATAAGGAGGAACTTGGTGGTTTTTTAACTTCAAGCTCGTATAAGCTGGAAGCGCTGGTAAGCCTTGATCAAGAATTTGAAAGGCTTGGATTTAAAATAAACGGATTTGTTGGGAGGCATGGCTTTTTGAAGAGAGAGAACATCTCCATATCCAGTACAAAAAGCGGCAAAGTAATTTAGAAAATTTGTACAATAGTTGATTAAAATGCTTTCTTGACAATGAATACTTTGTATTCTATAATTATATAAAATAATAGGGGTGTAATTATAAGGCACTGTTTCAAGACATCAGTGCTGTTTATATTTTAACCTCACATCATAATATAAAAAATTCCATTGGCGTAAAACCACAACAAAAATATTGCGCAAAGGAGAATCTTTGAATGACCATTAAAGAAGTTGTACTAACTTATGAGGGTTTAAAAAAGTTGGAGGAAGAACTTGAATACTTAAAGAGAAAAAGGCTTGAAGTGGCTGAAAGAATAAAGCAGGCACTTTCATTTGGTGATATATCGGAAAACTCAGAATATGATGAAGCAAAAAATGAACAGGCTCAGGTAGAAACAAGGATACTCCAGATTGAAACCATGCTTAAGCACGCAAAGGTCATAGATGAAGATGAGGTTAATACTGAAGTAGTCAGCCTTGGCTCAAAGGTTAAGCTTCTCGATATGGAGTTTAATGAGGAAGTTGAATACTCAATAGTAGGTTCAACTGAAGCAAATCCGTCAAAGTCCAAAATATCAAACGAATCTCCTGTAGGAAGCGCTTTGATGGGGCAAAAAAAAGGCAGCGTGGTTGAGGTAGCTGTTCCGGATGGACTAATCAAGTTTAAAGTTCTTAAGATTTATAAATAATTGCTCTCTTACTTAGTTTAATATATAATAATTAGATAAACAGTTTACACTCTAGTGTAAACTGTTATTTTTCATGTTGCCTATGTTTCAAAAACGATATTACAATTTAAATAATAAAAACTAAAGAGTTGTTCAGGAGGATAAGAAATGTCAGAACAAAATACTACAAATAACATGGAAGAACAAGACTTAAATGAACTTTTAAAAATCAGGAGATTAAAGTTATCTGATCTGCAAGCAGACAATAAGGACCCTTTTAAAATAGTAAAATATGATGTAACAAGCTCAACTATTTCGATACTTGACCACTTTGAGGAAATGGACGGCACTGAAGTATCAATAGCCGGAAGACTTATGTCAAAAAGAGGCATGGGTAAAGCTGGTTTCTGTGATGTTCAGGACAGAGACGGCAAAATTCAGATATATGTAAGAATAGATGAAATAGGTGAAGAAAGTTACGAAGACTTCAAAAAGTTTGATATAGGTGATATGGTCGGTGCAAAGGGAACAGTTTTCAAAACCCACAAGGGTGAAATATCTGTCAAGGTTAAGGAAATAACCCTTCTTGCAAAGTCATTGCAGCCACTGCCTGAAAAATGGCATGGGCTTAAAGATCCTGACCTGAGATACAGACAAAGGTACGTTGATCTTATAGTTAACCCTGATGTCAAAAAGGATTTTATTGTTAGAAGCAAGGTTATCAAGTCTATCAGAGAATTTTTGGACAAGCGTAATTTCCTTGAGGTAGATACTCCTTTGCTGAATGTTATTCCTGGTGGTGCTTCTGCGAAGCCATTTATAACACACCACAATACACTTGATATAGATCTTTATTTAAGAATCGCTCCTGAGCTTTACTTAAAACGTTTGATTGTAGGAGGTCTTGAAAGGGTTTATGAAATAGGCAGGAATTTCAGAAACGAAGGTATGTCTATAAAGCACAACCCTGAGTTTACAATGCTTGAGCTTTACCAAGCATATACAGATTACAACGGTATGATGGAAATAACAGAAAATCTTATTTCAAATGCAGCTAAGGAAGTGCTTGGCACTACTAAAATCACTTATCAAGGCCAGGAGATTGACCTTACTCCACCATGGTCAAGAGTTTCAATGCATGATGTCGTAAAACAGTATACAGGTATTGACTTTGATGAAATAACAAGTGATGACGAGGCAAAGAAAATCGCCAAGGAAAAGAATGTTCACATTGACGGTAATCCGACAAAGGGTGAAATACTTAATCTTTTCTTCGAAGAGTTCGTTGAAGAAAACCTTATTCAGCCTACATTCATTTACGATTATCCTACAGAAGTAAGTCCATTAACAAAAAGGAAACCGGGAAAGCCAGAATATACAGAAAGGTTTGAACTTTTTATTACGGGCCGCGAAATGGGTAATGCATACTCCGAGCTTAATGACCCTATAGATCAGCGTGAAAGGTTTGTCAACCAGATGAAAAAAAGAGAAGCTGGGGATGAGGAAGCTCAGATTATTGATGAGGATTATATTAATGCACTTGAATATGGAATGCCTCCTACAGGTGGATTGGGAATAGGCATTGACAGGCTTATTATGCTGCTTACAGATTCTTATTCAATCAGGGATGTAATACTCTTCCCTACTATGAAGCCAAGAGAATGACAAATGTTTTTTGATTCTTAGGGGGGATTCTTTGTGCAGGATTTAAAAAACGCATATACAATTCTTGGTGTACGTGAAGGTGCTACCAAGGATGAGATAATGAAAAAATACAGGCTTATTCTAAGAAAATATGAGCAAAAAACTGAAGATGGCAAGCCTGTTTTACTAGATAAATCAACCCTGGATGAGATAAGCAAAGCATATGATTTATTAATGGGCTACCATCTGGAAGAAGCAAAAAAGAAAAACCCTGTTTTAAAGAAAGTAGAAAACTTTATTTATTATCATAAAGTCCATGTATTGGTAGGCATATTTATTGCAATATGTTTGGCCGTTACGTTATCATATATATTGGGCAAGGTAAATTATGACCTTAAGGTGGCCTTCATTGGCGACTACTACCCACAGGAAATGACCCTGATGGAAGATGCTATTAAGAAAGACATTAAAGGCATCAAGCAGCCGCAGGTAACCATAATACCCTCTGTAAAGATAGATCCAACTCTTAAAGCTGGGTATAGAATTAGAGAAACCGCACAAATATCCTCTGGTGATCTGGATGTTTTGGTTTTGGATAAGGATAAATTCGACCTATATGTTAAAAGTGGAGTGTTGCTAAATCTCGATGATATCATATCAGAAAGCGGAATTGATAAGAACAGCAGCATGCTGATTTCAGCGACTTCAGATAATGAAAATAAACAACACATTTATGGAATAGATGTAAAAAATAACAAAATGGTGCAGGATACCAAAATTCAAGGGCAGACCTTTATAGCAGCTATTTGTGTTAAAAATAATCATAACGATAATGCAATAAAACTTATCAATCTATTATTAAAATAAGGGAGGGATTGGCTGTGTCTAGTGAAATCAGTTACCGTGAAGAAAAGTTAAATGATTTGTTCAAACTCAGTATTTCAGGAGAAGTGGATATTTATACTTCCCAGAGCCTGAAAGAAAAGCTTTATTCAGTTATTGAGAGCAACAAATGCGATCTTCTGATTGACTGCAGCGAATTGAACTATATTGACAGCACAGGTTTAGGCATTTTTGTAGGTTCACTTAAAAAGGTTAAAGAGAATAACGGTAAAATATATATATCCAATCTTAAGGAAAAAATAAAGAAACTTTTTGTAATAACAGGTCTTGATAAGCTTTTCATAATAAAGGAGTGAGAATTTTGAACAGTACCCAAGACAGTATAGAACTAATACTCCCTCTAAAACCTGAGTTTGTAAGTGTAGCAAGGCTAACCGCATCAGGGATAGCAAACAGGGTTGGATTTGATATTGATACTATAGAAGATATAAAGGTTGCAATATCCGAAGTATGCTCCAAAATTGTAAGTATTGGCAGCAGTATTACTGACAGGTATACAATAAGTTTTGCTGTATTAGCGGATAAACTTGTTGTTTCATTTGCTTGCGAAGACAAGTCTCTTAGTTGTCTGTTCAAGGATAGTACTGATGAATTGGGCTTTTCAATTCTTACGGCCTTAATGGACGATTTAGAGCTTTGCGACAACACTAAAGGCATTCTTTTATCTATGGCAAAATCTCTTTAAGGGGAAATTATAATATGGCTGATAAATTCATTAACCCTGAAGTACCCGCAGATTTGGACAATGACGAGCCATTATTTAAGTCCTATCAAAAAGATAAATCTGTTGAAAATAGAAATCACATAGTTGACTCATACCTTTACCTTGCTGATATTATATCCAAAAAATTTGTCAATAGGGGAATTGATTATGAGGACCTGTATCAAATTGCATGTGTCGCTCTGATTAAAGCTGTAGAAAGGTTTGATATCAATGTTGGTGTCAAATTTGTGAGTTTTGCGACTCCTACAATAATTGGTGAGATAAAAAGATTTTTTCGTGATAAGGCTTCAGTAATCAGGATTCCTCGGCGTCTGTATGAGGTATATCAAAAGGTTAATCAGGCAAAGGAAGCCTTAACCCAAGAGTTGAAAAGGGTTCCGCGTGTTGATGAGATTGCGCGTTACCTTAATATAGATGAAGAAACTGTTCTTGAAATTGCTGAGTCGGGCAATATTTATAATATGCAGTCTTTTGACCAGAATGCGTTTAATGATGATGATCTTGAACTTCATGAAACCATTGGTGAGGAAGATTCAACATTTGAGAGGGTTGAGAACAGGGATTTCCTTCTTAAAAGCCTTGAAAGATTTAATGCTGCAGAAAAAGAGTTTATAACAATGAGATACTTCAGCAATAAGACTCAAAAAGAAATCGCTTCAAAACTTGGAGTCTCTCAGATGTATATATCTAGGCTGGAGAAAAAAGTACTTGAACGTTTTAGAAATATTTTAGAAAAATAATTTGATTATCAGGCTGGCGTTTGGGTATATATATTTAAATATGATATTTAAGGTGGAATTGTCTTGAAATCCAAGCAAAGCTGTTTCTACACGATAGCCAGCGATATAAAGTATATATGCCCGGTTGTAGAAGAAATATTAAGATTTCTTGATAACGCATATGGTGAATTGAGTGACTGCTGCAAATTCGAGCTAAAAGTTATTCTCAATGAACTGATTTCTAATGCTATCAGACATGGTAACAAGTGCATCCAAGCAAAGGAAGTTCAAATACATGCAGAGATTGTTGAGGGTAAAAGCATTATTAAAATAGCTGATGAGGGCTCAGGCTTTAACCCGGCTGAAAAATTAAGTAGTGCATGGGAGAACAAAACAAACGAAGAGTTGCTTGATTTGTGTGAGACAGGAAGAGGACTTTTAATAGTAAAAAGTCTTGCAGATAAAATAATGTTTAATAAAAAGGGTAATATTATAACAGTAGTTAAGAGCTTAAATTGATTATTATACAATAATGACTATTCTTTTTTAATACTTTTATCAGAATAAAAATCTAAAATTAACTCATCAAGCTTTTTACTCACTTCCAACAATGTTGAATTATCAATGTCTTCACACTCCAGTAGTTCACTTAAAATCCTCTGAAGTCTTATTATTTCTTTATTAAGCACTATCTCGCCTCATTTTAAAAGTTTGTATATCAAGCATCAAGCAGGTAAAAGATTCTATATATATATGTTAATACGCATTTCGCGTATTGTCAACACTTTTGTATATTTTTGTTGTCATATTTGACACAATTAACCATTATTTTGTATAATCAAAAAGGGGCTGCATAAATGGCTAAAATTACATTAGGGGAACGAATTAGTCAATTAATTAGGGACTCAGGGCTTGAACAGAAGCAAGTTGCAGAAACTCTGGGCATAAAGAAAACGACTTTTAACGGTTATGTAAAAAATACACGTGAGCCAAAACTTGAAACACTTATACTGATTGCAGATTATTTTAATGTATCTGTTGATTACCTGACAGGACATACGAGTACAAAAAAGGTGGGATACTCTCACCTGCCGGAAAACTTGAATTCTTTTGTAATGGATCCTGAAAATATGCCATATCTGGAAGCTGCAAAAGAGCTTAAGGCCAAATCAGATAAAAATAATTAGGCAGGCTTATTCTTATGCTTTAAATAGATCTATACCAGGCATAATTACTTTAAATAGATTCAATGAACCTATATTTACGAATTTAACCTCACCTATGTCCTCAAAAGCCTTTTTGATGCGTGTGAGACCCAAACCTGACTTTGTAAACCTCTTCTTTGTATCTAAAGATATAAGTCTCTGATATAACCAGGGATTTCTTCTGTCCGGGTTATTCTCTTTAATAAATTTATAAACACTATTACTGGCTATCAAAGCGCCAGGGTTGCTTATTTCAACGCTTTTACCACTTATTGTAACTGTAATGCCCCTAGATACGTCCAAGTAATCCCTGTGAACCAGTGCATTCGCAACTGCTTCTTCTATAGCTTCAACAGGGAAACCATTATCTCCAAGTTTTGACTTAAGAATGTTTGAAACACCGTCAAGCATTTCTAATATGTTCCCGTAGATATATTCGGTATCTTCAAAAATATTAAGTTTGACATAAACCTGAGGTAGATAAATTGACGGTCTTTTACCAAAAAGAAGAAGCCCTCCTATTGTTGAAAAGTACCCTTCCCCATCCGGCCTTTGCCCAATGATTCCCATAGCTTCAAGCAGTACCTCACTGGGTTTTTCACTTATAACATTCATGTTACTGAAATACCGATTTATCAAATTCATGTCCAGCTGCTCCAGGCCGGCATTTTTAACAACTACGGTTTCATATGTCATCAAACCGTTTTCTTGAAGCATATTGGCAATTTCACCTCTTCTGGCGGTATCGGTAGTTGAACCTCTTCTGATATAAAAAGCACCGGTATTGATCATCTGGTGAGGCTGATGCGTGCTTTTAAAAATAGTAAGCACCGCAATCTTTTTGCCTTCAATATCGATAAAATCAACTGCTACCGGCACAGGCGGGTCACATCTGTTGTAAATAAGCTGTTGGATCTGTTCTTCCTTAAACCCTCCGGGATCGATTCCAAGAAGTCTTTTTGTTTTATCTTCCACTCCATAAACAATATAACCACGGCCTCCTCTTGAATTGGCCATGGCAATAACGTCCTTGGTAATCTCTTTTTTATCACTTTCTGTAGTAAGGTTCAAAGTCGCTTTAAAATCCAGCTTTGGTCCTTCTTCCTGTTTAAGAAGCTGCTTCAGCTTATGACAGTCCATAAAACCTCCGAATATTAGTGTACAGATTACAATGTACAGTGTACAAGTTAAAAGCAAAAATCTAAGTGTAAGGTTTATAAATGTAAAAGCAGTTATTTAATAAAAGTAAATTAGTTTCAAATAGGACCTCGATGCGTATTTTAAAAATAGTATCATTATGTTATTTTGAATGATTTCTTAGCAATCCTTAATAAACTATCACAAATCTACTTCTATTAATTTATAGAACTTATGATTTAACCAACTTGTTAACTGGTTTTTTACTTTAACTGTAAATTTACTTGTAAACTGTTCACTGCCTTGCCCTTGTTTTAAACTGTAAATTGTACACTGTAAACTGTACACTGCCTTACCCTTGCTCTTAACTGTACATTGTAAACTGTAAATTGTGCACTTACACTAACTTGCTCTTTGCACTGGTTTTTGACTTTAACTGTAAATTGTACACTGTACACTATAAACTAATATTATCGTCTGCTTTTCAGTTCATCGTATATATCTTCGGGCTTTAGGCCTATTTCAACCATCATAACAAACAAGTGGTACATAAGGTCGGCCACCTCATATCTCAGTTCATCCTTTGAGCTGTTCTTGGCTGCTATAATGACTTCTGCAGCTTCTTCTCCAACCTTTTTAAGTATTTTGTCTATACCCTTTTCAAACAACTTGTTGGTATATGAGCCTTCCTTAGGATTTACCTTTCTGTCGGCTATTACATTATATACTTCCTGAAGCACTTTTGACCTATCATTATATACATCCTTGGGATTAAATACAATGTTTGAAATCTCATTTGCCTTTCCATCTTTAATCTCCCTGTAGAAGCAGGAAAAATGCCCTGTATGGCAGGCAGCCTCAACCTGTTCCACCTTAACTAGAAGTGTATCTCCGTCGCAATCAACAAACAAACATTTAACTGTCTGATAATGTCCAGAAGTTTCACCCTTCATCCACAGCTTGTTTCTGCTTCTGCTAAAGAAATGTGTTATGCCTGTTTCAATAGTTTTAAGTACTGCTTCTTCATTCATATATGCCATCATAAGAACCTTACCGGTTTTATGATCCTGTATTATTGCAGGAACGAGGCCTTTTTCATCAAATTTAAGTTCCTTCAGTATATCGTTCAAAATAATGACTCCTCTCAACTCATAGCCTTACTTCTATACCCTTATCTCTAAGGTATTTCTTAAGGTCTGATATTTCCATTTCTCTATAGTGAAACAAGGAAGCAGCTAATACAGCATCAGCTTTTCCTTCACTAAATGCATCATAAAAATGTTCCATTTTACCTGCACCACCAGAAGCAATTACCGGGATTTTAACACTTTGGGCAATAAGCCTTGTAAGTTCTATATCATAACCATTTTTAGTTCCATCACAATCCATACTCGTAAGAAGTATTTCTCCTGCTCCAAGCTTTTCTGCTTCAACAGCCCAAGCGATTGCGTCCTTGCCGGTGTTTACTCTTCCGCCATTTAGGTATACATCCCAGCTGTCTCTTTCACTGTTACGTTTGGCATCGATAGCAACAACAACACACTGACTTCCGAATCTCCAAGCAGCTTCTGATATAAGTTCAGGCCTGTTTAAAGCGGCTGAATTGACAGATATCTTGTCCGCACCGGCCTTAAGTATCTCCCTGAAATCCTCAACAGAACGTATACCTCCACCAACAGTAAAAGGTATGAATACCTGCTCGGCAACCCTTCTTACAACATCAAGCATAATTCCCCTTGCATCAGAGGACGCTGTAATGTCCAGAAATGTGAGTTCATCGGCGCCTGCCTTGTCATAAATTGCAGCAACTTCAACAGGATCGCCTGCATCACGTATATTAACAAAATTAACACCTTTAACAACCCTCCCGGCATGTACATCCAGGCAGGGTATAATCCTCTTTGTAAACATTAAATAGCTCCTGTTTTACTTAATTTATAACATTAAGCCTACAATATCAGACGCACACTATGGTCTAATATAGTGGGTTATTAAAAGTCCCTAGTAATACTTACTTGAATCCCTAAAACGACAGATGCGAGCAGTGCACGGAAGACGAAGCGCAAAAAACGCAGCATATATTGTATATGTGAGGCTTTTTGCGTCTGAAGTCTGACACAGCAATGCGAAGCATATCTCGTTTTTCATACGAAACGCAAAAGCCGCAGCATATCTCGTATATGTGAGGACTTTTGTGTCTGAAGTTTGACACCGCAATACGAAGTATATTGCGCTTTTCTACCGAGCGGCGGCGATTGCTTCTGTTAAATCTATATCTCCTGTGTAAAGAGCTTTTCCTATTATTGCACCTGCAACACCTATATTCTTAAGTGCTTTTACATCCTCAACGGTACTTACACCACCTGAAGCTATAATATCTATCCCAACTGCCTTGACCATTTCCTCCATAGCTTTTAGATTAGGCCCCAGAAGCATTCCATCTTTTGAAATGTCAGTATATATTATAGTCTTGGCTCCGAGATCTTCCATTTTCTTTGCGAAGCCTACAGCTGTAAACTCACTCGTTTTTGCCCAGCCTTCTATGGCTACTATTCCGTCTCTGGCATCTATACCTATGGCTATATTGTTCTCAAAGGTCTTTAAAGCGGTTTTCACAAGGTTTGTATCTTTTACTGCAGATGTTCCAAGAATAACCCTTTGGATTCCCTTACAGAGAATTATCTCAATTGTTTCTATTGATCTTATTCCTCCACCCAACTGTACCGGAATACCAAGCCTTACAGCCATATCACTTATAGCGGCTATGTTTTGAGGTTCGCCGGTCCTTGCGCCGTCAAGATCCACAACATGCAAATACTGCGCTCCCAAACGTTCCCACTTAAAAGCCATTTCCACAGGATCATCCGAATAAACAGTAACGTTGTTGAACTTTCCCTGTGACAGTCTTACACATTTACCGTCTTTCACGTCGACAGCAGGATAAATAATCATTGAATTACCACTCCTATTTTATTTTTTATTTACCAGACTTGCAAAGTTTCTGAGTATAGTTAATCCGACATCACCGCTTTTTTCCGGATGAAACTGTGTAGCAAATATATTTCCGCTCACTATTGCACAGTCGAATTCCAATCCGTAATTAGCCCGGGCTGCCACTATATTTCTATCCTCTGCATCCAAATAGTATGAATGTACAAAGTAAACATAAGGTTTCTGAGGAAGATCCCTGAAAATAGTGCATTCCACTTTATAATCAAGTGAATTCCAACCCATGTGAGGAACCTTTAAACCCATGTTGTGCGGAAACTGTTTTATTCCGCCGCGTAAGACACCTAAACCCGGTACCCTATCTCCGCCTTCTTCACTATAATCAAAAAGTAGCTGCATTCCAAGGCAGATACCTAGAAAAGGCTTTTTCTGTGCTATAGCTTTCTTTACAACATCCACCATGCCTGCCTTGACAAGGCTTTCCATCGCATCAGCAAATGCCCCAACACCCGGAAGTACAACGGCATCGGCACCCAGAATAAACTCAGGGTCTGATGATACTGCTGCATCACAGCCTATAAAATGAAAAGCTTTTTCAACACTTCTTAAGTTTCCAACACCGTAGTCAATAATTGCAATCAAGGCCGATCTCCTCTAACTTGTTATCTTTTATTATAACTGTAATCTGTTTTATATCTTGTCTTTTAACTGTAAACTGTACATTGTAAATTGTACACTTGCCTTTAACTGTACACTTAAATATCTTTCCCCGTAATCCTCTTATATGCATCCATGTACTTTGCTGCAGTTTTATCAACAATTTCCTGTGGAAGCTCAGGTGCAGGCGGAGTTTTATCCCAGTCAATAGATTCAAGGTATTCTCTTAAATACTGTTTATCAAAGCTCTTTTGAGGCCTGCCAGGCTGATAATCGTTTAAATCCCAGAACCTTGAGGAATCAGGTGTAAACATTTCGTCTGCTACAACCAACTGTCCGTCAATCATTCCAAACTCAAATTTTGTATCGGCGAGTATAAGACCCTTACTAAGCGCATATTCGCTTACCTTGTTATAAAGCGCGATGCTCTTGTCTCTAAGCTTAATGGCAAGATCCATACCTATTCTTTCAGCAAGGCCTTCAAATGAAACATTTATATCGTGGCCTTCACTTTCCTTGGTTGACGGAGTAAAGATCGGTTCAGGCAGCTTGTCAGCTTGCTTTAATCCTGCAGGAAGCTTTATGCCGCAAATTGTACCTGTGCTGTTATATTCCTTAAGCCCGGAGCCTTCAAGATATCCCCTGACTATACATTCTGCATTAACCATGTTAACCTTTTTCACAAGCATTGATCTTCCCTGAAGTTCTTCCTTAAACTTTGAAAGACCATTCGGATATTGGCTTACATCAGTAGTAATCATGTGGTTTCCGATTATGTCGGAAGTAAAATTGAACCAGAATTCAGAAATGCTGTTAAGAACGTTACCCTTATTAGGTATCAAGTTCGGGAAGATTACATCAAAAGCAGAAATCCTATCGGTAACCACTATAAGAAGTTTGTCTCCCAAATCATATACATTTCTCACCTTACCCTTTATAAAAAGCGGTAGATCAATGAAATCAGTGTCGTTAATAAGTTTGCTCATATTTAGCCTCCATATTTTATATAATCCCTTTTGTAGACATTACACCTTTTATTCTCTCGTCAATATGCGTTGCTTCATCCAAAGCCCTTGCAAAAGCCTTGAAAACAGCCTCAGCAATATGATGATTGTTGCTTCCGTAGAAAACTTTTATATGTATATTCATTCCTGCATTGAATGCAACTGCCCTGAAAAACTCTTCTACAAGCTCGGTATCCATTTCGCCGACCTTATCAGAGGTAAATGCAGCATCAAACACAAGATACGGCCTTCCGCCAATATCTACAGCTACCATGGCAAGGGCCTCATCCATCGGAAGTATATTGGATGCATACCGTTTAATAGATTTCTTTTCTCCAAGGGCATCTTTTATAGCTTGCCCTAAGACTATTCCTATATCTTCAACTGTATGATGGGCGTCAACGTTCAAATCACCTAATGCTTTAATTGATACGTCAAATAAGCCATGTTTCGAAAACAGAGTAAGCATATGGTCGAAAAATCCAATTCCTGTGTTGATATCACTTTCTCCGGTCCCATCCACTTTAAGGTTCAATTTAATCTTAGTTTCAAAAGTATTTCTTTCGATTTCGGCTTTTCTGTCCATGTACACCTCCAGTTACTACTGTCCCTAATAATTAACCCATTATATTATACCGAATAAATACACTAAATTCCATATATAAATGCTCTGAAATATAGAATCAAGTAAATTCATTAATTTATTCCATCATGGCCGGCATTAAGAACCATAATGCATAAATAATTTAAGCGTGAACATTTTTATTAATTATGTCCCTTACTGAGTGTATAAACTGGTCCATTTCGTCATCGGTTCCGATACTCACGCGAAGATAGTTGTCTATTCTCGGTTTTTTGAAATATCTTACCAGAATTCCCTTAGCTCTGAGTTCCTTAAATATGGTTTCAGCTTCAATTTCAGGGTGGCTTATAAAGAGGAAGTTAGCCCTTGACTGGGCAACCTTAAAGCCCATTTCTGAAAGAGTCGCAGACACACGCTCCCTTGTATTGATAACCGCTGCACGTATTCTTCCAAAGTATTCCTCATCCATAATAGCTGCCGTTGCTGCAGTCTGAGCAATGCTGTCAATTGTATAGGAATTGAAGGAATTCTTTATTCTGTTCATACCCTCAATCAATTCGCTGCTGCCAAGGGCCCATCCAACCCTAAGACCTGCAAGTGCTCTTGATTTGGACATTGTCTGGATGATCAAAAGGTTTGGATACCGGTTAACAAGCTCCACCAATGAATCTCCGCCATAATCTATGTATGCTTCATCCATGATTACAACGCTGTCCTTGTTATATTCAAGTATCTTTATAATACTGTCGCTATCAAGGTACTTTGTCGTCGGTGCATTCGGGTTTGAAATGACTATTCCGTGATTAGGCGTAAGGAACTTTTCTACAGGTACATTAAAATCTTCATCAAGCTCTATCATTCTGTATTCAAGACTAAAAAGCTGTGCATAAACAGGGTAAAAGCTGTATGAGATATCAGGGAAAAGAATTGTTTTCCCCGGAGTGAAAAATGCCATAAAAGCAAACGCAAGCACCTCGTCAGAACCATTACCTATGAACACCTGATCCTTTTCAAGGCTATAATACTTGGCAATTGTTTCTCTTAAACCATGACACTCTGCATCAGGGTAAAGCCTGAGTCTCTTCTTATCATAATTGTCAATTGCCTCTATGACCCTCGGAGACGGCGGATATGGGTTTTCGTTTGTATTCAGCTTTATAAACATACCTTCGCGCGGCTGTTCACCCGGCACATAAGGTTCGATTTTTTTTGCTATATCACTCCAATACTTACTCATTACGTATACCTCCAAATCTTGCCCTTATTGCATTTGCATGTGCGGTAAGGCCTTCTGCCTCTGCAAACAAGGTTATGTCATCCTTAATGGCTTCCAAAGCATTTCTGGAATAGGATATTATACTTGATTTCTTTACAAAGTCACCTACACCCAAAGGAGAGAAAAACCTTGCAGTGCCGCTTGTAGGAAGCACATGATTGGGGCCTGCCATATAATCACCTAAAGGCTCAGGCGCATAATGTCCGAGGAATATAGCCCCTGCATTCTTAATTGATCCAAGCAGTTCAAAAGGTTCTTTTATACTTAATTCCAGATGCTCAGGAGCTATTTGATTTATGATGGCAGCCGCTTCTTCAATGGTATTTACAATTACAATTGCACCATAGCTTTCAAGAGATTTTTCGACAATATCCCTTCTGGGAAGCAGCTTTGCCTGCCTTTCAATCTCTGATTGCGCCTTGACAGCTAAAGATTCAGATGTTGTTACCAGTATTGCTGAAGCCAGTATGTCGTGTTCTGCCTGCGACAACAGATCAGCTGCAACATACTCGGGGTTCGCGGTTTCATCAGCTATAATAGCAATTTCACTTGGTCCTGCAAACATATCTATATCACAGTATCCATAAACCATCCTCTTAGCTGTAGCAACATATATGTTTCCAGGTCCAAATATCTTATCCACCCTTGGTATGGTTTCAGTTCCATATGCTAAAGCAGCTACTGCCTGCGCTCCACCTGCCCTGTAAATTTCATCTGCACCCGCTTCATTTGCAGCAACAAGAATAGCGGGGTGAACCGAACCGTCCTTTGCGGGAGGAGTGATCATTACAATCTTTTCTACACCGGCAACCTTTGCAGGTACAATGTTCATAAGTACAGACGAGGATAATGCTGCAGTTCCTCCCGGTACATAAACACCGACAGTTTCAAGTGGCCTTAATACCTGACCGAGAATGATTCCTTCCTTTTCGGAAGTAAACCATGAATTTTCCTTCTGCTTTTTATGATAATCCTCTATATTTAATTTTGCCTTTTTTATTACATCTATAAGAGCCTTGTCAATAAGCTGATATGCTTTATCAATTTCTTCCTTGGTAACCTTGAGTTTTCCGGCGGTCATTTCAACACTGTCAAACATTTTCGTATAGCTTAAAAGGGCCGAATCTCCATTTTTCTTTATATTACCCAGAATTTCTGCAACCCTTGTCATTACATCACTTCTATCAAGTTGGTTTCTGGAGAGAAGCCTTTCATGAAGATCATTTTTCTCATTTTTCCTAAGATCGGTTATATTTATCATTTAGCTGCACCCTCCTCCAACTGCTTTCTAATTCCATCAATAATTCTGTTAATTCTTTCACTTTCCATTTTCATGCTTACCCTGTTTACAACCAGCCTTGCGCTTATGTCGGCAATTGTATCCAGCACGACAAGTCCATTCTCCTTCAGGGTTTTTCCGCTTTCGACTATATCAACGATAACTTCTGACAAGCCAACAAGCGGAGCCAGTTCAACAGAGCCATTAAGCTTTATTACTTCTATGGTTTCACGTCTTTTATGTTCAAAATATTCCCTTGCTATTTTAGGATACTTGGTTCCAACCCTTTTATTGTTAAGGTTATCAAGCTTTCCTGCAAGCTCAGCTGGCCCAGCCACTACCATCCTGCAAGCAGCAAAGCCGAGATTCAGAACCTCGTACAAGTTTCTGCCTTCTTCAAGAAGAGTATCCTTTCCAACGACGCCAATGTCCGCTGCTCCATACTCTACATATGTAGGTACATCGCTTGGCTTGGCAAGAAAGAATTTTATTTTGTTCTTCTCATCTACAAGTATTAATTTTCTACCCGGATTTCTTACCTCAGAACAATCAATTCCTATATTTTCAAGCAGTTCTATCGTCAATTCGGCAAGCCTTCCTTTTGATAAGGCTATTGTAAGGTAACGCATATTTCAACCTCCGGCATACTTTATTTCGATCCTTTAATTAGTTCATCCATAGAAGTTCTGGTTATTTGACCGTCCTTCAAATTATGAAGTTCTATGTTCTTTTTATCAATTATATTGATAATACCGCCTATATCTTTATTTTTAGCATATTCTCTTGCATTCTCAATGCCGTCCTTTGTTATGTCTATTTCAATATTAAGCCCTTGCTTTCTAAGCTCTGCAGATATTTCAAAAGCAGTTTTTCTTCCTTCATCTGTATAACAAACCAGACTATCAACAGCCGGCTTTCCGCAGTCTATTTTTTGTCTGTCAAGCGCCATCATAATCAGGTTGATACCAAGGGAAAACCCAGTAGCAGGAGACTTCATTCCAAAGTTCTCAACAAGATTGTCATACCGTCCGCCGCTCAGTATCGGGAAGCCTACTCCATAGGTAAAGCCTCTGAAAATGATACCTGTATAATAGTTAAGGCTCCTTACCATACCAAGATCTATTGAAACATATTTATCAAGTGAGTAATCCTCAAGTATTTCATAAACCTTTCTAAGGTTTTGAAGAGCATCCTTTGAACGTTTATTTGTCGTAAGCTTTTCAGCTTTATCAATGATTTCCTTGGAACCGAATAGTCCAGCAAGACTTAGAATCGTATGCTGAAGCTCCTTGCTGATGTCATGGCTTTTTATAATTTCTTCAATACCAAGATAATCCTTCTTGTCAATTAAAACCCTGATCTGTTCTATGTCTTCCTCGCTAAGCCTTGCTTCCTCCATCAGACCTTTGAAAAACTCAACCTGCCCTATATCCAGCTGGAAGTTCTCTATTCCAAGAGCTTTTACCGAATTGATTGCGGTAGCTATTATTTCTGCATCTGCCTCGGCAGAACCAGCACCGATTATTTCAACACCCGCCTGTGTAAACTCTTTCTGCTTCCCGCCTCCGAGCTCATTATACCTGTAAGCGTTGCCTATATAAGAAAACCTTATCGGATACTGTGAATTCCTGTATTTGGTTGCTGCTAATCTTGCGATGGGAATAGTAATATCTGGGCGAAGAACCAATATCCTTCCTCGCTGATCAAAGAATTTGAACATTGTTTCCTGTGGAGCAATATCACTCTCATCGGAAAATACGTCGTAGAATTCAAGATTTGGAGTCTCAACTTCAAGATAGCCATGAGACTTGAAAAGGTTTCTGAGCTTTTCCTCGATGTTTCTTTTTATGTAGCAGTCTTCAAAAAGTATATCCTGAACACCCTCAGGTGTATATATCTTCCACTTTGCCATTTGCCGAACCTCACTTTATCACGCTAACGTGTTATATTGGTAAATCGATGAATTATTGATATTATAAACCAGCAAGGCCCTTTTGTCAATATAATACCATATTGAAGGTACGCATTAAAAGGCGTATAATTCTTTCTTGTTAACTAATATTAGTAACAATGGATATTGATTCTATATTAAAAAGGTGGAACCTATGGGATACAAAGCAGTAATTTTTGATTTGGACGGAACTCTCCTTGACACGCTGGAAGACATAGCAAATTCCATGAACGATGTACTTACCCGCCTTGGATTTCCTGCACATGACGTTAAAAAATATAAGTATTTTGTCGGTGATGGAATGAGGATGCTTGTAGAAAGGGCTCTTCCGCAGGATAAACGGAGTATTGAGATTATAGAAAATACTCTTTCTGAATATCGTGAGGAGTACTCAGGAAGATGGGCGGAAAAGGCCATGCCCTATGACGGAATACAGCAGCTTTTGGATGAACTGGTTGCAAAGAATATTAAAATCGCAGTACTTTCGAATAAACCCCATAGTATAACAGTTCCTGCCGTAGAGAGCCTGCTGTCCAAATGGAGCTTCGAAGTGATTTATGGCGAAAGGCCGGGACATCCAAGAAAACCAGATCCTTCCTCCGCTTTAGAGATATCAGAACATCTTGGCATAAGTCCCAAAGAAATTCTTTATGTCGGAGACACAAGTATAGATATGAAGACCGCAAATGCAGCCGGCATGTACGCCGTAGGAGTTTTATGGGGATTCCGTGACGCTGATGAGTTAAGCGAAAATGGAGCAAAAACGCTGATAGCACATCCGATGGAGTTGGTGGAGCTATTGTAGTGTACAGTTTATAATGTACAATGTACAGTTAAAATCAAAAGGCAGAGTTGACAAGAGGACAGTTAAAGGCAGATGCGAATGTAGTTTACAGTGTACAATTTACAGTTAAAAGAATCTAAGAGTAAGATTGCAAGTTCGGAATTAAAAAAGCAAAAACAATGGTGTCCAACTTCAATTAGATGCAAAAAGTTATGAGTGCCGGTGCTTAATATAAAGCAACAGGCACTCTTTGTATATAAGTGTCATAAGAGTATAATTGTGATATAATGTTTTTATGATATTCCTTTATTTAACAACCAATCAAGGAGTGTTAACCATATGCATATAAATTCATTCCGGAAAATAACAGGTTTGGTTCTACTCGTTTTGTTTAATATATCCTTTATGTCAGGATGTGCAGATATTACAGTATATAATTATGATTATAAGGGTGAAAGCGCAAATTGGACGGCAGAATATAAGGGTTTTAGCCAAGTCGAATACTATAAGGAAAACGGAACCCTTCATACAAAAAACGCAGCAGATGGCGAACTGATTTTTAAATATAAGGGTGAATTGTACGAATTGTCTTCAGTTAAGGAAATGGATTATAAGTTTATACACGGTACAAGAAAGAAAACTTTTCAAAATGGTCCAGATAAAAAAAATTTTATAGATAACTATAATATTTTTGGTACACCTAAAGAATCTATAGATTTGAACATTACATTGGATGGAAAGACTGAAACAATCATAATGAAAAGAAGGTAACTTATGACGCATAAGCTACTGAGCGTTTATGTGTTCGACATATTCAATGGTATTGCCGTCTGAGTGTTGTACCGTCATGTTAAGTCCTGTGGGAACTTCCCTAATATCCCTTATAACTGTTGCACCCGTACACAACAGGAATTCTTTGAACTCAGCGACTGAATCCACCAAAAAGGTTGCATTGGTAGATCTAAATGGCTTCAATGCTTCATCAGAGCCACTTATGATTAAAATATTCTCTATACGTGCGATTTCCAAATTTACCTGAGGATATTGGAATCTTGATGTACACTTTTCATTTAAGACTTTTTCATAAAGCTCAATTGCCTTATCCATATCATTCACATAAAACCTACTTAATATTTGCCTTACTTTCATTACTGACCTCCTAGCAATCTACATACTATAACTTTCCAGACCTCAATTGATTCTGTATAATGTAATATTATAGTCAAAAATAAAAGTCTTCAAGTACGCACAATTTTATTAGATACTAATATAAACAGTACTATTAGCGAAGGAGCGGATTACAATAGCTAAAATAATCAGGCACCCAGATTCCGATCAATCATGCCCAATTGCAACAGTACAATACCTAATTGCAGGCAAATGGAAAATGATTATTCTTTATTATTTAAGCCAGGAAACAAGAAGGTTTAACGAGCTTCAAAGACTGATGAGTAATAAAATATCACAGGCAATTCTGACCAGCCAACTAAGGGAACTTGAAAATGACGGTCTTGTGCATAGAGAGATTTATAAGGAGATACCTCCAAGGGTTGAATATTCACTAACAGACATTGGAAAAACTTTTATCCCCGTTTTATACACCTTGGGAAACTGGGGCAAGACTTACTTGAGCCTTATAGATCAAAAGGAAAGCGTGTGATTAGATATGAAACAAAACTATAAAATCGGCGAAATTGTAGATAAGTTCAAAATTACTAAAGAAACAGTAAGACATTATGAAAGGATTGGGCTTCTCTCAGAGCCAAAGCGTGAAGGAAATGGGTACAGGGTGTATACCAATGAAGATATAAACCTTTTATGGTTTATTCTTATATCCAAGAAGTTTGGCTTTACTCTAAAGGAGATAAAGCTTTTACTGCATGAAATATCTTACGAAATAAAAGACGCAAACCATCAAAGCATTCTCTTTATTATAGATAACAAAATAAATGAAATTAATAAAAAGATAGACCAACTAGAAAACACAAAAGAACTTCTTATTAAGGCAGATAGTAATATCAGAAGCAGCAAATGCTTCAGTGACATGGAGAATTTCTGAAAAATTTTACTTGACTATGTTCCATAGAACATACTTTATCATACCATTATAGACCTGATTCCTATCCAACAGAAAGTTTAAAAGGAGGTTTTATAGTGGTAATAGAGAACGATACAATATTATTTTTTTCAGGTACAGGTAACAGTCTTCAGGTTGCAAAGGACCTGTGCAGCAATCTTTCAGAATTTAATCTGCTTAATATATCAAAGTTAAAAAATGAAGAAAAGATTATTGTTAAGTCTTGCCGTATCGGTATAGTTTTTCCGGTATACTATTCGCGCCTGCCACTAATAGTTGAAGAAGTATTAAAAAAATTAGAGGCAGATAAAAATGTCTATATTTTTGCAGTAGCTACGTATGGTGCTGCACCGTCAACTGTTTTAAGAAAGTTAAACAGTTTATTGCATACCAGCAATATAACTCTCAACTCGGGATTTCTTATCAAGATGCCTAAAAATCACATCTATAAATATGAAACAAAGCCTGTAGCAGCAGATTCGAATATATTCGGAATTGAAAAGCAAAGGGTAAAAGAAATATCAGCCATAATTAATCAAAGGAGAAGTATAAAACCTGAAATAAGCAAACTGGCTATTGATATAGCCTTTGATAAGCTTTTTATCAAAGCTACTGATAAAATTTTTTCAGGTTTTTATTCGCTGGATTCCAATTTTTTTACTGACAGTAATTGTGTCGGTTGCAAACTATGCCAAAGAATCTGTCCTGTAAACAATATAGAATTTGAATCAAAACCACTCTGGAAACATAAGTGTGAAAGGTGTATGGCTTGCATCCAATACTGTCCGAACAAAGCCATTCAAATGGGTAAGAAAAGAAAGTACAGATATAGAAGCCCAAATGTTGCTATTGAAGAATTGATAAGGCTAAAATAGAATTCAAATTAATAATGAAACTGTACAGTATTGACACAAATGATTAAATGCGGTAAATTAGTATGTATACATACTATATGTTTTCATATTAATTTATCTAAGGAGCAACTTATGGAAATACATGAAATATTGGGATATTTATTAAGTGCCAGTGCCCGTCTTATTAAAAGAAAAACAGATTACGAACTTGAAAAATACGATATAACCACATCTCAGTGGGCAGTACTTAAATTACTGGATTCCAAAACAGAATTGTCGCAGGCACAAATATCAGATGAGTTGATGAGTGATCGTGCCACAATAGGTGCCGTCCTCTTTAAGCTTCTGGACAAAGGACTTATACAAAAGAATTTGGATCCTGTTGACAGAAGGTCTTATGTAGTGTGCTTAACCCAAAAATCAAAAGATATTATAAAAGAAATTGAGGGCAGCGTGGCAAAAATCACGGATGAAGCTCTAAAAGGCATGAGTAAAGAGGATATCGACAGGTTTTTCCGTTCATTAAATATAGTAATAAACAACCTGTCAAAGGAGGGATAGCTTGGAAGACTTTAGTCTGAAGAGCTAATGCACAACTGCCTGTTTTGTGGAACAAAACAAATGTCAGGTGCCAATAAAAATAAATTTAACCCTATAAAAAAGTGTTGAAACACTTTTTGTGTGCCCGATGGGACAATTCACTTGGCACACCGGGGACATGGAGGTTAAAATGAGCTGGGGTCATGAAATAATAAGAGCTTTACTTTTAGCACTGGGAACCATTGAGATAATAACAAACACCCATCACCTTCTGAAGAAAAACGGATTACAATCCGCCAGGAAGCAGCATGGCGAATTGCCTCCCGACAGAAGTGACAAACAAATAAGAACTAAAGTAATATGTATGCTTTCATTTGGAGTAATCTTCTTCATTGTATCTTTACTTTCGTATATATTACATACTTACCAGCAGTCAGTTATTTTTGTTTCATTGTGTCTATTTGTGATTTATGGAATTACAGAAGCATTATATTATAGGTTCTGGAAAACCTTTGGCTTCGCTTTCGTAACCATAGTTCTATTCTGTGTTCAGTTTATAAAATAAATCAAGTTCAAGAAAAATTGTGACATGAGCGCCGTGGGTTAAAACCCACGGCTGTCAAAACCAAGTCGGTTTCACCGACTAAATGTCTTTATATTATCTTTTAACTGTAAACTGTAAATTGTACATTGTAAACTTGCTTTTAACTGTCATCTTGCCTTTCAACTGTAAACTGTACATTGTAAACTGTACACTTGCTAATTAACCTTAACCAGCCCAGCATAAGCCGCCATAAGGCGTTTCATACCTGAGTGCTTGAAGTTTATTTCTATCTTGTAGTCTCCGTTTTCTTCTTCAATTGAGGTTACTGTACCTATTCCAAACTTCTTATGCACAACAGTATCCCCAACATTTACATTGACAGATGAGCTTGTTTTTGGAGCTGAATCTATTTTAGGGGTTGTCCAACCTGTGAAGGTTTTTTCCTTATTTGCAGGATTACTTGCCGGCTGACTGTCCCAGCCTCCGCTAAAGGATGATGCTGCCCGGGCAGGCTTTCTAACAAAACCATCAAGCAGTTCCTCCGGAATCTCCTTTAAGAACCTTGAAACACCATTGTAAGTTGTATTTCCAAACAGTGTTCTGCTGTAGGCATACGTCAAATACAGCTTTTCCATTGCCCTTGTAATTCCAACATAGCAAAGCCTTCTTGACTCCTCCATTTCTGTTTCATCGGTGAGTGATCGCGTCCCCGGGAATACACCCTCTTCCATGCCTACCATGAAAACAACAGGGAATTCCAGACCCTTTGCACTGTGAAGGGTCATTAAAACAACATAATCGCTTTCTTCATCCATAGTATCTATATCCGAGACCAGCGATATATTTTCCAGGAAGCCTTGAAGCGTTTGCTCACCTTCCTGAACCTCAAACTCCATTGCAACAGAAATCAATTCCTTGATATTTTCTATACGGCTTTCAGACTCTACCGAGTTCTCATTTTTCAATTCACCTATAATACCTGTTTTTTCAATAACCTCAGTTATGAAATCAGAAATCTTCATTTTATCTCTTTTAAGTGACAGCTCATTTATCATATGAACAAAGGCTTCGAGCTTTGATGAAGCCCTCTGAAGCTTGGATATTTCACCCGCCATCGAAACTACGCTGAATATGCTTGAACCTCGTTCATTCGCAATAGCTTCAGCAGCCTCAACCGTAGTATTCCCAATACCTCTTTTAGGTACATTTATTATCCTCTTAAGGCTTATATTATCCGAAGGGTTTTGTATAACCCTAAGGTAAGCAATTATGTCCTTAATTTCTTTTCTGTCGTAGAACCGGAGACCCCCAAAAATTCTATATGGGATGCCTTCCCGCATAAGAGTATCTTCAAGTATACGTGACTGGGCATTCATCCTATAAAGTATTGCTATATCTCCGTATCTCCTGTTTCCGTCAAGAGATAATCCCTTGATTTCCTGTGCAACAAACATTGCTTCCTCATGTTCATTTCCACCTTGGAAGGTCTGTATGTTACAGCCTTCTGCGTTTTCGGTCCAGAGTTTTTTATTCTTGCGCCCGGTATTATTCTTTATTACAGAGTTTGCTGCATCCAGGATTTTTTGCGAGGAACGGTAATTCTGTTCAAGCTTGATAACCTTACAGTCCTTGAATTCCTTTTCAAAGTCAAGAATATTCCTTATATTTGCGCCTCTCCAACCATAAATTGACTGATCATCGTCACCTACAACACAAAGATTCCTGCTGCCTTTAGCCAGCAGAGTCGTAAGGTAATACTGAGCCGTATTTGTATCCTGATACTCGTCTACCAGGACATACCTGAAACGTTTCTGATAATAATCGAGTACAGGAGGATTCTCCATCAAAAGCTTAATAGTATAAACTATGATATCATCAAAGTCCAGCGCATTATTTTGTCTTAGCTTTTTCTGGTACAATTCATAGACTTTTGCGACTTTCCCCATCCTGAAGTCTGATGCATACATTTTTGTATAGTGTTCAGGTTCAATAAGCTCATCCTTGGCCCTGCCTATGGCATCCTGAAGCATTCTCGGCGGAAAATTCTTATCATTGAGGTTAAGTTCTTTTATACAGTCTTTTATAACTGTCTGCTGATCCTGGGAATCAAAAATGACAAAGCTTCTCTCAAAGCCCAGTTTTTCAATATCCTTGCGGAGCATCTTTACGCAGGTGGAGTGAAAGGTACCTATCCACATATTGTTTGCTGCTGCGCCAATAAGCTTTTCAACCCTCTCCCGCATCTCCTTGGCGGCTTTATTGGTGAAGGTTATAGCCAATATGCTTGCAGGACTTACCCCTTTTTCTTCTATTAAATATGCAATTCTATGTGTCAGAACCCTGGTTTTACCCGAGCCGGCACCTGCAAGTATCAGCAGCGGGCCTTCTCCGTGCAGTACGGCTGTTTTCTGTTCAGGGTTCAGTTTATCAAATAAGCTCATAGTATCTCTCCATAAATTAAAAATGCCATAATTTTTTATGGCATTTTAATTATAGATTATATTTGGATATGGGGCAACATGCAGAACGCATGTTCCTCGAATAAATATTTTATTGTACTAATTTAAAGTAATGCTATAATCTTGTTTAATAAGTATTAAGGACTATATTTGTACAATTTTAATTAATAAGGGGAATTTAACTATGAATAGCTGTAAGGATTTAAATAAAATCAGAGAAAATATAGACAGAATTGATCATCAGATAGTTAACCTTATAGCGGAAAGAAGCTTTTACGTCAAACAAGCTGCAAAATTCAAAAAAGATACCAATGATGTAAAAGCTCCGAGCCGTGTAGAAGCAGTGATTGAAAAAGTTCGCAAAATTGCGGAAGAAAACAGCTTGGCTCCTGATATTATAGAAACGGTTTATCGCAGCATGATAAATTCTTTTATAAATATGGAATTACAGGAGCATAATCAATTAGAAAGCAAGTAAGAATATATTAAATAAGTTGGTGTTAAGTTCAAAACATCTTTCTACTGCTGCTTTCAATGAATTGGATAACCAAGTCACTAATTTTTTCAATAAACTTGAAATCCATTTTATCGGCGGTGTCTGAAATACTATGTACTGTATATGGTCTGGGCTCAATTTTAGCTAAAACATCTTTAAAAGCAGTATCAGAACTATCATGAATTACGTTCTGCATAAAGGTTATAGATTTTATCCCTTTTGGGGAAGAGGCCAAACTATTTGTCCATGATTTAAAGCCCCAGCTGTTTCCTGCATTGTCACTGTAAGTTGAGGTATAATAACTCATACCATAGGAATCCGTTACTTTTGATTTGACTCCGCTTTTAAGTAAGTGTTTATACATTTCATCTATAAGTTTCCCGCTTACTGTCGAATCACCTGCTAAAATAATATCATTGTCTCCCTTTATCCCGATACAATCAAAATCAATATTGTAAAAGCTTGTATACTTGTTCTTGAGTTGGTCTTCAAGCATACTTGTTGCTTGAAGTCCCTCTTCCTCTCCATCCATTGCACAAATTAAAATATCTTGTTCAAGAGAACTTGCCTGGTCTTTCAGTAACTGTGCCATATCAACCAAAGCTCCAACCCCTGATGCATTATCCACAGCTCCGCTATAAGGTTTGCCGTTTTTATCTGAACCAATATGGTCATAGTGGGCAGTAAGGACTATCGCCTTGGAATGATCCTTTCCAGGGATAACACCTATTACATGCTGAGCTTTTATTGTTTTATCCTTCATCTGCGGCTGTTTTAAGCTCTCAGGGAACTCATCCTGGGTATAGCTTAGCATGTAGGATTCATTGCTATATTTTCCAAGACCTATCTTGCTGAAAACATCTGATATGTATTGTGCAGCTTTATTATTTTCGTCAGTGCCAGTTAATCTGCCTTTAAACTCCCCGGAGGAAAGCTTTCTTATAACTTCCTCTGCTGTTATATAGCTGGGCTTTTGTCTTATATTATCATTTGATACTGTTGTTACTACAGAAGCTACAGTTGAAACATTAGTTGTTACTGTACTTACTGAAGATTTACTACTCTGGTTACAGCCGTTTAAAAGTAATGTGGAAGATAATAAAAATATAACTATTCCTTTTTTCAACATGATCTTTCTCTCCTCAAAATTAACTAATACTTTCGTCAAATAGATTATTTTAAAGAGAGAAACATGTCAATGAATAATCACATTTGTTTTCAAATTGTTAACTATTTGTTCATGTTTAGGAATAGTTATTTATCCCTTCCTATCGAATTGTTTTTGACCCACAACCTACGTTTAATGCTTTTCCTTATTGCATAAAATGGATATACAAGTACCGAAATTGCAAACATAATACTTACAAGAGCCTTCATAAACGAGCTATAGGTATCAATAGTATGGAAGCTGATAAGCAACGAAATTCCAGAGAACAGCATACTTACAGTATATATGACAATAAGAATAAGATTTATTCGCTCTTGACCTCTGGCTGCCAGGTACCCATAGTATTCCGAGTATTCCTTCTGGACCTCGTCAAACAGCTCCGGCAGGTCGAAAGCCTTCTGCCACTTTTTCCATATGTCCATTCCCTGTTCCGAGTTTGTTATCTGGCTGAACCAGCTGAAATGCGTAAACTTTGTAAGCCTGTCCTTCAGGCGTTCAATATTCTTCCCTCCGCCCGCCATAAGTTCCTCCGAGAAGAGAATCAAAGAGACCCTCTGGTAAAAAGCAAGCAGGAATATGTAAAAATACATTGTTTCATAATATTTAGGAAGTTTTAGAGTGTTGAAGGCTTCACGTTCTGAAGAAAATACAACTCCCGATTCCCTTGAAAAGCCGTATATAGAATACTTCCACCTGGTGTAGGTATTCTCCTTGATACCTTTGAAAGCAGGGTCAAACGTTGAGCCATAATCATCCGGCAGTACATACTGGAACTTGTAAAACTCATTAATTATCTCATCAAGGTTCCTATTTTCGTTCCATTCGCTTTCATCAAGGCATAGATATGAGTACGTGAAAAGCCTGTCAAAATAGATATTTTCCTTTTCAACATCTTCAAAGCCATAAAGCATATTGTTTATAAAACTTGACAAATCTTCTGCACAAGCAAACTCAACATTTTGAAGAAGGATTCCTTCAGACTTTTTCTTTTTTAAATACTTGGGGTTGAGTGTTCTGAATTTGTAATTAAAATCAAGAATATCATTTGTATAAAGCTGCCCTTCCTTGTCAATCCGGGTCTTCAGTACCAGGAAGCAAATCCCCGGTTCAAAGCAGATAAGTTCAAGGTTGGTTATCCTGCATTTAATGCCTGTAATATCGCATTGCCCATCGCTTTCTTCCTTTTCCTCAATCTTGTATCTGAAATTGGAACAGGTAAGTCTGCTGATAATGTCTATTTTCTTTTTATCTGAAAGTTTTTCAAAAGACTTTTTGTATCCTTCCCCCCAGTAAATAGTAGGCATAAGAAACTTTTTTACATAAGGGAGAAAGTATGAATAGGTATTCAAATTAGCAGCCATATCATGCATGACAAATTCCCAGTTGGAATCTTTAAAAAACTTACCTACAAAGTCTTTATATTTACTTTCACTTATCAGAAAAGGATAGATAAAATATGTATAATGAAAATTTGTTTTCAGATTCACAATAACCCACCTCTAAAAAGATAAAGTTGCAAACAGATAAAATGCCGTGTACTAAACACGGCATTTCATTAAGAATATTTTTAGAACTCCGGCTCAATCAAGCCATAGTTTCCGTCCTTCCTTTTATAAACAACATTTACCTGTCTGGTGCTTGCATTTGAAAAAACAAAGAACTCATGACCGATAAGATTCATCTGGAGTATTGCCTCCTCCACATCCATCGGCTTAACAGGAAATTTCTTGGAACGCATAACCTTAAAATCGGTCTCTTCAAGAACTTCTCTGGGAGCATCTGAAGCCTCAACTCTGAAAGCTCCGTCGTGAAGCCTCTTTTCAAGCCTTGTCTTATTTCTTAAAATCTGTTTTTCTACAATATCAACAACCTTATCTATTGAAGTATACATATCGGTTTCGGAAACTTCACCTCTGATAACCACACCGTTATAATGAATTGTAACTTCAACAATCTGCCGATTTTTCTCGACACTCATTGTTATATGGGCTTCTGTATCTGGTTGAAAAAACTTGGACAGTTTTCCCATTTTACTTATTACCCTGTCTTTCAGTGCATTTGTAATCTCAAAATTTTTGCCGCTTACTATAAATTTCATAAAACTTCAGCCCCTTTCAAAGATGTATTGGTGCCGCAAAATACTATATATATTATAGCCAAAAAAACTTACATTATGGATAAAATATATACATATGATTATATATTCTACATCATGAAAATAAATCCTTCTTGGATGATTTATTATTTAATGTTTACATTATCTAATTTCTAAAAACTGCATCCTTAAAGGGGTAGATAACATATCCACACCTATTTCACAAAACAAGTGTTTTGTGTATATAAATCCTGTGGATAATGTTGATAAAACTGTGAATAACTTAATCAGGCTTGTTTCAGGTGTGGATAATATTCTGATTCTCCGATTGTGATTTTTGTATTTTATGTTAACTGTTTTTTACATATAACCAACAATGTATTTTTTCCCGAACATAGCCATTTATGCATATTTGCAATCATGGATATTTTTAATTGTCAAGAAAAACTTAACAGCTTTTTAATGTAAATTTTTGTAAATTGCAACTAAAACCTACTCAATAAAGTTATCCACAGTTTCAGCTGCCTTTATATCCTTTTTGTTACTTGTAATTTTACAGACCGTAGCTGAAAGGTACCCAAAAAGTATGATATTCACAAATGCAGTTATCATAAGTACAGGGTCAAATTGTTTAATTCCACTGTTACTGTTGAACAAAACATAATAGGTATTAGCAAAAACAGTTATACTAAAGCCTCCTGCAAGCAATATGAATCTTTTATCCTTAAGATATATATATGCAATTATAGCTAGTGCAACTACAGGGAAAAGGTACCTTTCGTGCATCCTGCTGGAGAATATGAAAACACCCGAAATAAGAATAAGCGCTGCTGCCGGTGCATATTTACTGTCTCTGCCTTTAATATATATAAACCACGAGAATAGAGTAACCGCAACTATGAATATCATACCCCACGTATGATAGCTGAATATGAACAATCGAGCTGAATCATCCGTGTAATTTGCTCCAAGGATACCGAAAAAGTTAAAAGCATTTACCGAGGCATATTTATATTCTCCAAGAGTTCCTGCGAAAAGTGAAAATATCCATGTAATTCCCCTGTTCAAAGCAAAAGGCAGGATGATAACTCCGCCGGTAAGCAAAGCAGGAATAAGTGCTTTCATAAAAGTACTTACTTTCTTTTGCCGGACAATTTCAAAGAATAGCACCGGAAGGAAAATAATTCCTTGGGGCTTCATAAGTACGGCAGCCGTAATAAATACCGCTGAAAGAACCATTCTTTTTTCGGTAAGCATGTAGACCGAAAGAATAACCAGAAGTGTAAAGAATGAATCAACCTGCCCCCAGAATGTTGAATTAATCAACACTGCAGGATTAAAAATATAAAATGCTGCTAAAAGCAGGCTAGCGCGTTCAGATAAATATTTATGTGCCAGTCTGAATATCAGATAGGCCGTTACAACATCAGCCAGAATTGAAGGCAGCTTTAAAAGCAGATAAAAGTACTGGTTCATTGCTGGAATAGAAGCAAACTTACCTATTAAGAAAAGAATATACATATAAAACGGAGGGTAATCGCTTGTTCGTCCGGAGGTGTACACATCTGTAAGGTTATTTGCTGCAGCTGTAGCCCAGTTTTTAAAGGTCACAATATCAAAGGGATGTCCTGCCATTGAAGTGGCAGCTGCTATCCTAAGCAGCAAACCTATTCCAACTAATGCAGCAATTATTAGTGTGATATTAGGCAAATTGAAGCTGGGCTTTTTTCTGAAAAATAGCCAGAATACAAGGATGAAAGCTACAAGAAATACCACAGAATAGATGACTAGAGCTATAGATACTTTGGAACCGTATGTATTTTGACTTTTGGTTTGATTAAAATTTTTTACGCCGAATGACCTGTTAAAGTCAGATTGGATAGGGCCTTGAGGGGTTTCACCCGACTTATCTTGAAAGTTCCTCGGCTGATGGTTTTGGAAATCACCCGGTTTATCAGTACCGGAATTGCTCTGACTGTTTTGCTGATTATTTTGCGCGGGGATGTTATTATCGTTACCAGAATTACGCCATTGAGAAAAAAAATTATTCTGAAAAGAGTTTCCATCTTGTGCTGTATTACCTTTATAGTTAAGCACAGAGTATACACACAAAAAAGCTGATATCACCAACACAAATACAAGTATAATACTTAAAATTCTTTTCCTTATTAACATTTGACTACTCCCTTCATGCTGATTTCTCACATCAGCAGGCAATCATATGCATCTTTTCTTTAATGTATTTATACAGTGAATCCCTAAGGTCATCCCTGTTAAGAGCAATCTCAATAGTCGCTCTTATAAATCCGAATCTGTCACCAACGTCATACCTTTTACCAATAAAATCGTATGCATACATACTTTCCTGCTGTGCCAAAAGCTTTAGAGCATCTGTAAGCTGAATTTCACCATTCTTTCCTGGTTGAGTCCTTTCAATACACTCGAACACTGCAGGGGTAATTATATATCTTCCAAGAATGGCTAAATTAGACGGAGCCTCGGACACCGGAGGTTTTTCTACAAGTGTGGTTACTCCATAGGACCTTGCGTCAATAGTATATGAATCAATTATTCCATATTTATTGACCTCGGACGAAGGAACTTGCTGGACGCCAAGTACGGTCGCCTGATACCGGTCGTATATGTCCATAAGCTGCTTTATACAGGGAACCTCGGAGCATACTATATCATCACCCAGCAACACGGCAAAAGGCTCATCGCCTATAAAGGACTTTGCACAATGTATTGCGTGACCAAGGCCCAAAGGTTCCTTTTGCCTGATATAATGAATATTGGCCAGGTTTGAAATCTTCTGTACGGATTCAAGCATTCCGCTGTTACTCTTTTTTAAAGTTTCCTCAAGCTCGAAAGACTTGTCAAAGTGGTCTTCGATAGCCTTCTTATTACGTCCAGTAACAATGATAATATCTTCAATCCCAGAGGCAGCAGCCTCTTCAACAATATACTGAATTGTAGGTTTATCAACTATCGGAAGCATTTCCTTGGGCTGTGCTTTTGTAGCAGGCAGAAGCCTGGTACCCAATCCCGCAGCCGGAATAATAGCTTTTCTAATTCTCATACAAACCACCCTTTACGTTTTTACTCCTGAAAACCAAAAGTTTATAACCGAAATAGTTAACAGCCTGTGCAATAATGGTAACAATAATCTTTGATGCATATGTTCCGAGTCCATACCAGTCGCTTATAAGTTTAAGCCCCAAAAGTGAAATAGCGAGTGAAACAAGATTAATTCCTATGAAACGGAACATCTGATTTACGGTATTACACTTGGAATTACTGTTTTCAAACGTCCAAAGCTTGTTTAAAATAAAGCTGTTTATGACTCCCATGCTATAGCCTGCAACCTGACTGATGAGTTTATCCACTCCGAACAGGCTGTGAAACATTGCAAATACCGTAAAGTCGACCAAAGTATTTACAACTCCTACGATGCTGAATCTTATAAATGGTTTAAACTTGTCATATATTCCATTAATGCCCTCACTAAGGTAAAATTTCTGTTCTTTCTGCATTTTTAAGCCTCCATTTGGATTTGCTCTTCAGACCTTTGTAGTTCCGGCTCAAACCCATTCTTTTCACTTATAATATAAAGAGGTCTCCCTTTTACTTCGTCATATATTCTTGCAATATAACCGCCTATTATTCCTAACGCTATAAGAACCAATCCATTGAAGAACAAGCCCAATGAAACAGCAATGATCCAGCCTGAAATGTGTATATCAGTAAAAAGTATTTCGCATAATGCAACCAAAAGGCACAACAGACTGAGGCCTGAAACTGTCGAACCTATATATGTCGCAGCTTTTAAAGGTTTATGGGAAAATGATGTTATTCCATCAGATGCAAACTTAATCATTTTCTTAAGGGGATACTTTGTCTCACCGGCAAACCTTTCCTCTCTGACAAATTCAACACCTATCTGCCTGAAACCAAGCCAACTGACAAGTCCCCTTACATACCTATTATGCTCGGGTATGGACTTTAAAGCATCACATACCTTACGGTCTATCAATCTGAAGTCACCTGCATCAACAGGTATATTAACATCTGTCATTTTCTTCAGGGTTCTGTAAAACACCTTGGCAGTTACCTTCTTGAAAAGGCTTTCTCCCTTTCTTTTGGTCCTTTTGCCGTATACTACCTCGTAACCCTCTTTCCATTTAGCAATCATATCGAGCATAACTTCAGGCGGATCCTGCAAGTCTGCATCAATTACAATCACAGCTTTTCCTGTTGAATGATCCATTCCTGCAGTAATGGCAAGCTGATGCCCGAAATTTCTTGAAAAGCTTAACAGTTTGATGGAATTATCCCGACTGCAGATTTTCTTTGCCATTTCAAGTGTTTTATCCCTGCTGCCATCGTTTACAAATATAATTTCATATGGTTCCTTTGTGGAATCCATAACTTTCTTAAGTCTTTTATATGTCTCATGTATAACCTGTTCCTCATTATAAAGCGGAACTACTATAGAATATTGAACCTGTTGGTTATCCATCTGCAACTCTCCCTCCATTTATCGGAAACTTAATTCTTTTCAGGGGCCAGATCGTATAGGGTTCCCATGCCCATTCCGTTTCCGAAATGACCAAATGTATTGTTATTTGAAGTATCAGATGAAGCTGCACTGCTTGATGAGCTGTCAATTGTAACCACTTTACCGTGTTCCATAACCCAGTTGGTTATTTCGGAATTTTGCCCCATACCTCTTCCGCCTATTTCGAAATATCTTAATTCGCCGTTTTTAACCATCTGTTCAAGCCTTTCAACCGTAAGAATATTGTCTGAACCCGAGAAGCCACCTACTGCCATTACAGCCTCTCCGGTTTCTATAATTATTGATTCGGCAGTCCCTGCATCCGATACTGCTACAAGGAATTTTTCATTCTGCTTCTTGCTTAACAGGAATTTAACAAGCTGGGAAGAACTGCTGCTTTCGTTCCTTGAGCCTGCAAAAGCCATCATTCCAAACTGACCGTCGCCTTTCTTGAGTTCAGGGCCCGCAACAGGTAATTGTGTCTGTGATCCATACATAATAGGAGTATAAGACCATACAGCCGGTGCAATAAGCAGAGCAGCCACACCTGCAGCCAAAATCACTTTTATAGTCTTGCCCAAATTATCCTTTTTAAAAAGTCTTATTGCAACAATTGCAATAGCACTAGTTAAACATAATGCACATATTACTATGCTTAAGCCCTTCCATTCTGAATACCTTGATAGAATAAGCGCTTGAATTGCTGCACTTGCAACCAGGGATACCGGGAGCAAAACCCATTTCCAACCCCTTTCCATATATGCCTTCCACATTTCAACCACCGCAATACCAGAAAGCATAGCCAGTCCGGGAGCCAACATTGAAAGATAATACCTGTGGAAGAAGCCTGCTATACTGAAATAGCCAATCATAGGAGCTATCAAGCCTGTAAGAAGAAGGAGATATCTAAGATAACCGCCTTTTCTTTCGTTGTCTTTCTTTCTAAAAGCAAGGTAAAGCATCATTATTCCAAACAGTGCCATTGGTAAAAACCAGCTTATCTGACCTGACAACTGCTGATTAAATATTCTAAATATACCCTTTTGCCCATTTTCGCCAACACCGCCAGGTCCTCCGAAATTACCTCCTCCAAATCCCTGCCCGTCCCCATTGCCATCAAGCCTGCCGGAGAAATTTCCATCATCCCGACTTCTGTCAAAGCCATCTGTCTTTGAATCAGCATTGGTTTTATCAGGCGGTGCCTGTAGGTTTGCATTACTGCTGTCGTCTTGAGGCGGCTGGAAACCGGGGTTATTTGTGTCAGCCTGAGAATTATTATTCTGAGGCATTTGCGGAGGTTGGAAGTTTGCATTGTCAAAATTTCCGTCCTGGTGATTTTGTCCGCCGTTTCCGCTGTTTCCGGTTATTCTTTGAAGGCCATTATATCCGAGAGCCAGTTCAATGACAGAATTGGTCTGACTGCTGCCTATATATGGCCTGCTATCCTTTGGTGTCAAATCCACAGCAACAGCCCATGATAATGAAACAACCATTAATATTACTGTTGCCGCTGCCAATTGAATAATTCTTTTACCTATTTTTAAAGGTGCTGTAAACATATAAACAAGATAAAATGCAGGTATAACCATAAAAGCTTCCAGCATTTTTATATTAAAGCCAAGTCCGACAAGTACTACCGACAGTGCCAACAGCTTGAAACTTCCTTTTTCAGCTGCAACAATCAATGTCCATGTTGCAAACAAAAGAACCATTACAAGAGAAGCATCAAGATTGTTTGTTCTGCTTACTGCTATTAAAATAGGTGTTAATGAAAGGAAAAGCGCCGAAAGCAAACCTGCTGCCTTTCCGAAGAAACGTTTTACAATATGATAGACTAATGCAACTGAAATTACAGTTGAAAGTGCTTCAGGGAGAATAAGGCTCCAACCGTGAAAACCGAATATTTTTGCGCTCAAGGCCTGAAGCCACAGTCCCAAAGCAGGCTTATCAACAGTAACATATCCACCCGGATCAAAGGAAGCAAAAAAGAAGTTATGCCAACTTGACAGCATGCTCTTAACTGTTGCTGAATAATACTGGTTTGCCCAACCTTCCTGGCCTATTGCATAAAAAGTCAAAAAACCCGCAAGTGCCATTATCATAAGTAAAGCTGCCTTTTGCCAGTTCTTTAAAATATATTTCATAGTTATACACTCCTCATTTGATTTTCGTAACCCACACTAAAATTCTACTTTAATGTTTGCCAATAAATCTCCGCTAAACTGTGGCAAAATTAAGGCTATATAATATTGTGGCAACATTGCGGCAAAGTAGGGCAGAATATAGTTTTAAATACATTTTCGACTTTATACATGGTATTATAGAAATAAAAGAGCAGGGCACATAAAACAAGATTTGAGGTGGTTTATACTATGAACAAATTGATTTATATAGCTGATGATGAAGTGAATATATGCAATATAATAAAATCCTTTCTTATTAAGGAAGGTTTTCAGGTAGAAACCTTCAATGACGGACGTTCCTTATTGGAAGCATTTAGTTCAAAACCAGCTGATATGCTTGTTATAGATGTAATGATGCCAGAGCTTGACGGGTTTTCACTTTGTGCAAAAATACGTCAGAAAAGTCCCGTACCAATAATAATAGTTTCAGCAAAGGATACTGACACCGACAAAATAGCAGGGCTTTCACTGGGCGGCGACGATTACCTGACAAAGCCCTTCAGCCCTATGGAGCTTATTGCAAGGGTCAAAAGCATATTCAGAAGAATTGAGCTTGATAGTACAAAAGATAATGAAACAGATGAAATAAAAATAGCCGATGTTACAATTAACCTGGCAACAAAACAGGCTGAAGTTGATGGAAAAAGCCTTGGCTTGACCGGTATGGAATTTTCGCTTTTCAATTATATAGTAAAAAACAAAAACCGCGCAGTAAGCCGAAGTGAGTTACTGGACAAGGTTTGGGGCTTTGAAAACGAAGTGGAAACAAGAGCAACTGACGATATGATAAAAAGAATAAGGAAAAAGCTGCTGGACAGCGGCTCAATCTTAAAAATAGAAACAGTGTGGGGTTTCGGTTTTAAAATAGAAGATAAGGAATGATGCTATGAAAAGAAATACAATCAAATGGAGAATATTTAAACTTAATATCATGGTAATTATTGTACTTATAGCATTAACAACAGTAGTTTTCAATATTGTTATAAGTCTTTATATAGAAAAGGATATTACAAAGCAGCTTAACACAATAGCATCACGTGCCGAGGATACTGCCTTAAAAAAAGGCCCTGACTTTTTCCCCCGGACAGAGGGTACCCCTCCTCCACAAAAGGAAGAAGGCAGGCACAGTGATGATTCTATTACAAAGCCGGGAACCGAAAATGATCTTGTAAGATTCTACTTCATGCTTGACCGGTCTTTGAGGGAGCCTCTTTCTGTACTGAACGCCGACTATATCCTTTTGGATAAGGACAAGAAAGAGATTTCTCTTCCAAGTGGAGATTTTGTAAAGCCTTCACAGGATGTAACTGGTACGGTTATTACTGAAATAGGAAAGCTTACCGATTCAACAAGTGAAAAAACAGTTAACTTCACAATTTCAGGTACTCACTATATTGCAATAATTAAGCCGGTTTCTGGTAAAAACACATTCGGGCTGAGCTGGATAGTCATATATTCAAGTATACAGAAGGTCAATGAACTACAGTGGGCCATAAATTCAATACTTTTTGCAATACTCATTATCTCCGCTATAGTTATTGCATTATTTTCATCCGCTGCCGCCAGGAAAATTTCCGCTCCGTTTTCCAAACTTAATCAGCATATCGGTGCCATCGCAGAAAGAAACTTCGGAAATAAAATACAGGTTCCTGTTGATGATGAACTTCAGGAGTTTGTTAACAATATAAATACAATGTCGGAAAAGCTCGAAGAATACGACAAAGCCCAGAAAACTTTTCTGCAAAATGCTTCCCATGAGTTCAGGACTCCTCTTATGTCCATACAAAGTTATGCAGAAGGCATAAAATATGAAGTTGTAGAAAGCAACAATGCTGCTGATATTATAATAGATGAAACAAAACGTATGACCCACCTTGTTGAAGATCTGCTTTATTTATCAAGGTTGGATGCCATTGAAGAAAATTATCATTTTAAGGAATTGGATTATAATAATCTTCTTAATATGTGTATAGAAAGAATGAATGGAATAGCACTCAAAAACAATATCAAAATAGTATCTACAGGTCAAAGTGAAAACATTGGAATATTCGGAGATGAAGAGCTGCTATCGCATGCAATAACAAACATACTCAGTAATTGCATTCGCTATGCAAGCACAACCATCAAAATTGAATCCTCTATAACTGACTCCAAAGTACTGGAGATAAAGATTTCAGATGATGGTTCAGGTTTTGATGAAAATGAACTTCCAAGTATTTTCGAAAGGTTTTATAAAGGTAAGAAGGGTAATTTCGGGCTTGGACTGGCTATCAGTCGGAACGCAGTAGAAAAGCATAACGGAAGTATCTCAGCTGAAAATACTGTCAACGGAGCAATGTTTACACTACAGATACCAATTTTATAAAATAAAGGCTATGTTAAAGAACTATGTTGAAAATGGCTACAAGCTTGATTTCTGTAAATATTGAAATTAATATCCATATGTTATGTATAATAAGGATATAGAATATTAAACTAATCTACTATCTTTGGAGGTGAAATTATTGGAAAAATTGTTATATATATTACCAGCATTATTCATAACATTGTTAATTATAGGTTTTTTTGATAAAAAGAAAAAGGTCTGTAAAGAAAAACCTCCTCGATGAATACATCAGGGAGGTTTTTTCTTTAATATCTATTTTCTGAATCTTGAAATAACATCAGGTACAACCTTGATTACTTCGCTTGCAACATCTATCGCTGTAATTATACCCTCTGCCTTTCCTTCTGCTGAAGCAACCGTCTCGGAAATGGTTTCGCCGATACTTTCAATAGCATTGCCTGCCGAATCTGAAGTTTTACTTATACTTTCAGCCGCACTGCTAATGTTTTTCACTGCTTCAGGCAATACTTCAACAGTCTTTGTCAGGTTATCGGAATTATTGTCTATAAGCTTGTCTACCTTTTTAACAACCTTATTGAGATTGATCAAAGTTATAATAAGGAATATGCCTACAACAGCCCCGATTGCGACAATAATAAAAATTAAAAGGTCAGTAACTGAAATATACATAATGGACCCCTCTCTGTATTACCCGAAAGGATAGCGTCTGCAAATTATTCCTTAACTTCTTCTACAACTTCTGCAGCAGCAGCGACTTCCTTCTTTGACTTAGCTGATTTAACTACGTTACCTGCTATTTCTTTTGTCTTGCTTACAGCTTTTTTAGCACCGTCAGCAATATCCTTCCTTGTTTCCTTACCTGACTTTGGAGCAAGCAGTACACCAGCAGCAGCACCAACTACTACACCTGCAGCAACACCAACTCCAACATTTTTAGCAGTCTTTATAGCTTTCTTTTTCTTCTCTTCTTTCTTTTTCTTTTCAATCATATCTTTAATCATATGCGCATACCTCCAAAAAATCATTTTGTATTATTATACCATTTTTTTATTGAGTTTTCATCATAATTTGACATTATTTTAAAATTTTTTAATATAATTGCTTAATTTAATTATTAAACTTATATTACGCTTGCATATTACATTATTTCCCATTTCTACTAAACATAGCTAATTTAGTATATAATGTAGCATATCTTAAATTTATGTTTACAAACAACACATATCGAAATCTGCCTTGAAGGCATATGTTTCAAACGTTGCGGAGGTTAATATGCATAGGAATAACAGGTTTGCTTTTATAAGCATTTTTCTTTTTGTCCTCGATTTCAGTTGTCTTCTTCTGGCTTTTCTGACAGCCTATATAATAACTTCAAACTATTCCAATCTGGCAGATATGCTTAACTACATATGGATTATACTTGTTTTCGTCCCAATATTCATTTTCTCAATGAACAGCTGTCATATGTACAATGTTACTACCTTCAATTACTATGACAGAATAATAAGAAACATTTTGTTTTCTACTCTTGTTGCCGGGATAATATCTGCTGCTACAATGTTTTATATTAAAGATGGCACATACAGCAGACTGCTTTACTGTATATTTATCATAGTTTCCTTTATACTTATAGCATTTCAAAGGGTAATATATGTAAAATGTACAAAGGGTACTATTTCAAAGCATTCTAAGAATGTTATCATAGTGGGTTCCAGCAAAGTTGCCAACAGATTTATTTTCTATATGAAAAAAACCAATATAAAGCCAAATATTATAGGTTATATAAGCATAGACGGTGAAACTCCGCTAAGGAAATACAGGTGTCTCGGAAACATAAGCCAATTCCAGTCAATTCTTCTTAATAACATAGTGGATGAAGTAATTTTTACACTTTCCAACAGCTACATAAACGAGTTTGAGCAGTACGCATTGTTATGTGAGGAAATGGGAATAACCTCAAGAGTTGTTCTTAACCTATATAAAATGCAAATATCAAAGACCCACCTTAGCAGTATTGGCCCACTTCCAATGATCACATATCATTCAGTAGCGCTTAACCGATGGAAGCTCTTCCTCAAAAGGGCAGTAGATATTATAGGCGCATCAATTGGAATAGCTGTTTCAGTGATTCCCTCAATTTTTATAGCTGCTGCAATAAAGCTTAATTCCCCAGGTCCTGTTCTTTTCTCACAAAGGCGGGTTGGTCTTAATGGCAGAATATTCAAGATATATAAATTCCGCTCTATGAACATTGATGCTGAAGAACAAAAGGAATCTCTCATGAAATATAACGAAATGGGCGAGGGCGGTGTTATATTTAAAATCAAGCATGACCCGCGTATAACAAAAGTAGGAACTTTTCTTAGAAAAACCAGTCTTGATGAGCTGCCGCAGTTTATCAATGTATTAAAAGGGGATATGAGCCTTGTAGGTACCAGACCCCCTACCGTAGATGAAGTTCATAAGTATGAGCTTCACCACTATAGGCGAATAAGCATCAAACCGGGACTTACAGGCTTATGGCAGGTTAGCGGAAGGAGCAAAATAACAAGTTTTGACAAGATAGTAAGCCTCGATACCAAGTACATAGACGAATGGTCATTCTTTCTGGATTTTAAACTTATTATTAAGACAATACTTATTGTCTTTACAAGAAAAGGTGCAATGTGAAAAAGAAAAGAAAAATACTGAAATTAGTATTATTGTCTATCTCTGCTTTGCTTTTGGGCACAATTATTTATGGGGTCATTTTCATAACAGATTCGCTTAATTACAAGGACAACCTTGCGGTTCATAGGACAAGTAAGCCCGTGTCAGTGCCGGCGGATAATACCACAAAACCCTTGAACACCGAGGATACTGATGATACAGGCTTTGATTCGTCCTATACAATTAATGTTGCCTTACTCGGTATAGACCGTACAGAGGAACGCGATCAAACTCTTGGCATTTACCGTACCGATACCATAGCAATTGCAAGAATAGATATGCAGAATAAAAAAGTGAAAATATTGAGTATACCAAGAGACACCTATACCTTTGTTCCTGTTGAAAACAAAAAGGATAAGATAAACCACGCATATGCATATGGAAGTGTAAAGGGAACTCCGGTAGAAAGCAGCATTGAAGCGATAAATAGGTTTTTGAAATATTCATCCATAGATTACTATTTTTCAATTGATATGGAGCCAATCCCAGAGATTGTGGATTACATAGGCGGAGTAGAAATTGATGTGGATGTTGACATGAAAGACCACGGGGCAAACTTATCCAAGGGCCTGCAGATCCTTGACGGCAAAAAAGCTTTTGACTATGTACACTGGCGTTATTCTAGCAGTGGCGATATAGGAAGAATACAACGTCAACAGAAATTTGCTTCTGCAATGCTTAAAAAAATCAAATCCGATGGAACGCTTCCTGAAACTGTCCATCTAGTAATGTCTTACAACAAGGATGTAAAGACTAATCTTTCCTTAAAACAGCTGATAGGAATGGCAAAGCTTGTGTCCGAAATCCCTGGTGGAACCGTTGAATATAGCATAATACCCGGAATTGATAAGGTAATGAATGGAATATGGTATTACATTCCTGATGAAACCCAGACTGATAAAATTCTAAAAGACTTTTTCAAGGAATAAAGTCTTTGAAAAAAGTAATCTCCCAGCATAAAAAAAGGACATTAAGCCCTTTTATCTTATGTTTTAGACACATAATCAAACTAAATATTTTACTCGGGAATTTGGTAGCTAATTACAGAATCGACATCCTTACCAGTTTCCTTCTGGTAAGCAGCAAAATCCCTTGCAAAAAATATCTTGGAAAGCCTCCATGAAATTATAACCTGGCTATCAGGTAAATAGTATTTGTTATTTCTTAAAACAAGTTCGTTAAGATCGTTCCAGTTCCTTCCTACAAGCAGAGTACAACTTGTTGAATAATCAAATACATTGTTTTCAATTACAATATTCTTTGTTACAGCCAAATTATCGGGAAGGCAAATGTGTATCCCGCTCGGATCCGGACGTTGGGAGTGTCCCCAGCCCACTCCTGCATCCTTGCAGATATTATTGCAGAAATATATATCCCGTGTAATGCCATTGACGTTTGAATTCCAATATTCAAAAGACCATTCGGCATTCCATATTCTATTGTCTTTATAGCTTATATTATATTGGCTTACTCCGCCAGCATCAGCCTGGTTTGTAACGCCAGAATCATATATCTCCCATATACTACAGCCCTTAACTATGTTATCATGGGCATTGTTCATGAAGTTAACGCCATTGCCATATCTAATAGGAGTTCCATCCTTATACATAAGGAGTGCGCCTCCGATGTAGCTTATATTACAATTATGAATTTTGATATGGTGTGTATCATTCCCAAAAATACCGCACGAGCCACCATTTTTCAGATCAAGATTCTCTATCTGAACATAGCTTCTGTAATTTATATCCACAATATGCTTATCCAGAGCCAGCTCAATGGAGTTATACAAATTTGCAGGGTTATCAGTTGAGTATACTTTAACGGTCTTGGTTTTCTCATCATAATAGAAGTCATTCTGCTTTTTAAGCTGTGCTTCCTGAAATACCTTTACGCCGCATTCTTTTCCATTAAAAATAACGTTACCTACATCAAACCTTATATCTGTATTATCTACCTCTGAAAAACCAACAGAATCAATATAAAGCTTCATACCTTCGGTGAAATTTGTCCCAAAGAACAGGGTTATACGTGCATCACTGTTATTACGGTCTGCTTCGTATAAAATTTTATAGGTCTTCCATTGGTCTGTAATTATAGGTGAATTGTCTGTATTGTAGGATGTACATTCGTACCATGGGCTAACGCGCTGCATAAGTTTTATTGCAGGTATTTTGTAATCCTTATTGCTTTTGGCTCTGAACGAAAGTACATAGCTTTTGCCATTTTTAATTTTCAGTCCATCTATCATAAGCTGTGCATCATATATAGAATAACTTTTGTTATTACAATCAAATTCCATGCATTTTCCACCAGAACCATTACTGCTAAGCTGCCTTGTAATAGCCAGGTTTTGTTTTGTCCAGAAGTTCAGGTTTTCCAGTGAAATTTCAACAGTAGACAGCACCTTTTTTTCACCCAGATTTATGGTCCATATGTTATTGCCTTCGTCCTTCCAGTCAGAAGGCTTGCTTTTAGAAATGGAACCATACAACACAGGTTTAGGTCCTTCTCCATAGGATGTATAAGTAATATAGCCTTTTTCATTTCCCTTGACAGGCATGAGCTGTTCTCTCCAAGAATCACCGCACCTGAAATGAACCACATCACCAGGTTTGAAATCAAAGTTGTTAACCTTGGAAATCGTCTGCCAGGATAGTTCCGGCGATGTACCCGGATTGTCATCATTACCTGAATTACTTACATAATAGTCCTTTGCGTATGAAAAAGAGATTCCTGCAATAGTCAATACAAGAACTACAAATACAGCCAACAGAAACTTTTTCATAGTAAAACCCTTTCTTACCTCTTGACTACTAAACAGCTTTAAACCTGCTCTCATAGTCATTTATAACCTTATCCCACGTATAGCTTTCCAATATCCTTTTTCTGCTCCTTTTCGCATAATCGGATATGTTATCCGAAGTTAGACGCTCGGCAGCATCAATAACTGCTTTAAGTGAATCTTCCTGCTTGCTGAAATAAATGGCAGCATTTTGACCTACTTCGGTATTAAAAGGAACATTCAATAAAATATTAAGGTTGGTACTTGCAAGTGCTTCAAGCAACGAAGGGTTTGTACCCCCGACCTCATGACCGTGTATATATGCAAATGCTCCATCTCTTATCATTTTCAACAATTCACCGTCATAAACAGTCCCCACAAATTTTATTCTTTGATCCGCATTAAAATTTGTAGCCTTTAAAAGCCTTTTATAAAAATCATTTTTCTCAACATTTGATACAATAATCAAATCCCTTTTGGAATTTGACTTAATAAATTCTCTTATCATCACCTCGTAGTTGTTTTCAGGTACAAACCTTCCAACTATTAGATAATAACCTTTTGGCTTTACAATGTGTTCCTTGCACCACGCATCATACTTGCCCATGAATTTCTGCCTGTCCCACTCTGAGGCATCAGAACCATAGGGTATAAATGTTGCAGGTGTTGCATACTTTCGATAGCGTTCATTTATATACTTTTGTATTTGCAGTGAATCGCAAATCATCAACGAAGCATGTTTAACCATCAGCCGCTCGGAATGTTTCCAATACTGCCTTATAAGGAAGTTCCACTTGCTTCGCAGCCACTCATGGCCATCGGGATTTACATATATTTTAACCCCTAGCTTTTTTATACGCCGTTGGTAGAATTTCATAAACGGTCCAATCCTACAGGCTAAAATGTAAATAATACTTCCTTTAAGATTATTTTTTTCTATATATTCAAGGCTTCTACCAAGACTTAAAATATCATAAACCACAGCCCTGGCACTGCCTAACCTGCCTACCTTTACGCTAAAACACCTTGCGCCGTTATGAACAAACTCACTGTCATTATCACTCATACACGATACATGGTACTTAATTTCACTGCTTTTCCTATTTCCCGTAAGGTTCTCAACAAAGCTTTCAAAACCACCATATCTTGCAGGTATACCTTTAGAGCCTATTATGAATATATTTATCATTTTTTCCTCTTTATGAATCGTATATTTTTTATTTTGTCCATTCTAGCACATATTTGCACATTTGGACAATAATGGAAATATTAAATAATTATTACAGACTTGAGGTTGCAACAGAATCCTTGTCTTTTCCAGTTTCCTTTTTATAAATTTCAAAATCGTCAGGGAAATATATTTTTGAATTGACAGCCCAAGCTGCAATTACACTATTCTTTGTCTGGGTATAATGATTATTTTCAAATACAAGGGTTTCTACTCCATTCCAAACCTTTGCAACATACATGGTGCAGCTTTGAGAATATTCCATTATATTATTTCTCACATACACACCATTTGTAGCTGCAATATTATCAGAAAAGCAAATATGCATTCCGCTTTTATCAGGTCTTTGACTGTGTCCCCACCCATAACCGGCATTTCTGCAAATGTTGTTTTCAAAGTATATATTATAGCTTTTCCCATTTTCACTATAGTTCCAAAATTCATAGGACCATTCAGCATTCCAGATATTGTTCTCTGTATAAGTAATGTTGTATTGCATTACCCTATCGCCGGCTCCCTGATTGGTAAGAGCTGCATCGTATATCTCCCATATTTTGCAGCCTTCAACCAGATTATCATGTGCATTGCCCCAGAACTCGATTCCATTTCCGAATCTTATCCTGTTTATTAATTCTCCACCGCCCATATAACTTATATCACAGTTTGATACAATAATATGATGAGTGTCTCCACCGCCTATGCCGTGAGCTGCTCCATATTTAAGAGCCAGGCCGGAATATTTTACATATCTTTTTGAGCTTTCATCAATAATCAGTTTTGTAACTGCACATTCTATATCCTTGTAAAGCTGAGCAGGATTTTTCAAGGAATACATTTTTACTGTTTTACCGTCAAACCAGAACTTGTTCTGAGTATCCAGCTCATTTTCGTTAAAAACCTTTATTCCAAGGCTTGTCCCATTATCAAATATAAGGTTTCCGATATCCTTATTCAAAGACTCTGATAGTTTAAGTGTCCATATGTTGTTTCCACTGTCTGACCAGTCAGAGGTTTTACTTTTATTTATGGACCCCAGAAATGTAGGCTTTTCGCCGCTTCCATAAGATGTATATTCGATATACCCTTTTTCGCTTCCTGACATGGGTATCAATTGTTCTCTCCAAGAATCTGCACATTTGAAATGTATAACATCACCCGGTTTGAATCTATATGAGTTTACTTTTGAAACAGTCTTCCATGGCCTTTCCTGGGATATACCGCTGTAGGAATCACTTCCTGAATTGCTTACATAATAGTCCTGTGCGTTTGCAACAGCTGTACCCAGTAAAATTGAAAAGATAGCAGAAAGGAAAATAGTGAAAAGAAGTTTTTTCATATTAATACATCCCCCTTAGGTAACTGGCTGCCATTTTAAAGGCCCTCTAGCTTTGCGCCCCTGCCTTTCGGCAGGTTTGCCGTTTGTCTGTGAGATTTTAATATGAATATTTTTTACCAAGTTAAAAGCTAAAATGGAAAATAAAAAAACCTTCTCTTCGGTAACTGGCTGCCATTTTAAAGGCCCTTTAGCTTTGCGCCCCTGTCTTTCGGCAGGTTTGCCGTTTATCGGTAAAAAGTTTATTCATATATTGTAGCTCTATTAATAATAATGATATCACCATAATTTGGATATTGCAACAACTTTTCTAATAATTTCCACAACATTTTAGTTTTTGTTCAATTACACTTTGATAAACCTTAAGCAACTCATTATAATAAGAACCTGGGCTGTATTTTACTGCTTCTGCAGTACAGTTACGTACCATTACCTCATAATTTTCATTATCAAGCAGCATCAGTGAACTTACACAGTAGCTCAATTCTGCGGCATTTCCGGGTTCAAATAAATATCCCGTTCTTCCCGGCTTAATAAGCTCGCTTATTCCCCCAATGTCAGAACCTATAACAGGAGTACCCATTGCAAAGGATTCTATTATTGTCAGACCAAATATCTCATAGCATTTAGAGGGAATTACAGTGCATTTTGCAGCACGGATTTCATTATAAAGCTGCCTGCCTGAAACAAACCCTCCAAGCTCAATATTTTCAAGGCCTTCATCCCTGATCCTTTGTTTTAAATGCTCTTCAAGTGGACCTGTCCCAATAATCTTCAAGCTTATTTTTTCAGACAGCAGTTTACTTGCATCCAGTAAAGTATCAAGACCCTTTTCATCACTTAATCTTCCTACATAGAGCACCGTATTACTTTTTAAGCCGTCTAAAACTGAAACCCTGCTTTTAAAAATGTCCGCACCCAGAAAATTATGCAGCATTACAAGCCTGCTATTGTCATAACCGGCTTCGCTTAAGATATTATACATAAAATTACTGGGGCAAATGATTTTATTGATATTGTCGTAGGTATTCAGAAATTTATAAATATATGACTCAAGTGTAACTATACCGCTTGCAGCCCGTGAATCCTTATGACATTTATTCATCAGGCAGTGACGAAAACTCCCTTTTATACATTTTCTGCACACGCTGTCATGGTTAAAGAGCTTGTAATTTGCACAAACGAGCTTATAGTCGTGACTTGTATAAACTATAGGTATATCGGCCTTTTTTAGTGCAAAAAGAATAGAAGGAGTAAGCTGATGGCAGAATAGATTGACATGAGCTATGTCCGGTTTTGTTTCATTTATCAGCTTTGTCAGTTTTTTGTAGGCTTCAGCTGAATATATTGCTTTAAAACCATTCTTAATCTTACTCAGAACTTTACCCTGATTATAATCTATAGATTTTACAAAATAATTTCCATAACAGCTATAATGGTTTTTTTCATTCTCCATACTAAATACTATTACTTCATGACCATTTTGTTCCAAAAGGTTTTTTATTCCGAAGAAGTACGTTTCGCTTCCTCCCTTTATAAAAAAGTACTTGTTTATTAATAGTATCCTCATTTTTGACCACTCCTGTACATATGGTTTTTTCCTGTTTTACAACAAGCTGTGATACATAGCTGCCTATAATATAAAAGAACAACACGGCAAATGGCTGTACAAAGCTTGATTCCGATGTACTGGAAATCAATAGATATACAACACAGGCAAGTGAAGAGTAATAGTAGGAATAGTTCAAGCTCCTGAGTTTATTAATCATTGACATAAGTATCAGTAAAAACAGCAGGAAGAATACCAGTCCTATATAGCCAAATTGCCCGATAATCATAGGCCAGAAGGTATCAGAAATAAAGGAGTATTCTTTTTTCGTCATTCCCCATACATGATCTACACCATACTTATGATAAACAGGGGAATAATGCACACCTGACTGATATGACCCATAAGATGCAAAACCTGCCCCCAAAGGAAAGTGATCATCGGCAACTTTAAAAGCTGTCACGGTAAGAACATTTCTGGCAAAACCCGTGTGATCAACATAATAGTAAGTAATTTGCTGATATGAGAAAATAATACCTGCAACAACAATTACGGCTATTACAAGCTTTCCAATCTGTTTCTTTTTTGACTCATATAATAAAATGACTATAAAGAAAGCTAAAAATATGAGAATCTTGAATCTGAATGTAAAAAAGGCTACAAAAATACATAGCAGGATATAGAAATTATTACTCTTTCCTTCTTCCTTGAATCCCATTAGTAAAGCCATTAATGCAACACAGGTTGCACCCATGAATGTGGGATGGCCGAAAAACAATTGCTGAGAGTACATAAAAAACCTAAAATCAATATAATGTGGAAAAATATTTGTAATAATATTTATTACTAGGATTACCGCCAGAAAAACCGAAACTGCCCGGCAGATTTTGATAACAGTTCCCTTTACCAGGCCTATGTCGGCATTCCTGAAGAGAAATCTGCTAAGGAAGTAACCTAAAATAAATTTTGTAAAGATTATCAGGTCACTTGCTACACTGCTTAGAGGCTGGTAATTAAAAATCAGGTTTGATAAAAGGCCTATTATTATAACAATTATAAGACAGCCGATAAGTTTTGCTTCGAACCTCAAAAAAATAGACCTTGTAGTAGTTACTATTAAAAATACATATGCCAGGGATATGGCAGCCACCATTTCATCTATGCTTTTGAATGAAGGTGAGGCTTCAAAAAGAGCATACTCAAACACCTGAAGAAAGAGTATGATTATAAAGAAAACTTTTTTTGCCTGATTTTTTTTATAAACAGATTTGTCCATATGATATCTCTCATTTCTAATCCGCAATAACCTCATAATTGACTTTTTTCAAACCCGGGTAGAATATAATAAACCCAAGTATGCAGCATAAATCTGTAGCAAGCCTTCCAGCAAAGTATTCGAGTGCGGAACACTTTTTATTTCCAGTGACTAAATACTTCAATAAAATTGCTGTGGGATAACCAAGTAAAATAAAAGGGCTTAAAAGTATTGAAGCAGCTGTTAAAGCAATAAGAAGCGCCGTAAACTTCTGCATGTATGCAAATTTTTGCAAACAAGCCCTGTTTCCAAGGTTATGCCTATACAAGGCTCCAATATATAAGAAGTCTCCTTTTGATATTTTTTTGAAAAGTCTCTTGTATGAAAAGTAATAAATTGTGTTATGAATTCCTATTCTGTCTGGAATCCTTTCAACAAGCACTCCTTTAGAAGCCAATCTTAGTTGCAGGTCCGCATCTTCATCAAGTTTCATATGCTCATTAAAACCGGATACGCTGTTAAACAATTCAGCCTTAACCAAAAATATCCCTCCAAGTTCCATTAAACCTTTTCCAGCTGAAACCTTAACAAACCTGTCTTTTACAAAACCTATTTCTTCCCATCGGTTATTATAGAGTATTTCTTCCAGCCTTCCTGAAACCAGCTGGTATTTTAGATTCCTGTTTTCGTCAAGCACACAGCCTATGAATTTTTCATCAAGTGTTATATCACCGTCAATGAAAAAAAGTATATTACCAGTGGCCCTTGCAGCACCGTTGTTTTTAGCAATTGCAACATTGAGCCTTCCTTTTAATTTGACAATTATAACCTCTGGAAAGTTGTCCTTTATAATATCCAGAGTCTGATCAGTAGAATCGGAGTCTACAAATATAACTTCATATTGGGTAAGGTTATTTACTCTTATAGTTTCATAGACGCTGTAAATACAGTTATAAATTGTTTTTTCCTGATTTTTTCCTATAACTACGAAAGATATCTTGTCCATTGATTTAACCCCCATTTATTCCCCGAATGAAAAGGATTTAATCCTGCAAGTAGTTATGTGTACCAGCTTTTTAACCATGTCACGGTTAATTACAAAGAAAATTATTGCGCCTACAGCTGTAAGCAGATAACAAACCAAAGAATTATTTATAAAATAAAGACCTATAAAAGCCAATATTGCAAAACAAAGACTGAAAAAAACTCTGAAATCCACATCAATCTTGAAATATTGCTTTATCTGTACATATCTGATAATCCACATCACCAAAAAGGCAAATGCATTTGCAAAAGCTGCCGCCTGTAGACCAAGAAGCGGTATGAGAAGTACTGCAAGTCCTATGTTTACAATAACGCTGACCATTGATGTTGTGAGAGCTCCTTTGGTTTCTTTTGAAACAAGATATCCTGTACCATAAAAGGTTGAGAAGGAGGAAAAAATTGTACTTACATAAAGAAGCGGCGTATATTTCCAGGCTTCAAAATATGCAGGATCAACCATGAAGCCCATAAGAATCTTGGTAAAGGGAATAAGCACAAGCATCGAGGATAGCTGTACTCTCATATAAAGATTGAACATCTTACTGTAAAAGCTGTCTTTATCCTCCGAGGAGTATTCAGCAATGGCACTTTCCTGCCATGCAAGATTGAATACGGTATTTATAAGTATAAGTATCGATGGGAATTTGTTAGCTACTGCATATATACCATTTGCTTCCGAACCTATATAGCAAAAAATGAGATATCTGCTTGAAAGGTTTATAATCCACCAATTCATAGCATTTGGCATTAACGGCAGCGAAAATTTAATTAAAGATTTTCTTAAATATTTTAAAGATCTGGAAAAGCTTAAGCGTTTGAATATTCTTAATTTAGCTTCTATTATAATAAAGGATGTAAAACCTGCTGCAATATTGGAATACAAAAGTGCATCCACATTCATATGACAAAAAGCAATAAGTATTATATTAGAACTTAACATCACAAAGGTATAAGCTACTCCTGAAACCGAGTACAATATATTTTGCTTTAAGCCTCTTGCAATTTGCTGCCAGGTATCTGATAAAACCAGTGAAATCAAGGCAGGTAATATCAGATAGGAATATTTTATAGGAATAAACGATGTTGTAATGATAAAAATCAAGGAGAAAAGCAGCAGATTCCTTAATGTAGAAGACAGAGTAGCTGTAATAATATCCGATGTTTCTTCGGACGTCTTGGAATCCTGAAGATACCTGTAGAGGCCATCATTTATTTCAAAGGTGACAAGAGGAAGGAAAAGAATTATTGTTGTATTTATGATATCAAAGTATCCAAAGTTATCTGTCGAAAGGTAATGTGTATAAAAAGGCAGTAATAGGAAGCCTAAAAATTTAGATGTAAAATTACCTATCATGTAAAGTGTTGTATTTTTAATCAGCGTACGCTCTCTGCTCATATCTCTCTCCGATTGTTATATAATGTGAGCTATACCTCCGAATCTTTTATCCTTTTCAGATAAAATGATATTATCTATTCTGTTCAGAGGCCATTCTACGTTAATATAGGGGTCATTCCAGATGATACCATCTTCATCTTCAGGATGGTAAAACTGAGTACATTTATATACAAACTCCGCCTCATCCGATAAAACAAGGAAGCCATGTGCAAAGCCTTCCGGTATATAAAACAACCTTCTGTTTTGTTCCGATAGTATAACCCCCTGCCATCTCCCAAAAGTAGGTGAACCCCTTCTTATATCTACAGCAACATCAAACACCTCACCCCTGATAACTCTTACCAGTTTAGCCTGAGGAAAACATTTCTGAAAGTGAAGCCCACGAAGTACTCCCTTTAATGATTTCGAATGGTTGTCCTGGACGAAGGCATTATCGATTCCAACTGATTTAAAGTCGTTCAGATTATATGTTTCCATAAACATTCCCCTGTTGTCGGAGTACGCCTGCGGTTCTATAATCCACAAATCACTAATACCAGTTTCTAAAAAACTGAATTTACCCATTTAACACACTTTCTCTCCATATAGTTTTTTATAATATCTTTGATAATCACAGGAAGTGACATTATTCATCCAATCCTGGTTTTCCACATACCAGGTTATAGTTTTTCTTATACCTTCATCAAAACAGGTAAGAGGTTCCCAGCCTAATTGTGTCCTTATTTTTGAAGCGTCTATCGCATACCGCCTGTCATGTCCCTTTCTATCGGCAACATATCTGATAAGACCATCATTTATGGATGAATCAAACCTTTTACCAAGGTGCCTTATTATGCTGCTTACTATATCTATATTTGCCCTTTCGTTACTGCCGCCGATATTATAGATTTCTCCAGGAACTCCTAATTCCAGCACCCTTTCAATTGCTATACAGTGATCTTCAACATAAAGCCAATCCCTGACATTAAGACCATCACCATATACAGGCAGAGGACTTTTATTCATTGCATTATGTATTATTAGAGGTATTAGCTTTTCAGGGAACTGATACGGTCCATAATTATTACTGCATCTGGTTATATTAACCGGCATTTTATAAGTACAGAAATATGACCGGACAAGCATATCAGCTGCTGCCTTACTAGCGGAATACGGGCTTCGGGGGCTAAGGGGGGTTGTTTCGGTGAAATACCCCGTATCCCCAAGACTTCCATAGACCTCATCTGTCGATATCTGAATAAACTTTTTGCCCCGCTTGAATGAAACACCATTCTCCCAGAACTGTTTTGCAATATTTAAAAGGTTTATTGTTCCCAACACATTCGTTCTAACAAATACTTCAGGATCTAGAATACTTCTGTCTACGTGGCTTTCTGCAGCAAAATTGATCACATAATCTATATCAAATTCCTTGAAAATCACCGAAACTTCTTCGCTGCTGCATATATCACTTTTAATAAAGGTATACCTGCCGTCAGTTTCAATATCCTTAAGATTTTCAAGATTACCTGCGTATGTAAGCTTATCCAGATTTATTACTTTAATATTTTTTGAGTGTTTGAGAACAAACCTTATAAAATTACTTCCTATAAAACCGGCACCTCCGGTTACAAGCATAGTCTTTTTCATGCAATAACCCTCGTTGTATTTTCATTTTCTTTTAATAAATTGAGTTCTACCTTTTCAGCGAGATAATTAGCATAATAGAAGCTTTCCATTGTTCCCGCATCAGTCCACCAGCCCTTTAATCTGCCGAGAGTAAGCTGACCTCTTCGGATATACTCATTATTTACATCTGTTATCTCCAACTCATTACGCTGGGATGGTTTAAGTGTCTTAATAATGTCAAAAACACTATTGTCATACATGTAAATGCCTGTAACGCAATAGCTGGATTTCGGTTGTGCAGGTTTTTCTTCTATGGATAAAGCATTGTCGCCAGAAAATTCAATCACACCATACCTTGAAGGATCATTAACCCTTTTCATGAGTATTTTTGCACCTTGCACTTGTCTTTCAAAGCTAGTTAATGAGGGAACGATACTATCTTCAAATATGTTATCCCCAAGTATTACAACGCACTTATCGTTACCTACAAAATCTTCTGCAAGTCCTAAAGCTTCCGCTATTCCACCAGCCTGGTCCTGTATGCGATATGTAAAGTTAAGCCCCATATCATGCCCGCTCCCAAGAAGGTTAACTATTGAACCCGCGTGTTCTTTTCCGGTGACTATGAATATATCCTTTATACCTGCTTCTTTCATCTTGGAAACAGGATAAAAAATCATTGGGTACCTGCCTACCGGCAGCAAATGTTTATTTATAACTTTTGTCAAAGGGTACAACCTTGAGCCTGTACCCCCTGCAAGTATAATTCCCTTCATACGGCTCTCTCCCCCTCCAGGTATTCCCGAAGTGCTTCCTCCCAGTGTCTGAAATTATTTATATCCAGAATTTTAAGCATAAAGTTATCAAGCACGGAATATTTCGGACGTAAGGCAGGTCTGCTCAGCTGCTCACTCGTAATTGCATTCACTTGTACATCAATTCCAGCTATTTTAAAAATGGCCTTCGCGAATTCATACCAGCTGCATGCTCCTTCTGCTGTTGCGTGGTAGATTCCATAATTATTAGTATTTATCAAATTGATTATGCATCTTGCGAGGTCTACGGTACTTGTCGGACTGCCTGTCTGATCATTGACTATATCTATTTGTTTTTTTTCCTTTGACAACCTCAGCATGGTTCTGACAAAATTGCCGCCATCACCGTAAAGCCATGCTGTCCGGACAATGAAAAATTTTTTGTTTGTATCCTTAACAAGCTTTTCGCCTAAAAGCTTGCTTCTTCCGTAACAGTTTTGCGGGTTTGTCTCGTCATATTCCCTTTTGGGTTTGCTTATACTTCCATCAAACACATAGTCTGTTGATACCTGGACAATCTTTGCCCCTACAAGCTCAGAAGCTGCAGACAAATTCCGTGCACCCATTGCATTAATCCTGAAGGAAGAAATTTCGTTATCTTCACAAGCATCAACATTAGTGTTTGCAGCACAATTTATTACTGTTTCAGGTCTTATAGAAGTCATAGCTTCAATAACTGCATTGTAATCAGTAATATCAAGGCTGCCTATGTCTGTTTTAAACACCTCATACTTACCGGTACAGTTATCCAATTGTCTTATAAGTTCACGTCCCAGCTGTCCTTCACAGCCTGTTAATAAAACTTTCATTGTTATTCTCCAATCAATCGGCTACAAGCAAGTTTCTGGCATTTTTATAGAAAAGTTCGTTTGCGTATTCGTTATCTGCCCACTTTAAAACAGTATTGTATGCATTTCTGTACCAAACTGAATACCCTTCCCTATTGTGCGCGTCTGATGCAATAAAGTGTGCAAGCCTTTTATTAATAAGCGCCTTTGTACATTTTTTTGACTTATTGCCATGTACACCAAGTAAGCTAGCGGCATCAAGCTGTATAAGGCAGCCCACATCAATCAGTTTAATAATTAAATCAGGGTTATCCCTCAGCCTTTCGCACCTTTCAGGGTGAGCTATAATAGGTGTAATTCCCTTCAACTGCAGTTTATAAATAATATCAAATATATAAAAAGGGATGGTGTCAAAAGGCATTTCGACAAGTATGAATTTTGAATTATTTAGTGTTATGTCTCTTAGAATGCCGATAGTTTCCGGCAGTAACGGATTTATACGGATTTCATATCCGATAAGAAGATTTATACCTATCTTCTTAGCCTCTGCTGCCGCAGCCATATAATTTCTTTTAATAAGCCCGTTTTTAATCAGTATTTCATTAAAGTGAGGAGTGGAAATAATGGTATGGATCCCAGCCTTCAGTGCTTCGGCTGCCATTTCTGCAGATTTGTCAATTCCCGATGGGCCATCGTCAACATCGAAAATTATATGACTATGAATATCAATCATTGTCCTCCCCCCAGCTTTTAAGTTACAGGCAATCAGGATATTTTCTCATCATTTACTTTGTTATAATAGCTGTAGGACGAATGGTAATCCTTATAATTCTTTTTATCCAGTTTGTTTAATACTGCTCCTATTACTTTGGAATTACTGCGGTGCAGCTGTTCCTTTACTCTTTGTGCCATTTTATAATCAACGGTATTGGATTCAATTACAAATATAGTCCCATCCGTTTTAGGAGCAATTATTGCAGCATCTATTACACTCCCAAGCGGTGGAGTATCAAAAATGACTACATCATAATTTTTTTTGGCTTCCGAAATAAACTCATCAAACCTTCCTGTTGCAAGGAGTTCGGCCGGTTTTGGCGGTTTTGGGCCACACAGGGTCATATGAAGGAACTTTACGTTTGTATTACACACAACTTCTTCAAAATCAGCCATGTGAGATAAATAGTTTGAAAGTCCGTAATTATAATTATGCTCAATTCCCTTTAAATTTCTTGGTTTCCTAAGGTCTGCATCAACCAGCAAAACTCTTTTATCAAGTGATGTAATTGATACAGCAAGATTTAATGAAACTGTAGTTTTACCTTCGCTAGGATTACAACTGGTAACTGCTATGGTTTTAAGGTTGCTTCCAAGTCCGCAGAACTGAAGATTTGTCCTCAAACTACAGTATGCTTCTTGTATAAAATCATCAACGTTCAAAGGAATAGTTACCCTCGTTGTCATAAGCTTTTCCCCCTGTTGGACATCCTTCGCGGAATTATACCGATTACATTCATTCCGAGGAAAATTTCAATATCTTCAGCAGTTTTTATAGTGTTATCAATATATTCCATCAGGAATGCAACCATTCCACCGACTAACAGAGTAGCAATAACTACAAGTATGATATTTCTTAACTTTTGTGGGCTTGATGGCATATCCGGTTTTACAGCTTTATCTACTAAAGTAACATTTTTTACTCCCATAAGTTCTATAACCCTTTTAGAAAAAACACCTGCAGTACTGTTTGCTAATTTCATAGCCATTTCAGGATTCTGATCTTTAACTGATATCTGAATGATACTTGTACCATCCCTTGCACTTACCGAAATGTTGTTTATCAATTCCTGAACAGACATACCTTTAAGATTTAATTCCCTTATTACAGCTTCTGCAACAGTCCTGCTCCTGATTATTTCAGCATAATCCTTCGCCAGTTGCTGTCCTACCATTACATCATTATATAGTTCAGGGTTACGCATATTATCCTGGCTTAGAATAAGAATTGTAGTATCTGCATTATAAACAGGAGATAACACAAAATAATTTATATAAATCGATATGCCGCTTGCTGCTACTACCAAAGCAATTATTAACCATAACCTTTTTACAATAATATTAATATATTGTTTAAACTCCATTAAATATCCGACCTTTGCTGTTAATTTGTATAAATTTACTGCAAATTTATATTCCATAATCTACCATATCAGGCACAAATAAACTATATATCACCAATAATATCTATGTCAAGAAACTAATAAATTACTGGGTTCATAAAAACCGCAAGCAGTTGCAAAGAGCCAGCTATGTCCATTTTCCCAATGGGCAATTAAAAGTATTAATATATAATACTAGTGATTTTTATTACCGCATTCTGTTATTAAACATCAGGAGGTCGAGCAATGGAATTTACAGACAGGAAATATTGGATAGACACTGCAAAGGGATATGCAATGTTTTTGGTATTCTATGCACACTTGATAGAAAAGTTTATAAGCAATGGAAACAATTTAGCATTACAAACAATGCGATTTCTTACTTCCTTTACAATACCGGTTTTTTTCATATTATCAGGATTACTGACAAAAACAACCAGCAGCCAACATTTTTTTGATTTTATAAAAATAAAATTTCGCACAAGAATAATTCCCATACTATTCTTTAACATAATACTGTTTATTCCTGCACTTATTACACATAACGATGCTCAAAATATAAAAAAGGTAATTACAGAATTATTTATGCTGCTTTTTTCAGGGGATACATCACTAAATGTTCCAACTTGGTTCCTTGTATGCTTTTTGACATTAGAGATATTTCATTTTTTCATTGGAAAATATTTAATAAATATTAAGAGAATTCTATTATGTTTTGTACTTTTTTTTGCTGCAGGCATGTTTATTTCATATAATATTGATGACATATGCATCTTTGGCTATAGAGTATTTAAATTCTGGGGACTTGGGGAAGCTTTGACAGCATATTCGCTATTTATGATTGGATTAGCAATGAGAAATTATGATGTCATTAATAAAATAAAATCCAATATCAGCTGGCTTATTTTAACTTGTATATCACTTACCGTTACATTATTGACATTTGATCTTAATAAAGGTCCTTTTGGAAATAGCAGTTTTTATGTAGATATGGCTTCGTCAAACCATGGAAATATCTTCTTATTCCTGTTTACAGCCATCAGCGGCTCTATTTTTATCATAAGCCTATCAAAACTAATTCCAAAAATAAAACCGCTAACCTACATCGGAAAGAATAGTTTAATATTCATGGGCCTTAATGGATTCTTTCTGGCTTTTATTAATAAGAGGTTAATAAATTGGTTAAGTATTAGTCTTAATGGAGATTTGACATATTTAAGTCCTCTAGCCTGTATTACAGCTGCAGTTGTAGAACTTGCAATTTGTGTTCCGATTGTTTTTATCCTATCAAAATACTTCCCTGAACTTATTGGTAATATTAAAGCTCAAGGTGTAATATCTAGCAGGATAATCAAGGTACATAAAACCGCGGATTATTAATGTAGGCAAACCATTCAGTTATTGTAATTGGGGTTATTTTTCTTGATTCCAGGTAATTGATAATTTCCCTGAAGTCGCTGGACAGCCATTCATATGTGTCTGGGTTGGAGTCTACAATCCCGTGAAATAGTATACATAAAGTACTGTTCTGTAAAATAGCATCATCAATGAATTTTTTTGTTGTAGAAACAGTAATTGAATTAACTGTCATAAAGCATGATATGGCAAAAAGGTTATTATCACCGGGGTAGGTTCCAAGTCCTGTAATAGTTCTCGCAGTCAGCTGTCCTGCCTGTTTTGTCCTTGCAATAACTTCACTGTTATACTGTCCATACGGATAGGCGAGATGATAGGCTGCTCTGTCAAATCCATTTTCAACAAGCATATTTGTACCATTGACAATGTGTACCTGTGCCTGTTCAGGTGAATAAGCAGTAAGGTTTACATGTTCATCGGTATGGTTTCCAAGGTCCCATCCAGCATCATACATATTCTTACACTGCTGCCAGGACATATATCCGGATGAATTTATGAATGACCATGGGACATATGTTGTAGCCTTGAAACCGAATTCGTTCATGATGCTAAACCCTTTTGTATAAGCACTTTCGAGAGCATCATCAAACTGTATCAATATTTTAGGAGAAGCATCAAATCCATAAACAAACTCAGAGAATGAAACAACAGCCGTTGTATCCGTTTTTGCAACTACTTTTATTCTAATTGCTGCCATAATATTGTTGAATGAATCACTATGTACTTCCCATGATGCCAAATCCATCGGTAATGTATTCCAACCCTGCACCAGGAATGAACCGTCTGTACTTTTTTCAAACATACAGCTGAAATCACCTTGGGATGAAATGTCGAAATATATTCCTGAAACCGTGGTAGGGTCATACACATAAAACTTAAGTAAGAATAGTTTCTGATAGTTTTTAAGGTTTAACGACACAGTTTTGACAGCACTTAAGGTACCACCTGCTAAAGTTGTAAGCTTAAGCGAGCAGTCACCCGTAAGGAAATTTATATTATCGTCAGATTTGCTCCCATCACCGGTCAAAGTCCATTCTGAAGGGTTTTGAAAACCTTCACCAATAATCCCTTTATTAAAAGTAAAATTTTGAGGTAATCTAGGTCTCATACTCTTCCTCCGTCCTTTTACATAAATGGAACTGGAACAAAAGCTACTGTTATAATACTACTGCCTGTTAATGCAGCTGTAAATTTAATTACTGGAAGACCTATACAAGTTACAGGTATGGCAATATATTGGCCTTCACCTGTTATGTTTACTGTCAATGATAAACCTTGGGAAGGCTCATTTGGCTTTGTCAGTTTTCCATACGGTCCTCCGGAGTTAGTAGTGCCAAATACATTAAACTGCCAGCTCCCGGACGTTCCATATTCAACATAAACCATAAGGAACCCGGCCGTTGCGCCCTTCATCTGTATTTCAGGACAAACCGTTGGATCCGTTAGATCAACTCGGCTTGAATTAATACTGGAATATAACAGTTGCATCCCCTGAGGCACAATTCCCTGGATTCCAATGGCATCCCCCGCCTCGCTATAAGACCAAGCCCGCTGTTCTTCCACCTTGGCTGTATCCTCCAACCAGAATGAACCTGTAAATACATACTTTTTTCCGCCATTGTCGGATTCCACATATGTAGACCCAGCAGGAAGATTGGTAACAGGCATTGCTTCACGGTCTGCCTTTGTACCGATGTACTCTTCGACAAGATCCTTGTTAATTTTAACTGCCATAATAACCAGCTCCTTTTTGATAAATATTTGATTCAAAGTTCTACATAGTGTGTTAAATTCCTTCATTTATTGAAATAATTTCCCAGGATTCTTTGTCAAAATAGTAAGGAAAAAAGAAATATATAAAGAAAGAAGAGTAGGGACGCTTCTCAATTTATCAAATTACAATGAGAAGAAAATAAAAGTAGGGATAGTTCCCAATTTATCTAATAAAAATTGAGAACTGTCCCCTCTTAAAGGTTTCACAAATTGAGAAACGTCCCACCTTATGTTCATAATCAAAAATGCTGCATTTCTCGTCCTGCAGCATTTTCATCATATATTCAAATTGTTGTCAACGTAGACCCTATATCATTTGCATCCTTCTTAAAATCTTCAAAATCTACACTCATATATTGCTTGCCTTTCCATATAGCAAACAATGAATCTTTTTTTACAATGTACTGATTATTTCCCAAAATTACACTTCCTTGCCCATTCCACACTGTTGAAAGATAAATCAAAAAATCTGCTGCTATTTCAATTTTATTATTCTGTATATATATTCTCTCTGCAGGTGCAGTACTGTCATTAAGCAAGATGTGTATTCCGCTTAAACCCGGTCTTTGTGAATGGCCCCAGCTAAGCCCCGCACCTTTGCATATATTGTTCTCAAAATAAATATCCCTGATAAACCCGTTATTACTGTAAACCCAACTTTCAAAAGACCATTCGGCTTTTTCAATATAGTTGTTTCTGAAAAACAGGTTATACACCTGAATCTTGTTTCCGCCACCCTGAGCAGTTATAGCAGTATCATATATTTCATAGAAATTGCAGCCTGTGACGGAGCTGTCATGTGCACTGTTATAAAACTCTACTCCGTTGCCATACCTTACCGGAGTACCGTCATTGGACAACTCTCCCCCACCAATATAACTGATGTCACAATTTTGGATTATAATATGGTGGTCATCATATCCGCCTATGCCATGAGCCGAACCGTATTTTAAAGCAAGTCCATCAAATTTGACATATGCTTTGAGGCCTCTTTCGATAATGTTTTGCGTTATAGCACATTCGATACTTGAATAAATTGAACCTGGATTTTGCGCTGAAAAGAGTACTATAGTATATTGGTTCTTGTCATAAAAAAACTTGTTTTGTGAATTAAGCTCAGCCCTGCTGAATACCTTTACACCAAATGCTTCCCCATTATTAAAAATAATATTACCTACGTCTTTATAAAACTTTTGTCTAGGATTTGACACTGTCCATAGATTATTACCTACCGATCTCCAGTTAAAACTCCCGGTTAAATTAACCGACCCAAGGAATAATGGCTTAGGCCCGGAACCATAAGTTGTATAAGTTACATATCCACTGGTATTGCCACTGGCAGCAACAAGCTGCTCTCTCCAAACATCACCGCATTTAAAGTGAATGGTGCTACCTGGACTAAACCAGGATTTATTTACTTTAGAGATGGTTTTCCATGGTTTATTCGGAGAAGTTCCACTATTTCTATCGTTACCGGAATTACTGACATAATAATCTTTAGTAGGAAAAGAAATGGCTCTATCCATCACGAAACCCTCTTTCCATTACTACAAATAGATAAATAGCTTACATAATATTTTATGTCATAGTTATTCCATTGGGACCAGAATTATAGTACCTCTTTAATAAAAATAGTCCTTTCTTTGCCAAGATCTACATGTTTCGGGAATTCATAAGGCATATTAACACGATTATAATATACTCTTACTATAGGTCTCGGTCCGAGATTTTTTCTTATGTTAACAATTACTCCTGTCTCACCTGTCGAAAGCCTTACCATTGAACCCAAAGGATAAATGGCAATACAATTTGTAAAGGCTGCCACTACATTACTGTCAAAGTAATACTGGCCGCTCCCATAAAGGTATTCTATTGCCTGATACCTATGATAACCTTCATACCTTATAAGTCTGTCGTATGTTTCACATACAGAGATAATCCTTGCCCCTAAAGGTATGTTTTCTGCGGTCATTCCAACAGGGAAGCCGCTTCCATTCCATAATTCATGATGGTGAAGAATCATTTTGCATGCATCAACAGATATACCGTTTTCCTTGGCTATGTAATAGCCATACTTTGGATGCTCTTTCCATGCCATTTCATTTTGTTTACTATTTTGAGTGTAGTCTATAATGGGGGGCATCTCACATAAGCCAAGATCATGTATCAACGCAGCAGTAGCTACTGTAAACATTTCTTCATCATTCAGCCCCATTGCACCTGATACAAGAAGAGAATTTACACAGGTTTGAAGTCCATGCTTATAAAGCAGATTACTATTAATAAGCTTCATTCTAGTGCAGAAATTAACAAGTACTTCTTGTTGTGTCAGTTTCTTTGCAACTATCCGGGCTCTTTTACCAACGACAACCATGTTGTCTGAGGTATTCTCCTCCAAACCTTCAGGCGCAAACTTGCTAATTTCCTTTTCCAGTGTTTCCATCATTTCTTTTACGATAGTATCTGCAGGATCAATCAAAAGTGTATATCTATCGTTGATTGAAACGCTTTCCACACCTCTGGCCTTTAATGAAGCAATCAGATCCCTAGTGAGAGTTGTCCCCTGATTTAGAAGCAGTTCTTTTTTACCAGGGAAAAAGACAGGTTCTCCTACTACCATTCCTTCTTTTAATTCGAACAAACATAGCTTCTCCATAATTCACCTTAAATCAATATAATTTTATTAACTTCTGTAAAATTTATCTACTTGAAGTGTCTATATTAAGTAGTTTCGCATATAGTTTATAGCTAAAACAAAATACTTTCAATAATTATTTAATAGTAAACATAAGTTTTTTTGTTATAATAATATTAAACAATAAAAAAGGAGTTATTTATATGAAGAAAAAAGCGAAAATTAAATCAAATCTTGAATTGTCACAGCAAATCAGAGGAATTTGGGGAATTAATCCAGTAACAAGAATTCATGACAAGGATAAGAAAGCCCAGGTTAGGAAACAAAGACATAACGGTAAGGAATCATGCAGACAGGAATTATACAGTAAAAGGCCAGGTGAAAAGAAAACACATGGTCTTTTATTTTTGGGGGGACGCTTCTCAAAAATATACCTAAATACTTATGTTGCTATTCCTTAAAACTAAATATAATATTGTATAAAATATAATTATGAGGTAGAACATGAATATTCCTATTTCAGAAGAGTTAAATTCATTAAGAAGAATACAAACATTAGGTCGAGGACTAGTCTCCTTAGGTACCTTCTAAGCTTTTATATCTATTCCAAACAATTTCCTCTTTTAAATGAACAGGCTCAGCTTGTAAAACAACATCAAGCGAAGGTAAAATGTCTTGAGAAAGCTTGCGTATATTCCAGAATTGATAGACCATATTAGAGTATTTATTTAACTTATTTTAAATTCTAAATCAATTAACTCATTAAATATCATTTCATACTTTTCATTACTAGTTGTTAGCCGGAATCCGGTATCGCAAAGTCTTGCACAGCCTGACGCTGTCATATTATACATGTTTTGACATATCTCCCTATAGCTGAGGCCACACAACGTTCGCATTGTATAAGCACAAAAAGCCCT